>NZ_JBHFHW010000004.1:92465-169420 GCF_057333975.1 Stenotrophomonas sp. AGC87
CGCGCCCCCCCCCGCGGCGTTTGGGTCACAGGCGTCGAAGCTGCTCAGATCACCATCGCGCCCAATACCGCCAGTGCCAGGATGATCAGCAGCACGCCAGACAGGCGCTCGATCCACGGCAGCGCTGCGTTGAATCGGTCCATCGCTGCTGCACGCCCAACCATACCGGCCACCAACAGGTCCCAGCCGAGCACCACCGCGAACATCCACACCCCGTAGAACCACCGTGTTCCGGCGCTGTTGTCCGGCCCGCTCAACATGGCCGCGAGGCTGGCGTAGAACAGGGCATTCTTGGGGTTGAGCAGGGCGGACATTGCACCCAGCCCGAAGGCACGGGACCACGCAGATCTCGGTGCCGGGCGGGACAGCTCCCCCGGTTGCTCACCCGGCAGACGCAGTGAGGCGGTCCCGGCATGGCGCAGGAACAGCACGCCGATGTAGAGCAGGAAAGCGCAGCCCGCTATCTGGATCACCTGAAAAAGCGCGCTGCCGGATTGCAGCCCCGCTACGCCGGAAAATGCCAGCGCAATATAGGCCCCATTGGCCAGTGCAACCCCGATGCATGCGCCGCTTGCAACATGCCAGCCCTGATGGATTGCGGTGCGGGTGATCAGGAAGAAGTCCGGCCCGGGCGACAGCAACGCCAGAAAGTGCACGGCAGCAACGAGCAGAAACTGTTCCATGGGGGCGGGCAGGCTTCAACGGGGCACCTGACTGTGCCGATGTTGCGTGTTGATGTATTGCACGATATTGCGCAGTACTCAGCGGCGATAACGGCCTGGCGTAACACCGGCGTGAGCTTTGAACAGGCGCTGGAAATGGCTCTGGTCTGCAAAGCCGAGCGCGTGTGCGACCTCGGCCAGCGGTTGCCCTTGACCAAGGCGCTCGCGGGCGAGATTGATCCGCCGATTGAGCTGCCAGGCATGTGGTGTCAGCCCAGTGGCATTGCGAAACGCCCGGATCATCGCGTAGCGGTCCATCCCCGTGCATGTGGCCAGATCGGCCAGCGACACGCTCGACATCGGCGCGGCGTCCAGCAGGGCGAATGCTGGCTGCAGTCGCCGGTGTTGCGCTGCGCTTGCGTGTGGGGCGGGAACCGGCGCCCCGGCAGTGACGTCGAGATCGGCGATGAAAGCGACGACAGCTGCTTCTTTTTCTCCGGGATCGGCGCTGGAAAACAGCAGGGCATTCATGTCGCAGAACGTCCGGTAGCGCGCAAGGCTGTGGTCGATCCGGATCAGCGGCACCGTTGGGCCTTCTTTGTCGATGGAGTGCTTGTCTTCTGTGACTGCCGCCACCCAGGCCGCATCCAGATGCAGCATCTGATAGCTCCACGCGGTGTTGGGCGCTGGATTGCAGGCATGTACACGGTGCGCCGGCACGATGACCAAGGTGCCTGGTTGAAGGCGGTGCTGTCCGCCAGGCGCGCCGCTGAAAATGCTCTCACCCGCGTCCACGGCACCGATCGACCAGGTTGGATGACTGTGCGGGCGGTAACAGGCCCGGCTGTGGCACGCGCGGCGTGACTCAACCCAGGGCAGCTGGGGGTCGCGCCAGAAGTCATTATCCGAGGCAATGCGGCTGGAAGGGTGGCGCTCGCGTATGCTCACCGGCTGAAACTCACTGCAATCCTTGCGCCATGGTAAATCACCTTCACTACCGCCGTGCACTGCCTGACGATGCCGCTGCCTGCATTGATCTGCGCGGACGCACCCGCGAGAACGCCTTCTCCGCCGCACAGCTGGCCGAACTGGGCATCACCGAAGACAGCTGGGCGGCCGGTATCCGTGACGATGCATTGCCGGGGCATAGTAGGATCGGGGTAGGGCGTAGCACTGACTCCGTGTCGGGATCATGCGCGTCGCGCGTCCAGCGTGCGGCAGTTCACGGCCGGGGATGATGGGCCGGGGAGATGCTGCAGCCTCCTGGAGGGAGCTGAGCCATGCCTGTGTGGATGTTGGCCATCATGATGAGCGCTGCAGCGAGCGAGGCTTCTCCGCGGCAGGTGCACACCTGTGTCGTGGAAGGCCGCCGTCAGTACCAGTCCACGCCGTGCACCGGCCAGACCGAGCGCATCCGTGACATGCCGCCGCCTGTGGATACGCGCGCCAATGCGTTGTACATCGAATCGCTTCGCCAGGAGCTCAAGGCCAAACGGCGCGCGGAGACTGCACCGGCGCGCGCGCGCGGGTCGCCGCGCCGCAACGTGCGGCCGGCACCCGCCCTCCGGGGTGCAGTGATCTCCGTGCATGCCGATCCGGTCCGGTGCGATGCCGCGCGACGCCAGCGCGAGACAACCTACACGAAGGCGGGTGACCGGCCGAGCCTGGCGCTGAGCCGGCGGATGGATGACCTCGTGCACGATGCCTGCCGGTGAGGTGCAGGCATCGTGGGCTGTCACTGCGCCGTCAGTGGCGCTCCATCAGATAGCGCGCCACGGCATCGAACGCCGGCAGGGTGGTCGGGTCATTGGCGCTGTTGCCGGCCACCGGGTGCGAGCCGAACCGCGCGATCACGACGCGTGCGGTGGGATCGATGTACAGCGCCTGGCCGTGCACGCCGCGCGCCATGTAGGCGCCATGGTCGTTGTGCGATATCCACCACATGCCGCGGTAGCTCCAGCCCGGCAGCTGTGGATAGCCGGCCTTGGCGAAGGCCTGCTGGTTGCCACCAGCGCGGATCCGGGCGATCGCTGCGGCGGGCAGGATGGACTGGCCGTTGACCTTGCCGTCGTCGAGCAGCAGTTGGCCGACGCGGGCCAGATCACGCAGGCCGGCATTGAAGCCGCCGCCCGCGAACGGTGTGCCGGTGGAATCAACGGTGTAGTACGCGTCCTGCTCGGCGCCAAGGCGTTGCCAGATCCGCGATTGCAGCACCTGTGCAACCGACTGCCCCGTACGCCGGGCGATGATCCAGCCCAGCACGTCGGTGTTGATCGTTTTGTAGCCGAAAGCCTCGCCGTGGCGGCCCTGCTTCTGCACGGTCTGCAGGTAATCGTAGTAACTGCGCGGCCCGGTGTAGCCGGGGGCAGGGGGCAGGGTGCTGCCCGCGGCGGAAAACGCCCATACCTCGGCGTTGGGGTCGGCGTAATCTTCGCTGTAGCGCAGTGCCGTGGTCATCTCCAGCACCTGCTTGACCGTGGCATCGCCGAACGCGCTGTCCTTCAGCTCGGGAACAATCGCGCTGACGCGCTGGGTTTCATCGATCACACCCTCGGCGACCAGCATCTCGCCGAGCAGACCGGTCATCGACTTGCTGACGGACATCGCGCCGTGCTGGCCGTGCTCGTCCAGGCAGCCGCTGTAACGTTCGTAGACCACCACGCCGTCGTGCAGCACCACGATACCGTCGGTGTAGTTGGCCGACAGCGACTGTGCCCAGGTCATCTGACTGTTGGTGCCGGGACATTGGTGCGACGCCGTTGGCCGCGCCGAATGAAATCAGTGACTTGCCCCGCGCTCGTTACCCACCTGCGCAACCCGGCGCGAATGCATGTGTCCGTACCGATTGACGCTCTGCAACAAGTTTGCAACATGTCCGGCAGGGTCACCTGGGGACGTGTCTTGCCTGCTTCGAATCTGCCACGGCGATGTCGCCGCTGACGTACCGCCTGCGCTGTTCCATCGTCTTCTTCGGGCGTGATGCCCGATCTCTTCGGAGTTGTCATGAATCCTCGCGCCACTCTGCTGCGACGTCGCCGTCTGTCCGTCGCCGTGCTTGCCAGTCTGTTCACCGCCGTTCCGGTCCATGCTCAAACCGCGGCCAGTGCGCCGGCGGTCACCCAGCTCGACCAGCTCACCGTCCTCGGCAACCGCAACCAGGCCCGCACCGTGCTCGAATCGCCGGTGCCGATCGATGTGCTGAGCGCGCAGGACCTCCGCAGCAGCGGCTACACCGATATCAGCCAGATCCTGCAGTCGCTGTTGCCCTCGTTCAACTTCCCGCACCCGACCACACCGGACGGCAACACCCACATCCGCTCGGCGACGCTGCGCGGGCTCTCGCCGGATCAGACCCTGGTGCTGGTCAACGGCAAGCGGCGGCATGCCAGTGCGTGGGTCAACACCGGCGGCACGGTGGGCAAAGGCGCGGTCTCCACGGACCTCAATGCGATCCCGGTGAGTGCGATCGAGCGGATTGAAGTACTGCGTGATGGCGCGTCTGCCCAGTACGGTTCCGATGCGATTGCCGGGGTGATCAACATCGTGCTGCGCGAGGATGCCGGCTTCGAAGGGCGGGTCAGCCGCGGCACCACCCGCGATGGCGGTGGTGGCACCACGGCCGTCGCCCTGGACACCGGCGTGGCCTTTGCCGAGGGCGGCGGCCTGCACCTCACCTGGGATTATCGTGACCGCAAGGCAGCCAACCGCGCCTTGCCCGATACCCGTCAGCAGTACTTCGGGATCGGCCGCAACGGTGCGCCGGTGGCGCCGTCGGGCACCTTCGGCTCCGGCACCGGCCTGGCGCCGATCGGGGGCGCGGCGGCGGGTGCAGTGGCCGACCCACGCGAAGCCACCATCGACCGCGATGCCCTGTGGCGCTTCGCCGACTCGGCCGACACCGTGGAAAAGACCGTGTTTGGCAACCTGCGCAAGCCGCTCGCCTGGGCGGAGGGATTGGAGGCGTATGCGTTCGGCGGCTACGGGGTAAGCGAGGGCAGTTCCAACGCCTCCCTGCGCCGCGCCGGCCAGGTCGAGAACGTGCGCGCGATCTACCCGGACGGGTTCCTGCCGTGGGTCGATACCCAGAGCACCAACGCCTCGCTCGGCGCAGGCATCAAAGGTCTGCTCGGCGACTGGCATTGGGACCTGAGCAGCGTCTACGGCCGCAACAAGCTGGTCTACCGTACGCGCAACACGCTCAACGCCACGCTGGGTGCGGCCAGCCCCACCGCGTTCTACAACGGCGCGCTGGAGGCCTCGCAGTGGACCACCAATCTGGATGCGAACAACAGTATCGAGCTGGGTTGGCATGCACCGCTGCGGCTGGCGCTCGGGGCGGAGTTCCGCCGCGATACCTACGGCATTTCACCCGGTGAGCTGAACTCGTACGTCTGGGGGCCAGCGCGGGTGCTTGATGGCCCGTCGGCCGGCGCGGTGCCGACGATCGGCTCGCAGGGCTTCGCGGGCATCCAGCCGGCGGACGCCGGCAACCATCACCGTCACAACGTCTCGGCCTACGCCGAAGCGGAAACCGATGTGACGGATCGCTTCCTGGTCTCGCTGGCCGGGCGCTGGGAGGACTACAGCGATTTCGGCAGCACCACCAACGGCAAGCTGGCCCTGCGCTACCAGCTCGACGGCGGGGTGGCGGTGCGCGCCTCGGTCAGCACCGGCTTCCATGCGCCGGCCTTGGCCCAGCAGTACTTCAGTTCGACCAGCAGCCGCACGCTCAACAACGCGGTGACCGGGGTGCCCGAGTACGTGCTGGTGCGCACCGCACCGGTGGACACGGTGGAAGCGCGTGCCCTCGGGGCGCGCTCGCTGGAGCCGGAGCAGGCGACCAACCTCACCGCGGGCCTCACCTGGGGCATCGGTGGGCTGAGCGCGTCGGTGGATGTGTACCGGATCGACATCGACGACCGGATCTTTCTTTCCAGCAACTTCGTCGATGCAGCCGGGTCCACCGCGATCCGTGACTACCTGGCCGCACTGGGCTCGCCCGGCGTGACCAGCGTGCGCTACTTCAGCAACGCCGCAGATACCCGCACCACCGGCGTGGACGCTTCCGCGCGCTACCGTTGGGAGCTGGCGGACTATGGCCGGCTCACCGCCACCGTGGCCTACAACCGCAACAAGACCGAGTTGACCCATGTCGCCTCGACCCCGGCGCAGCTGACCGCGCTCGGCGTGCGCACGCCGTTGTTCGATGTCACCGAGCGCACCCGCGTGGAGAAAGGCCAGCCGCGCGACAACCTGACGCTCGCGCTGGGGTGGGATGTCGGCCGCTGGGGCATCCACCTGGGCACGCATCGCTATGGCGAGATCGAAGGCGTGGCGGCGACCAACCAGAGCGCGGCCAATGTCGCCGCCTTTGCCCAGGGCTCGACCCGGTTCCGCACGCTGCCGACCGAAGCGGGTAGTGCTGGCAATGTCGACGTGATCCAGACACTGGAGGCGCGCTGGGTCACCGATCTGGACATCGCCTTCCGCGCGACCGAGACGGTCACTCTCGTGCTGGGCGCCAACAATCTGTTCAACACCTATCCCACCCGCAACATCGCCACCACCCCACAGGTCTCCGGCGCCGATACCTTTGGCGTGTTCCCGTACAGCGAGCTGTCGCCGTTCGGTTGGAGTGGCACCTACTACTACGCACGCCTGGAGGCCCGTTTCCAATGACCCGTTCCACGACTGCAGGCCACCTGCCTGCCGACCCGCAGCGCCGCCACTGGCTGCGCGCCGGGCTGACCAGTGCCGCAGCGGTCGCGCTGGCGCCGGCCGCTGGTTCCGCTGCGCCGGCCGCGCCGGCAGCCGTGACGGCCGCCGGAAGCACCACGGACCTGCTGCGACTGGATCTCAATGAAAGCAGCTACGGCCCGTCACCTCGGGTCGGGCCCGCGGTACAGCGCGCGCTGGTGGAGGCGCCGCGGTACGTCAGCGCCGCGCAGCTGCAGGCGTTGCAGAGCCAGATCGGCACGCTGGAAGGGGTCGCGCCCGAACAGGTCATCGTTGGTGAAGTGCTGGAAGCCTTCGGCCAGCATCTTGCGCTGAGCCAGGGCGCGGGCGGGTTCATCTACTCGGTGCCCGGGTATGGCGCCCTGGTGGATGCGGCCAGGCCCTTTGGCGGCCGGGCGGTGGAAGTGCCGTTGAACGCGCGGCTGGAGAATGATCTGCCCGCATTGCTGGCGGCGATCGCGCCGGATACCCGCGCGCTGTTCGTGGTCAATCCGCACAACCCGTCCGGCACGCTGAGCCCCGGGGCCGAGTTCGATCGTTTCGTGAGCGCCGCGCAGGCGCGCACGCTGGTGATCGTCGATGAGGCATACCTCGATTACCGCGAGGATGCCGCCACGTTGAGCGCGGTGCGCCTGCTGCGGCAGGGCAAGAACGTGGTGGTATTCCGCACGCTGGGCAAGATCCATGCCTTGGCCGGGCTGCAGGTCGGGTATGCACTGGTGCCTGCGGCGCTCGCCGAGGCACTGCGCCAGCGCGGCGTCGGCGGCGCGCACGCGCAGAACCAGTTGTCGCTGGCCGCCGCCTCGGCGGCACTCGCCGATCCCGCCCACGTGGCCCAGGTCCGGCGCAGCGTGGCGGCGGAGCGGCAGCACTGGCAGCAGGTCCTGAGCGGGCTGCGCCTGCGCTCGACCGAAGCGGCCGGCAATTTCGTGTTCGTCGATACCGGGCACCCCCATGCAGCCGTCGCCGCCGGGCTGCTGCAACAGGGCGTGCGCATCGCCCGTGTGTTCGCCCCGTATGACACCTGGGTGCGGATCACCGTCGGCACGCCGGCGGAGAACCGGCGTGCGCAGCAGGCGTTGCGCAGCGTGCTCGCCCAGCTGGGCAAGGCGCAGGGTGGGGCGGCGGCGTAGACACTGCCTGACGCGCCGTCAGCCGCCGATGCGCTCGAAGCCGTCCGCGCTCCAGTCCTCACTCCCCACACCGTGATGGATCACGAACAGCCCCTGCGGATCGTAGCGGCGCTTGGCGGCCTGCAGCAATGGGTAGTTCGGCCCCCAGAAGGCCTGCTGCCAGTCCTCCTGGAAGTAATCGCTCTCCGAGACATAGGCCGGGGCCGAGGGCGCCACCACGCTCAGGGCCTGGTAGGCGCGCGCCACGTTCAAGGCGCCCCGGCGTGCGCGGGGCTCGTCCACCGTGCGCCCCAGGCCCGGATACACCGGCCCGCTGGCATTGCCGATGATCGCCAGCGCGAAGGCGTCCAGCACGGCCGGATGGGTGGCCGTGTCGCGGCTGGCGGCCAGCGCCGCCGCCGGTGCACCGAACAGGCCCTTGTTGCAGTGCAGGCCGACATCCATGTGATCGGCGGCGGCACAGATCGCGGCGGCCGCCTGCTCACGCTGGGCATCGTCCAACAATCCCGACGGCAGCCAGGCCGATGCGTAGCCATGCAGGAACCAGCCGACCTGGCCCTGGTCGCCCTTCCACAGCATGTGCCGGGAGGAGGCGCCATCGCGGGTGTCCTCGGCGATGAGGGCAGGGGCGTGCTGGCGGAAGAAGTCCGCGTCCCAGAAGTCTCTGGCCGGCATCGCCAGTGCCTGCAAGGGTTCGGTGATGGTGTAGGCCGGCCGGGCGCGGATCCAGTCCAGGAACGGCGTCCAGGTCGCTTCGGCCGCGTCGCGCGACAGGCCCTGGAACACCATCGAGATCGACAGCCGGCGCGTGTCCTTGAAGGTGAACTGCTCACCCCAATGCGGGTTGCACAGCGTGTCGCGGTAGAAGCGGAGCATCTCCGCCGCCAGTGCCTGCCAGCTGGCGTCGTCGCTGGTCTGGATCTGGCAGGATACGCCGCCGAAGGTATCGGGCAGGTCATGGGTCCGCAGCGTCATCCGGGTGACGATCCCGAAACTCGCCGCGCAGCCGCCCTTCAAGGCCCAGAACAGGTCCGGGTCGTTGTCGGCGTTGACGGTGCGGATCTGCCCGTCGGCGGTGACGATCTCGGCTTCGAGCAGGCTGGCCGCGGCCGTGCCATGCGCTTTGGAGAAACTGCCGAAGCCGCCGCCGGTGACCAGGCCGGTCACGCCCACCGAGGTACAGCCGCCGCCCTGGACATAGCGCCCACCGCGGGTGGTGACCGCATCGTAGGCATCGATCCACATCGCCCCGGCGCCTACGCTGACCGCCGGCTGCGGCGCCGTGCCCGCGTGGGCGTTGTGGGCGACGAAGGCATCGTGCAGCTCGACCTGGTTCATCGCGCGGGTCCAGACCAGCAGCGAATCCGGCGCGCAGGAGGTGCCGTGATAACTGTGCCCGCCGCCTTTGACCACCAGGCGCAGGCGGTGGGTGCGGGCGAAGTTCACCGCCGCGGCCACATCGGCGCTGTTGGTGGCGGCCACCACCTTCGCGCTGGGCACTGACCGCCACGCGCCGAAGTAACCACTGGTCTGGGTGAGCGCGGGCGCATCGCCGAGGAAGAATGGATTCTGCAGCTGCTCCAGCGCGGCGGTGCGGGTGGCGGCGTCAGCGAGGAAGGGGGACTGCGGCACCGACAGCCGACCGCCGACGGCACGCGACAATCGGTCCCACTCGGCGGCAGCGGGCCATCCCGCAGCGCCCGGCCGGACCCTCGCACGCGTCGCTGCGAAGGCAGGGCCGGCCTTGAGCAGCATCGGCAGCAGCGGCAGGGTCAGCCCGGCCTTGAGGCAATCGCGTCGTTTCATGAGGGTGGTTCCTGCGGCAGCAGCGGGGTCGATGCCAGCGAGTGTGTTCCCGCAGAGGCCCGCCGGCCCTGGCCTGGGGCCGGATGTCGGTGATGAAGGGACGAGTGGCGGGGGCTCAGGGGCGGGCGGCGCCAGCCGGAGACACGTCGGTCCCGCGCCGATTGACGGATGTCCGACGCGGCTTACCCTAGTCTGGTTCCATTGCGCTCGCGGCCGTCGCTGGGCGAGCGCCCCACGACATCCGGATCCATGCCCACCTCGAACGACCCCGCCCCCGGCGCACTGGCCACCTTCACCCCGGCCACGCGCGATTGGTTCACGGCAGCCTTCGCTGCGCCCACGGCAGTGCAGGACCATGCCTGGGCGGCGATCAGCGCCGGCCAGCACACCCTGGTCATCGCGCCGACCGGCTCGGGCAAGACCCTTGCCGCGTTCCTGCACGCGATCGACCAGCTGTTCCGCAGCGGTGAGCAGCAGGGCGGTGGGCGGCCCGCGACGGCCACGTCCACCAAGCGCGGCACCCGTGTGCTGTATCTCTCGCCGATCAAGGCGCTCGGCGCCGATGTCGAGCGCAACCTGCAGAGGCCCCTGCAGGGGGTGAGTGCCGAACGCGAGCGACGCGGCGATCCGGCGGTCACCCTGTCCGTCGCGATCCGGACCGGGGACACCACCCCGGCGGAGCGAGCGCGGCTGCTGCGGCGTCCGCCCGACATCCTGATCACCACGCCCGAATCGCTGTTCCTGATGCTCACCTCACAGGCGCGCGAGACATTGCGCGATGTGCATACCGTGATCATCGATGAGATCCACGCGGTGGCCGGCAGCAAGCGCGGCACCCACCTGGCGTTGAGCCTGGAGCGCCTGGATGCCCTGCTGCAGGTGCCCGCGCAGCGCATCGGGCTCTCGGCCACGGTGCGCCCGGTGGAGGAGGTCGCGCGGTTCCTTGGCGGCGACCGTCCGGTCAGCGTGGTCCATCCACCGTCGCAGCGGGCGCTGGAGGTCCGGATCGTGGTGCCGGTCGAGGACATGGCCGACATTCCGCCGCATCCCGCGGCCGCCGATGCACCCGCGTCCGCCGGCCGGGTCGGCTCGATCTGGCCGCATGTGGAGGCCAGCATCCTGGACCAGGTGCTGGCGCGACGTTCGACGATCGTGTTCGCCAACTCACGGGGCGTGGCCGAAAAGCTGACTGCCCGGTTGAATGAACTGCATGCCGACCGTGTCGCCCGTGGCCAGCTCCCGGCGCTTGCCTCGATAGCGGCGGCTGCCCCCGAGCACTACGGGTCGTTCAACGGCGGCACCGCCGGGCGGGCCGCCGGAGCGGACGCGCTGATCGCCCGGTCGCACCATGGTTCGGTCTCCAAGGAACAGCGCCGCGAGATCGAACAGGCGCTCAAGGCCGGCGAGCTGCGCTGTGTCGTGGCCACCTCCAGCCTGGAGCTGGGCATCGACATGGGGCTGGTCGATCTGGTGATCCAGGTCGCCGCGCCGCCTTCGGTCGCCAGCGCGCTGCAGCGGGTGGGGCGGGCCAGCCATCAGGTCGGGGGCATCTCCACCGGCCTGGTCTACCCACGCACACGGCGCGACCTGATCGATGCGTCCGTGGCGGTGGAGCGCATGCTGGCCGGTCAGATCGAAGCGATCGATCCGCCGCGCAACCCGCTGGACGTACTGGCCCAGCAGACAGTGGCCGCCGCGGCGATGGAGACACTGGACGTGGACGCCTGGTATGCGCGCGTACGGCGTGCCGCGCCGTACCGTTCGCTGCCGCGCAGCGCGTTCGATGCCACCCTGGACATGCTGGCCGGGCGTTATCCCTCCGATGATTTCGCCGGCTTCCGCCCGCGGCTGGTCTGGAACCGCGACACCGGTTCGCTGAGCGCGCGGCCGGGCGCGAAACAGCTGGCGGTCACCAGCGGGGGCACCATCCCGGACCGCGGCATGTTCGGTGTGGTGCTTCCGGAAGGCGAGGAGCGTGCCGGGTCGCGCCGGGTCGGTGAACTGGATGAGGAGATGGTCCACGAATCACGGGTCAACGATGTGATCACCTTGGGCGCCACCTCGTGGCGGATCGAGCAGATCACCCATGACCAGGTCGTGGTGACTCCCGCGCCGGGGCGCTCGGCGCGCTTGCCGTTCTGGCGCGGTGAGGGCGTGGGGCGCCCGGCCGAACTGGGCGAGGCGGTGGGTGCCTTCATCGGTGCGCTGGATGCCGGTGTCGCCGAAGCGGGCATGCCGGCCGGGCTGCGGGAGCGGCTGCAGGCCTGCGGATTGGCGGACAACGCGATCACCAACATCGCCGGCCTGCTGGCCGAACAGCGTGAGGCCACCGGCGTGCTGCCCACCGATCGCACGCTGGTGCTGGAGCGCTGCCGCGATGAGGCCGGTGACTGGCGGCTGATGTTGCATTCGCCGTATGGGCGGCGCGTACACGATCCGTGGGCACTGGCGGTGGCCGCACGCATCCGCGAACGCTGGGGCGTGGATCCGGCGGTGGTCGCCAGCGACGACGGCATCATCGCGCGGCTGCCCGACGCGGAGGGGCGCCTGCCGGGCGCGGAGCTGTTCCTGTTTGAGCCCGAGCGGCTGCGCAGCGACGTCACGCGCGCCGTGGGCGGCTCGGCCCTGTTCGCCGCGCGCTTCCGCGAATGTGCCGCACGCGCGCTGTTGCTGCCGCGGCGCACGCCGGGTCGCCGCTCGCCGCTGTGGCAGCAGCGCCTGCGCGCCGGTGAACTGCTGGCCATCGCGCAGGGCTATCCCGAGTTCCCGATCCTGATCGAGACCGCACGTGAGTGCCTGCAGGACGTCTACGATCTCGATGCGCTGGGCGTGCTGATGCAGCGGCTCACCGACGGCCGCGTGGCGATCGCCGATGTCACCACCGAGGTGCCGTCGCCGTTCGCGGCGAACCTGCTGTTCGGCTACGTCGCCGAGTTCATGTACGGCACCGATGTGCCGCTGGCCGAGCGACGCGCGTCGGTGCTGTCACTGGACAGCGGCCTGCTGGGGGATCTGCTCGGCCAGGTCGATCTGGGCGAACTGCTGGATGCGGCCGTGGTGGAGCAGGTGGGCAGCGAGCTGCAGCGCCTGGCGCCCGACCGCCAAGCGCGCGGCACGGAAGGGGCGGCCGATCTGCTGCGCGAACTGGGCCCGCTCACCGATGAAGCGATGGCGCTGCGGCGGGTCGATGAGGATTCTGCTGGGCATCTGCACGATCTCGCCGCTGAGCGGCGTGCGATCCAGGTCCAGATCGCCGGCCGCATGCACTGGGCGGCCATCGAAGATGCCGCGCGCCTGCGCGATGCGCTGGGGGTCACCCTCCCGCGCGGCATCCCCGAGGCCTTCCTGCAGGCTTCATCGGACCCGCTGGGCGAGCTGCTGGGCCGGTATGCGCGCACCCATGCGCCCTTCACCACGGCCGAGGTGGCGGCCGCGTTCGGAGTGGGCGTGGCCGTGGCCGATGCGGCACTCACGCAGCTGGAAACGCAGGGCAAGCTGCTCAAGGGTCGTTTCGGTGTGGCGCGTCGCGACGCCGAGGCCGTCTTTGCAGCCGCCGAGCCGGCGCCGCTGGCCCGTCACGAATGGGTGGGCGAGGCGGTGTTCCGTCGGTTGCGGGTGCGCTCGCTGCAGGCGGCACGCGAGGCGACCCGGCCGGTCACGCGCGACGCCTATGCCCTGTTGTTGCTGGAGCGGCATGGGCTGCTGGCCGATGCCGAACAGGCTGCACGTGGCATCACTCACCGCGGGCCGGGTGCGCTGGAGGGCATCGACGGCGTGCTGCGCGTGGTGGACCTGCTGGCGGGTGTGGCGCTGCCGGCGTCGGTGTGGGAACAGCAGATCCTGCCTGCGCGCGTGGTCGATTACGCGCCGGCGATGCTCGATGAGCTGCTCGCTACGGGCACCGTGGTGTGGGCCGGGCACGGGCGGCTTGGCGAGGAGGATGGCCTGGTCTCGCTGCACCTGCAGGAATTCGCGGCAGAAACGCTGCCCGCGCTTGCGGTGGCAACCGCGCTGTCGCCGCTGCAGGACGCGCTGCTGCAGGTGCTGGCCGACGGGGGGGCGTACTTCGCGCGCCAGCTGGCCACCGCGGTGGGCACGCACGCGGCGCGGGCCGGCAACCCGCCCATGGAGATCACCGCCGCGCAGCTGCACGACGCCTTGTGGGGCCTGGCCTGGTCGGGGCACCTGACCACGGATCTGTGGGCGCCGCTGCGCGGCATGGCCGGGGCCCGCACGCCACGGCCGCGGGTCGCGCGCGCCTCGCGGCGCGGTCGACGCGTCCGTGGCATCCCGATGCACGACACGCCCTTGGCCGACGGCGCGCCGGCCGTGATCGCCAGCTTTGCGGCACCCGCGCTGGCCGGGCGCTGGTCGCTGTTGCAGCGTGAGGCGATCAGTGACACGGCGCGCGCGGTGGCGCTGGCCGAGGGGCTGCTGGACCGGTACGGCATCGTGACCCGCGGGGCCGCGATGGCCGAAGGGATCGCCGGCGGCTTCCCGGCGCTGCAGCAGGTGTATCGCGGCATGGAGGATGCGGGCCGGGTGCTGCGCGGGCGCTTCGTGGACGGGCTGGGCGGGGCCCAGTTTGCCGATCGCCTGATCGTGGATCGGCTGCGCGGCGTCGCCGAGGCCCTGCGGCCCGGTGCTGGCGAGGTGGCGATCGGGCTGTCCGCAGTGGACCCAGCCAACCCGTTCGGTACCGTGGTGCCCTGGCCGGTGCACGGCTCGGCGGTCCGGCCGGTGCGACGTGCCGGCGCCGTGGTGGTGATCGGTGGTGGGCGTCTGTTGATGTACCTGGCCCAGGGGGGGCGCCAGCTGCTGACGTTCTTCGATGCGGACGATGTGTCCCTGGCCGGCACGACGGCTGTCGCGGCGCAGGCGCTGGTCGGTGCACTGCGGCGGGGGCGGCGGATCTCGTTCACGGTGGAGCTGATCAACGATGCGCCGGCGCGGCGCGATGGAACGATGGACGCACTGCGGGCCGCCGGGTTCTCCAGTGCGCCCAAAGGCATCAGCTGGGAAGGATGAGCAGGGAGAGGCGAAGACTTACTGATGCGATCTAAGTAGAAACACGCTGGCCGCCATCGCGACCCACACCGACTATTGAGCACCACCGTCGTCGGAGAAGTGCATGGCCAGCTCATCCGCAAAGAAGAAGCCCAGTTCATCCGCAAAGAAGCCCAACATCCTCGTCATCTGGGGAGACGACATCGGCATCTCCAACCTGAGCTGCTACTCGCGCGGGTTGATGGGCTACCAGACCCCGAACATCGACCGGCTGGCCAATGAGGGCATGATGTTCACCGACTCGTACGGTGAGCAGTCCTGTACCGCCGGCCGGTCCTCCTTCATCACCGGGCAGAGCGTGCTGCGGACCGGTCTGTCGAAGGTGGGCATTCCGGGCGCGCCGGTCGGCATGAGCGAGAAGATCGTCGCCATCGCCGCGCTGCTGAAGAACGAGGGCTATACCACCGGGCAGTTCGGCAAGAACCACCTTGGCGATCTGAACCACATGCTGCCCACCAACCATGGGTTCGATGAGTTCTACGGCAATCTCTACCACCTCAATGCCGAAGAAGAGCCGGAGATGTACGACTACTTCCCCAAGGACGAGTTCGGCGATTTCATCGAGACGATCAAGCCGCGGGGTGTGATCCACAGTTTCGCCACCGACAAAGATGACAGCACTGACCAGAAGCGCTGGGGCAAGGTGGGCAAGCAGAAAATCGAAGATACCGGCCCGCTGGACCGCAAGCGCATGCTGACCTGCGATGACGACTTCGCCGACCGCGCCAAGGGCTTCATCAAAAAGGCGAACGACGACGACACGCCGTTCTTCGTCTGGGTCAACTTCACCCATATGCACCTGTATACGCATACCAAGGAAGAGAGCAAGGGCCAGGCCGGTCGTTGGCAGTCGCCGTATCACGATACGATGATCGACCACGACAAGAACGTCGGCTCGCTGCTCGATTATCTTGATGAGCTGGGCATCGCCGAAGACACCCTGGTGGTGTACTCCACCGACAACGGGCCGCACCGCAATTCCTGGCCGGATGGCGGCATGACGCCGTTCCGCAGTGAGAAGGACACCAACTGGGAAGGCGCGTTCCGGATTCCGCTGGTGGTGCGTTACCCGGGCAAGATCAAGCCGGGCTCGGTATCCAACGAGATCGTCCAGCACCATGACTGGCTGCCGACCTTCCTGGAACTGGCGGGCAACAAGGGCGTGGTCAACGACCTCAAGAAAGGGGTCAAGGCGATCGGGCGTACCTACAAGAACCACATCGACGGCGTCAGCCTGCTGCCGTATCTCACCGGCAAGGAGGAAAAGTCGCCGCGCAAGCTGTTCGTCTACATCTCCGATGATGGCGACATGCTCGGCATCCGCTACGACAACTGGAAGGTGACGTTCATCGAGCAGCGCTGCAAAGGCACCATGCAGCTGTGGCGCGAACCGTTCACGGTCATGCGCATTCCCAAGATCTACAACCTGCGTACCGATCCGTACGAGTTCGCGGATGTGACCTCCAATACCTATTGGGACTGGTACATCAACCACGTCTATATCGTGTATGGCGCGATCGCGCTGCTCACGAAATTCAACGAGACGTTCGTGGACTTCCCCAAGATCCAGAAGCCGAACACGTTCACGGCCGACCAGGCGGTGGAAAAGCTGCAGGAAGCGGTGACGGGCAAGTAGCGGCCGCCGCCATCGCACACAAGGATTCACAAACGGGGGGACGGATGTCCCCCCGTTCGCGTACCCGTTTGCTCAGGCGGCCTCGGAGGCTGCCTGTTCGTGGCGCGGGGCGTACGCCGGGTAATCGACGTAGCCGGCCGCGCCGCCGCCATAGAACGTGTCCCGATCGGCGGGCGCCAGCGGCCAGCCGTTCTGCAGGCGCGCCACCAGGTCCGGGTTGCTGATGAAGGCGGCGCCGAAGGCCGCCAGGTCGATCAGGCCCGCATCGATCAGCTGCTCGGCGCGCTCGCGGGTCATGCCACCGGCGAGGATGAGCGCGGTGCCGGGCAGTTGCGGCTTCAGCGTGCGCAACAGGCCGCTGAAGCCCGAATCGCCAGCGCCATCGACCGACTTCTGGCCGACCTTGAAGCCGGACTGGTCCATCAGGTGCACATACGCCAGGCCGCGCTGCCCGATGGCCTGGATCAGTGCCGTATAGGTTGCGTCGATTTCCGGGTAGTGCGGCATGTCGAACAACTGGCCGTAGGGCGAGAGCCGGATGGCCGTACGCGATGCGCCGATCCGCGCGACCACGGCATCGATCACCTCCAGCGTGAAGCGCAGGCGGTTGTCCAGCGACTGCGGGCCGTACTGGTCGGTGCGGTCATTCACCTGTGGATTGATGAACTGCTCATGCAGGTAGCCGTTGGCCCCGTGGATTTCCACGCCGTCGAAGCCGGCTTCGATGGCATTGGCAGCCGCCTGCGCGAAGTCGGCCACGATGCGGGGGATCTCATCGGTCTCCAGCTGGCGCGGCGCAGGGGAGGCGACCAGCGCAGGTTGGCCCTGCTCGTTGTAGCCGAATGCCTGCGCGCCGACCGGCAGCTTCGAACTGGCGCTGACCGGGCGCGCATCGTTGGCCTGGATGGTGGGGTGCGAGACGCGCCCGACATGCCAGATCTGCGCGAACATCCGGGCGCCCAGCGCATGGACCGAATCGGTGGTCAGGCGCCAGCCGGCGATCTGCTCGGCCGTGAAGATGCCGGGATTGAACAGGTAGCCCTGGCCCTCGCGGGAAATGGGCGTGCCCTCGCTGACGATCAGGCCGGCGGTGGCACGCTGGGCGTAGTAGAGGGCGGTTCGCTCATCGGCGGCATCCTGCGGGGCGCGTGCACGGGTCAGCGGGGCCATGACCACGCGGTTGCGCAGCGGGATGCCCGCGAGGTCGAACGTATTGAAAAGGGAGCTCATGGGGGTTCCTGAGGGGGCGAGGGGGGAGGGCGTGGCGGGTCCGCCATGCGCTTCACTTCATCGTATGGGCGTGCGATATCGGCCACAATGCGGCGATTCGGCAAATGACTATTGCTGAAACAGCAATCAGGTCCCACGGTGCCCACCATGCAGCTCAAAGCCCTCCGCTATTTCCTCAGCGTCGCCGCCACCGGCAGCTTCCTGGCCACGGCGCGGCAACACCGGGTGCCAGCCTCATCGGTGTCGCGCTTCATCGCGGCGCTTGAACAGGACGTGGGGCACCAGTTGTTCTACCGAAGCACCCGGGCGGTCCGGTTGACTGAAGCGGGTGAGCAGTTCCACCAGCAGGTGCGCGACGCCGTGGACCTGCTCGATGACGCGGTCGGGCAGCTGGAAGGCCGCGACGCCGCGCTGCGCGGCCTGATCCGCATCAATGCCCCCGAGTCGCTGGGGCGGCTGCACATCGCGCACATCGTCAACACGTTGCAGGCACAGTATCCCGAGCTGATCGTCGAGCTGACCCTGACCGACACGCTGATCGATCCTGTCCAGGAAGGCGTGGATATCATCATCCGTGTCGGGCTGCTGATGGATTCGGGCCTGATCGGCAAGGTCATCGCGCCCCACCGCAACATCCTCGCCGCCAGCCCGGCCTATCTTGCCGCGCATGGCACGCCGTCGTGCCCCGAGGATCTGCTGCAGCATCACTGCCTGGTCTACAAGGGCCAGCTGGGCATCCAGAAGTGGTATTTCCGGTCCACCCCCGATGCGGCGTTCAAGGCGTTGAACGTGACCGGCCCCCTGCGCAGCAACAATGCCGAAGCGCTGCTGGCGGCGGCCATTGCAGGGCGCGGCGTGGTGCTGTTCCCCACCTGGCTGTTCAATGCGGAAACGCTGCAGGGTGGCAGCATGGTCACGCTGCTCGGCGACTGGGAGTTCTCCCCGCAATCCGAACGGGTGTATCTGCAGCTGCTCTCGCCGGAAAACAGACTGCGCTCACGCAAGGTCCGCGAGGTGTCGGCCTTCCTGACCGAGGCGATCGGATCGCCGCCGTACTGGGATCGTGCTGATCGGTGAGTCATGGGCACCCCCATCACACCGGGGATGGCAGGATCGGGAGAGATTCGCCCCCTCACCAGGAGACCACCATGGCTTCGACCGTTGTCCTGACCCGATCATGGGTCATCCATCCCTTCCACGCCGCTGTATTGGGCGGGGTGCTGCCGTTGTTCCTGGCGGCGCTGCTGGCGGACTACGCATACTGGAGTTCGTACGAGATCCAGTGGGCGAACTTTGCCTCTTGGCTGCTGATCGGCGCGATGGTGATGACAACGCTCGCCCTGCTGTGCGGGATCGTCGGCCTGGTCCGTCGCAGCCGCAACCTGGCCTACGTCGTGATTCTGGCGGTGACCTGGGGCGTGGGTTTCATCAACTGTCTCCACCATGCGCGTGATGCGTGGGCGGTGATGCCGGCAGGCCTGGTGCTCTCGGTGATCCTGACGGTGTTGGCGCTGCTCGCGACCTGGGTGGGCCTGTCCAGCCTGCGCGTGGGAGGTGTGCGATGAGCCGCCAGATGACGATCCGGATGCTCTCGGTTTCCGCGCTTGCGGTCGCGCTGGCGGCTTGCAGCGGCAAGGCCCCCGAGCTGGAACAGTACGGCGGCAACCCGGAGATGCCCAAGCCGCATCGCGGGCTGATGCCGGACATGACCATCGCCAAGCCGGCGCAGTGGGGCGACACCCTGCCGACGGTGCCCAAGGGCTACCGCATCTCGGCGATTGCCACGGAGCTGAGCATTCCGCGGCAGACTCTGGTCCTGCCCAACGGCGACATCCTGGTGGCGGAAGGCCGTGGCGGCAGCGCGCCGAATCTGAAACCGAAGGATGTCATCGCCGGCAAGATCAAGGCAAAGGGCAACACTGCGGTCAAGAGCGGCAACCGCCTGACCCTGCTGCGCGACGCCGATGGTGACGGCACCTACGAACTGAAGACGGTGTTTGCCGACAAGCTCAACGCGCCCTATGGTCTGGCGTTGATCGGCAATGCGATCTACGTGGCCAACCAGGACGCAGTGGTGCGCTTCGATTATCAGGAAGGCCAGACCAAGGCGAGCGGCGCACCGGTGAAACTGACCGATCTGCCCGCGGCGATCAACCATCACTGGACCAAGGCGATGACCGCCAGCGCCGATGGCCGCTATCTCTATGTGGGTATCGGCTCCAACAGCAACATCACCGAGCGCGGCATGGCGGTGGAGATCGATCGCGCGCGGATCTGGCAGATCGATGTGGCCACCGGCGCGCACAAGGATTACGCCACCGGTATCCGCAATCCCACCGCGCTGGCGATCCAGCCGGGCACCGGCACGCTGTGGGCCGTGGTCAATGAACGCGATGAGATCGGCCCCAACCTCGTGCCCGATTACCTCACCTCGGTGAAGGAGGGCGGCTTCTATGGCTGGCCTTACAGCTACTGGGGCAAGAATGTGGATCGCCGGGTGATGCCGCAGAATCCGGAGAAGGTCGCCTCGGCCATCGCACCGGATTACGCGCTGGGCTCGCATGTGGCCGCACTGGGCGTGGCGTTCTCGTCCGAGGTGATGGGTACGCAGTTTGCCGATGGCGTGTTTGTGGGCGAGCACGGCAGCTGGAACCGCAATCCCCCGGTCGGCTACAAAGTCGTGTTCGTGCCCTTCAGCAATGGCCGTCCGGCCGGCGAGCCGATCGATTTCGTGAGTGGCTTCTTCGGCGAAGACGGCAAGACCCGCGGCCGCCCGGTAGGCGTCACGGTCGACCCGCGCGGTGCACTGATCGTTGCCGATGACCTCTCCAACACGATCTGGCGGGTCACCCGCGACGGCGCTCAGTAGCTACTTAACGGGGACGGAGGGGATTAATAATTACCTCCGTCCCCGTTAAGAGGGGGCTTGACCTTCCCATGATGGGAATCTTTAGGGTGGCAGGTAACCTCACCCAAGGACTGCCCCATGTCTTCTGTTGCTTCCCGGTCCGGCGCGCCGCTCAGCCGCCTGAGCCTGCCCATCGAGGGCATGACCTGCGCTTCCTGTGTGGGCCGGGTGGAGCGCGCGCTGACCGCCGTCCCCGGCGTGCAGACGGCGTCGGTCAACCTGGCCACCGAGCGGGCCGATCTCAGCTTCATCGGGGCGGCCGATCCTCAGGCGGTGGTCCGTGCCATCGAACGCGCGGGCTACACCGTGCGCGAAGCCACCACCGAACTGAGCATCGACGGGATGACCTGTGCGTCCTGCGTTGGTCGCGTGGAGCGCGGCCTTGCGCAGCTGCCGGGCGTGATCGCGGCCAGCGTCAACCTGGCGACCGAACGGGCGCAGGTGCGCCATCTGGCCGGTACGGTCTCCGCCGCTGATCTGGTGGCTGCGGTGGAAAACGCCGGCTACACCGCGCGCGTTGCAGGCGTGAGCACGGCTGCGGCCGGTGACCAGGAGGAGGAACGCCGCGAAGGTGAAGCCCGCGCGCTGCGCCGCTCCCTGTTGCTGGCGGCGGTACTGACCCTGCCGGTGTTCATTCTGGAAATGGGCTCGCACCTTGTCCCGGCCATGCACCACTGGGTAATGCATACCATTGGGCTGCAGACCAGCTGGTACCTGCAGTTCGCGCTGGCCACGCTGGTGCTGTTCGGGCCGGGCCTGCGCTTCTTCCGCAAAGGCGTGCCGGCTCTGCTGCGCGGCGCCCCGGACATGAACTCGCTGGTTTCGCTCGGCACTGCGGCGGCCTATGGCTACTCGGTGGTCGCCACCTTCGCCCCGGGCGTGCTGCCGCCGGGCACCGCCAACGTCTACTTTGAAGCGGCCGTTGTGATCGTCACCCTGATCCTGCTGGGGCGCACGCTGGAGGCGCGGGCCAAGGGCCGCACGTCGCAGGCGATCAAGCGCCTGGTCGGGCTGCAGGCGCGGACTGCACGCGTGCAGCGTGGCGGTGAGACGGTCGAGGTGCCACTGGACGAGGTCACGCTCGGCGATGTCGTACTGGTCCGCCCGGGCGAGAAAGTGCCGGTGGACGGCGCGGTGGTGGAGGGGGCGTCCTATGTGGATGAGAGCATGATCACCGGCGAGCCGGTACCGGTGGCCAAAGCCGTGGGCGCCGAGGTGGTCGGCGGCACCCTCAACACCACCGGTGCCTTCAGTTTCCGTGTCACCCAGGTGGGCGGGGATACCGTGCTGGCCCAGATCATCCGCCTTGTCGAGCAGGCACAGGGCTCCAAGCTGCCGATCCAGGCGCTGGTCGACAGGGTCACCATGTGGTTCGTGCCGGCGGTGATGGCTGCTGCCGCGCTGACCTTCCTGGCGTGGCTGGTGTTCGGTCCGGCACCGGCGCTGACCTTTGCGCTGGTCAATGCAGTGGCGGTGCTGATCATTGCCTGCCCCTGCGCGATGGGCCTGGCCACGCCGACCTCGATCATGGTCGGGACCGGCCGCGCGGCGGAGCTGGGCGTGCTGTTCCGCAAGGGCGAGGCGCTGCAGGCACTGCGCGATGTGAGTGTGATCGCGCTGGACAAGACCGGTACGCTGACCAAGGGCCGTCCCGAGCTGACCGACCTGGAGCCGGCCGACGGTTTCCAGGCCGATGAGGTGCTGGCGCTGGTTGCTGCGGTGGAAACCCGCTCGGAGCATCCCATCGCCGAGGCCATCGTGGCTGCCGCCAAAACGCGTGGGCTTGCACTGGCGCCGCTCGAGCGCTTCGAGGCGGTGCCCGGCTTCGGTGTGTCCGCGCATGTCGGTGGCCGCACCGTGGCCGTGGGCGCGGATCGCTACATGACCCGGCTCGGCCTGGAGGTGGCGGCGTTCCGGCCCACCGCGCAGCGGCTGGGCGAGCAGGGCAGGAGCCCGCTGTATGCCGCCATCGATGGACGTCTGGCGGCGGTGATCGCCGTGGCCGACCCGATCAAGGAAAGCACCCCGGCGGCGATCCAGGCCCTGCACGCGCTGGGCTTGAAGGTGGCGATGATCACCGGTGACAACGCGGCCACGGCGGCAGCCATCGCGCGCCAGCTGGGCATCGATGAAGTGGCCGCCGAGGTGCTGCCCGATGGCAAGGTCGCCGCGCTCAAGCGTTTCCGTGCTGGTGGCGCCAAGGTGGCCTTCGTCGGTGACGGGATCAATGACGCACCGGCGCTGGCCGAGGCCGATGTCGGCCTGGCGATCGGTACCGGCACCGATGTGGCGATCGAGGCGGCCGACGTCGTGCTGATGTCCGGCGACCTGCGCGGCGTGCCCAACGCGATCGCCCTGAGCCAGGCAACGATCCGCAACATCAAGCAGAACCTGTTCTGGGCTTTCGCCTACAACGCGGTGCTGATCCCGGTGGCCGCTGGCCTGCTGTACCCGTTCAACGGCACGCTGCTCTCGCCGATCTTCGCCGCGGCGGCGATGGCATTGTCCAGTGTGTTCGTGCTCGGCAATGCGCTGCGGCTCAAGCGCTTCCATGCACCGATGCAGGCCGATACGCTGGGCACCGGCAGGGTGGAAGGTGAGATGAGGACCGGACGATGAATATCGGGGAAGCCGCGACGTTTTCGGGCGTGTCGGCAAAGATGATCCGCTATTACGAGCAGATCGGCTTGATCCCGCCGGCGGCGCGCTCGGAGGCGGGCTACCGGCATTACAGCCCGCAGGACGCGCACAGCCTGCGCTTCATCCGCCGTGCGCGTGACCTGGGCTTTTCGGTCGAGCAGATCGGCGAGCTGCTGGTGCTGTGGCGTGATCGCGAACGCGCCAGCGCCGACGTCAAGGCGGTGGCGCTGTCCCATGTGGCGGGGTTGAAGGCGAAGATCGCCGAGCTGCAGGCGATGGTGCAGACATTGGAGCATCTGGCCGAGCACTGCCACGGCAATGACCGCCCGGATTGCCCGATCATCGCCGACCTGGCCCAGCCCGTTTCCGCGCCGGCGGAGACTGCATCAGCCGGGAAGCCTCGCAAAACGCCGTTGTTCGGTGCGGATACGCCGGTGTCCTCGCGCGGGCGCGCGGCCGGCAAGCCACGTTCCTGATCGACCCGGCCGCGTCCATGCCCTGCACAAAGGGCGCGGACGCGTTAAGGCCTTGACCTTGCCACGTTGTCATCCCCGACAGTGGGCTGACACCCACCACGGCGAGGTCGCCCGATGCATCGTTTCACCCTTCCCACCATGACCTGCGGCGGCTGCGCCCGCTCCGTCACCAAGGCCCTGCAGGGCGTCGATCCGGACGCACGCATCGAGACCGATCCGCCCGCGCGCGAAGTACGTGTGGAGAGCGACCGCGAGCGCGCCGCCTTGCTGGCCGCGCTGGCCGAGGCTGGATTCCCTGCCACGCCATGAGCGGGCGGTCCCACGCCATCCCGGAGGACAACGCATGTGCATGAAACATCTTCTGCCGCTGCTGCCGTCCCTGGCGGCGTGGGGCACCGCGAAATTCGATGCCGTCGCGGCGGCTCAGGCCTTGGTGACAGACGCGAGTCGCTCCACCAGCACCTCAGCCGCTTCGGCCGACGAGGCCGGGTTCTGGCCGGTGATCAGCAAGCCATCGCTGACCACATACGAGCCCCAGTCCGGCCCCTTGGAGTAGGAACCGCCTGCGGCCTTGAGCATGTCCTCGACCAGGAACGGCACCACCTCGGTCAGGCCGACGGCGTCTTCTTCGGTGTTGGTGAAGCCCGTGACCTTCTTGCCCTGCACCAGCGGGGCACCCTCGGCAGTCTTGACGTGACGCAGCACGCCCGGCGCATGGCAGACCAGCGCGACCGGCTTGCCGGCGGCGATGAAGGCTTCGATCAGCGCGATGGAGTGGGTGTCTTCGGCAAGGTCCCACAGCGGGCCGTGGCCGCCGGGATAGAACGCGGTGTCGAAGTCGGCTTGTGAGACGCTGTCCAGGCGGACGGTGTTGGCCAGCTGTGCGTTGGCGTCGGCGTCGGCTTCAAAACGACGGGTCGCGTCGGTCTTGAAGTCCGGCTCGTTGCTCTTGGGATCCAGCGGCGGCTGCCCACCCTTGGGTGAGGCCAGCACGATCTCCGCGCCGGCATCCTTGAAGGTGTAGTAGGGCGCGGCCAGCTCTTCCAGCCAGAAACCGGTCTTCTTGCCGGTGGTGCCGAGTTCGTCGTGCGAGGTCAGAACGATGAGGACTTTCATGGGTGATGCTCCTGTGGGTGTTTGATTAGACTGGTCGTCTAGTGATGGGGCCGAGAAAAACACGCCGATGCGGGCGTGCCTGAGACATCCCTTTGTCAGGGGGCGGTATGCAGAAGGCGGGAGGTCAACGCGACGGCGTCGTCGAACGGGCGGGTGCTGCGGGCGATCTTGACCATGATGCTGGTCCCGAGCCACAGCTGGTACAGGCTGCGCGCGACAGCGTCGGGCGGGTCCTGGATCGTCACTGAGCCGTCGGCGACGCCCGCTGCCACGGCACGCGCCAGACGATCAGTGATTCCCGTGGTGCCACGTTGAAGGGCGGCGCGCATGGACTCGGACAGGTCGGCGACTTCCGCACCGAGCTTCACGGCCAGGCACTTGCCCTGGCAATCCTCGAAGGACTGGCTGTCCTGCCAGGCGCGGAAGTACGCCTCCAGCTGCGCGGCCTTGGTCTGCCCAGGCTGGCGGAAGATACGGTCCATATCAGCGAGATAGGCGGTGAAGTAGTCCTCCAGCATCGCCTCGCCGAAGGCTTCCTTCGAGGCGAAGTAATGGTAGAACGAACCCTTGGGCACGCCGGCGGCGGCGAGGACCTCGTTGAGGCCGACCGCAGAAAAACCTTTGGCGCCCATGATCCGCTGGCCGGTGGTCAGGATGGTGTCGCGAACAGGGGAGCTGGCGGTGGGGGAGTTCATGGACGCCACTGTACGTCTGATTAGACCGGTCGTCTAGTGCCTGTTTGAATGGTCTACGGGAAGCCGGCCAGCGGCCGGCACTACCCCCGTCCCCGGGCGGCGATTGCCGACGGGGAGGGGGCGGATCAGGGTATATTCCCCGGCCCCATTTTCATTGCCAGATAGCGCCCCGCCATGAGCACGCCCCGCAAG
This sequence comes from Stenotrophomonas sp. AGC87, assembly GCF_057333975.1. Classification (NCBI taxonomy): domain Bacteria; kingdom Pseudomonadati; phylum Pseudomonadota; class Gammaproteobacteria; order Lysobacterales; family Lysobacteraceae; genus Stenotrophomonas; species Stenotrophomonas sp. AGC87. The sequence continues at coordinate 117,763 of NZ_JBHFHW010000004.1, forward strand.
CACTACAAACACCCCGCAGAATCCGAGATCGGCAACGGCACGATCTACCTCGAGGCGCAGGGCGATGTGATCGTGCGGCAGGTGGAGAGCTACCGCAGCGTGCTGGTCTGGGCCGACAAATCCGGGCAGGCCGATGAGCGCTTCCCGCTGTCCGATCAGCCGCTGTCCTGGCTGGATCTGGATTCGGATGACGCCATCACCGCCAGCCAGTTTGAAGCCGTCTGGAAGCAGGCCAAAGCCGTTTCCGGCTGAGCGTGCCGAAAGGCTGCCGTCACACCGTCCAGCCGGGGCTTTCCGCCGCCGCCACATGCATCAGCTGATCCAGCTGGCGCAGCGCCCGGTGCAGCTCCTGCCGGTTGGCGGCGGCACCCAATGAGATCCGCACCGCATCGTTGATCGCCACGCCTTGAGGCGTGAACGCCGATGACGGTGCGATGCCCAGCCCCTGCAGGCGCGCGGCGTGGGTGAGGCTGGCATCGGTCCAGTGCGCGGGAAGGCGGCACCAGGCGTGCACGCCCGCGCAATGCTGCAGGAACCGCGGCGACAACGCCGACCGCGCCAGATAGCGTCGTTCGGCCGCTTCGTCCTGCACCAGTTTCAGCATGGCCTGCGCGGAGCCGTCCAGGATCAGCTGCGTCACCAGGGCGTTCATCAGCGGCGGCGCCATCAGGTTGACCGCGCGCAGCGCATCCAGCATCGGCTGCCGGTCCATGCCTTCGGGAAGGCGCACGAAGCCGGTGTGCAGGCCCGGACTGAGGCACTTGGAGAGCGTGGAGATGTAGCAGGCGTGCCGCGGTGCCAGCAGCGCGAGCGGGGCAGGGGCGTCCTCCAGCAGCAGCCAGTAAGGATCGTCTTCGATCAACTGCAGGTCCTGCGCGCGGATCACCTCGGCCAATGCCTCGCGGCGTGCCTGCGGCATCGTGTGGGCGGTCGGGTTCTGCGCGGTCGGGTTGAGATAGACCACGCGCGCGCCCCGTTCTTTCGCGGTACGGGCCAGCGCATCCGGGCGCATCCCGTGCTCATCGCACTCGACCACCTGGAGGCGCCGCTGCAGCACCCGCGCGGCATGCAGCAGCCCGGGATAGACCAGCGGCTCGCACAGAATCGTGTCACCGGCGTCGGTCAGCGCCAGCAACAGGGCGGACAGCGCAGCCTGCGCGCCTTCCGTGACGATCAAGGTGTCGGCATCCACCTTGCCGAGGATCGGCTTGAGCCACTGTTGTGCAGCCCGATGATCTGCCCGGCTTCCGCCGCCCACGTGATAGGTCATCAGGTTGCCGACGTCGCTGCGGGTCAGCACCGATGACAGGCCACGCTGCAGCATGTCCGCCACCTGACCGCCGCCGGGGCTGGGCGGCAGGTTCATGCTCAGGTCCACCAGTTGGGTAAGTTCCACCTGCGGCGGCGCGACGAATGACCCCAACGGGCCACGGGCATCGATCAGCCCGCGCTTGCGTGCCTCGGTGAAGGCACGGGTGATGGTGGTGAGGTCCACCTTCAGCTCGGTGGCCAGCGCACGCTGTGCGGGCAGCCGTTGGCCGGGACGCAGCGCACCGGACCAGACCGCACGTTCCAGCGCCTGCACGATGCGCAGGTACACCGGCCCGTGGCCATCGGCGATGAGGGGGCTCCATTCCATGCGCGCATGGTACGCGCGCCGGGCAGAGCGGCTGCGACAGTGTGTCGCATCATGTATGGATCATGTCGTTGCCTAACGTACGCGGCTGCGGCGGGCACCCCCCATGCATATCGGTCATGCAGGGGGGTGTTCGCCACTTTTCATGATCCGGGCCGCCCGGCCCGGCACTGCGTTGGAAGGGCCGTCACGCATGAACCCCGCTACACACTCCGCTCGCCGCGCCACGCTGGCCGGTCGAGCCCGCGCCGGACGCTGGTTCGGCCTGGCAGCGCTGCTGCCACTGCTCACCGGGTGCAAGAACCTGGAGCTGTTCAACCCCATGGGCAGCATCGCCGAGCAGGAAATGCAGCTGATCCTGGTCTGCACCGGCCTGATGCTGCTGGTGGTCATCCCGGTGATCATCCTCACGCTGTACTTCGCCTGGCACTACCGCGAGTCCAACAAGAAGGCCACCTACGCACCCAACTGGTCGCACTCCACCGCGATCGAAGTGGTGGTGTGGACGATTCCGTGCCTGATCGTGGTCGTGCTCGGTGTGCTGATCTGGAAGAGCACCCACGCGCTGGATCCCTACCGCCCGATCGAATCGGACACGCCCGCGCTGCGCGTGGAAGTGGTCTCGCTCAACTGGAAGTGGCTGTTCATCTACCCGGACCACAACGTGGCCACGGTCAATGAGCTGGTGATGCCGGTCGATACGCCGGTTGCGTTCAAGCTGACCTCCGAGTCGATGATGAATGCTTTCTTCGTGCCGCAGCTGGGCAGCATGGTCTACACCATGCCGGCGATGCAGACCCGCCTGCACCTGATCGGGCATACGCCGGGCACCTACGCCGGCATGTCTTCGGCCTACAGCGGCTCGGGCTTCTCGGACATGAAGTTCGATGCGCGGGTGGTGACGGCGGCGGACTTCGACCAGTGGCTGGCGCAGTCGCGCGGCACCGCCGTCCATCTGGACCAGGCCCGCCTGGCCGAGCTGGAGAAGCCGACCCACGGCGCGCCGATGCAGCGCTTCGCCAGCGTGGATACCGGTCTGTTCGACAGCATCCTGCGCCGCTACGGCGGCATGCCCGACGACGAAATCTGCCTGCCCGGCGAAGAACCCGGCGCGACATCCCAACTCGTAAGCCTGGCCGCGTCTGCCAGCCGTACCGCGGAGAACTGATTGTGCTTGGAAAGTTGAACCTCGAAGCGATTCCCTACCACGACCCGATCATCATGTCGGCGCTGGTGGGCTCGCTGCTGCTGGGCGTGGCGATCGTCGCGGCCATCACGTATTACAAGAAGTGGGGCTACATCTGGACCGAGTGGATCACCTCGGTGGACCACAAGAAGATCGGCGTGATGTACATCATCCTGGCCCTGGTCATGCTGGTGCGTGGCTTCGCCGATGCGCTGATGATGCGCGCCCAGCAGGCCATCGCCGCCAATGACAGTGCCGGCTACCTGCCGCCGGAACACTACGACCAGATCTTCACCGCGCATGGCGTGATCATGATCTTCTTCGTGGCCACCCCGCTCATCGTGGGCCTGATGAACATCGTGGTGCCGCTGCAGATCGGCGCGCGCGACGTCGCCTTCCCGTTCGTCAACTCGCTCAGCTTCTGGCTGTCGGCGGTGGGCGCGGTGCTGGTGATGCTGTCGATGTTCGTCGGCGATTTCGCCGCGACCGGCTGGGTGGCGTATCCGCCGCTGTCCGGCATCGAGTACAGCCCCACGGTGGGCGTGGACTACTACATCTGGTCATTGCAGGTCTCCGGCATCGGCACCACGCTGACCGGCCTGAACTTCATCGTCACCATCCTCAAGATGCGTGCGCCGGGCATGGACCTGATGAAGATGCCGGTGTTCACCTGGACCGCATTGATCACCAACATCCTGATCGTGGCGATCTTCCCGGTGCTGACCGCGACCCTGGCGTTGCTGACCATGGATCGCTATTTCGGGATGCATTTCTTCACCAATGACGCCGGCGGCAACGCCATGATGTACGTCAACCTGATCTGGATCTGGGGCCACCCGGAAGTCTACGTGCTGATCCTGCCGTGCTTCGGCGCGTTCTCGGAGATCATCGCTACCTTCTCAGGCAAGCCTCTGTTCGGCTACCGCTCGATGGTCTATGCGACCTCCTCGATCGGCATCCTGTCGTTCTTCGTGTGGCTGCACCACTTCTTCACCATGGGTTCGGGTGCGAACGTCAATGCCTTCTTCGGCATCATGACCTCCATCATCTCGATCCCCACCGGGGTGAAGCTGTTCAACTGGCTGTTCACCATGTACCGCGGCCGGATCCGCTACCACTCCTCGACGATGTGGACCATCGGCTTCATGGTCACCTTCGCGCTGGGCGGCATGACCGGCGTGATGCTGGCGATCCCGGGTGCGGATTTCGTGCTGCACAACAGCCTGTTCCTGATCGCGCACTTCCATAACGTGATCATCGGCGGCGTGGTGTTCGGCTGCCTGGCCGGCATCAGCTTCTGGTTCCCGAAGGCCTTTGGCTTCACCCTCAACGAGCGCTGGGGCAAGATTTCGTTCTGGTGCTGGCTGGTCGGCTTCTATCTGGCCTTCATGCCGCTGTACGTGCTGGGCTTCAAGGGCATGACCCGCCGCATGAACCACTACGGGGTGGAGGGCTACCAGCCGTGGCTGATCGTGGCCGCCATCGGTGCGCTGGTGATCGCCGCCGGTATCGCCGCGATGTTCATCCAGTTCTATGTCAGCGTGCGTGACCGCAAGGCCAACATGGACCTCACCGGCGACCCGTGGAATGCGCGCAGCCTGGAGTGGGCCACGTCCTCGCCGCCGCCGTTCTACAACTTCGCCAAGCTGCCGGCGATCACCTCGCTGGAGCAGCATTGGGACGACAAGCAGCACGGCCGTGCCTGGCAGCGCCAGGACACCTACGAAGACATCCACATGCCGCGCAATACCGCGTCGGGTGTGGTGATCTCGGTGTTCAGCCTGGTGCTGTGCTTCGCCTTGGTCTGGCATATGTGGGTGCTGGCCGGCATTGGCCTGATCGGTGTGATCGCGACCTTCGTGTTGCGCTCGTATGACCGTGATGTGGACTACTACGTGCCCGCCGCCGAGGTGAAGCGCATCGAAGACGCGCACTTCGCGCAGATGGAAGGAGCCAAGGCATGAGCGGCGATACCCTGAACGCTGCCACGCAGCACGGGCAGCTCGCGGCCGGTCATCACGACCACGCCCATGAGCACCATGACGACGGCAACAAGACCGTCGTCGGGTTCTGGATGTACCTGATGGGCGACTGCCTGATCTTCGCGGTGCTGTTCGCCACCTTTGGCGTGCTGCTCAACGGGACGGCCGATGGCCCCAGCGGCAAGGACCTGTTCAAGCTTGGCTTCGTGCTCTCCGAAACGGTGGTGCTGCTGCTCAGCAGCTTCACCTTCGGCCTGGCGATGCTCGGCATGCAGGCCGGCAAACGCAACCAGGTGGTGGGCTGGCTGGCCGTGACCGGCGTGCTCGGTGCGGTCTTCATCGGCATGGAGCTGTATGAGTTCGCCGAGCTGATCCATGAAGGCGCCACCCCGGATGTGAGTGCCTACCTCTCGGCGTACTTCACGCTGGTGGCCACCCACGGCCTGCACGTCACCTTCGGCCTGCTGTGGCTGGCGATCATGATCCACCAGGTGCTGAAGTTCGGCCTGGACGGCATCGTGCGGCGCCGCCTGGCCTGCCTGAGCCTGTTCTGGCACTTCCTGGATCTGATCTGGATCTGTGTGTTCACCTTCGTCTACCTGAGGGAGTTTGTATGAGCGGCCACGCCACCCTGAAGGGCTACATCCTCGGCCTGCTGCTGTGCCTGGTGCTCACCGGTGCCTCGTTCGGCGTGGTCATGACCGATCTGGTCCCGCAGCCGCTGCGGCTGACCGCCATCGTGGTGCTGTGCGTGGTGCAGCTGGTTGCCCAGCTGGTGCTGTTCCTGCACATCGGGGCAGGGCGCAGCCAGCGCGAGAACACCGGCATCTTCCTGTGCACCGCGTTCCTGATCGCCATCGTGGTGGCCGGCTCGCTGTGGGTGATGCACAACGCCAACCTCAACATGATGCCGATGCAGATGTCGGGCACGCCATGAGCGGGTCACGCTCGGGTGTCCTGGTTGCCGGGCTGCTGTTGATGTGTTCGGTGATGCCGGTGGTGGCTGCGGCCGCGCAGGCCCACACCGCGGCAACGGTGTCGGTCAGCGATCCGTGGGTGCGCCTGCCACCGCCGGCGGCGAACGTGGCCGCCGGGTATGTGCAGCTGCATAACGGCGGCGGCGAGGACCGGCTGCTGTCGGCCGCGTCCTCTGCGTTTGCCGAGGTGCAGATCCATGCCATGCGCATGGACGGAGAAGTGATGCGCATGCAGGCGCTGCCCGATGGCCTGGCGTTGCCTGGCGGCCAGACGTTGGCGCTGCAGCCCGGGGGATACCACCTGATGCTGCTGAAGCCGAAGCGGCCGTTGTCGGCCGGCCAGACGGTGCGGGTGACGCTGCAGTTTGCCCGCAGCGCAGCGCAGGTGGTGGAGTTCAGTGTGCGCGATGGCCTGGTGTCGCACGGGGCGGTGAAGTGACGCGCTGGGCAGCCGCGGGCCTGCTCACGCTGGCACTGCTGGCCGGCTGCGCCGACGGCCAGGCGCCGGTGATGGGCCAGGCGGCACTGGGGGCGGTCAAGCTTGAGAGCAGCGACGGGCGCACGCTCGCCATCCGCGATCTGCAGGGCAAGCCGACCCTGCTGTTCTTCGGCTTCACCCATTGCCCCGAAGTGTGCCCGCTGAGCCTGGTCAAGGCGGTTCAGATCAAGCAGCTGCTGGGCCCGGCGGCAGAGCAGCTGCAGGTGGCCTTCGTCACCGTCGACCCGCAGCGCGATACGCCGGAGCACCTGCGCGAGTATCTGGCGGCCTTCGATACCACGTTCCTGGGCCTGGCCGGTGACGAGGCCGGTACCCGCGCCATCGCCGAAAGCCTGGGCGTAAGCTATCGGCGCGTGGGTGAGGGTGACATGGCCACCTTCGAGCACACCGCCTCGTGGTTCCTGCTCGGCGCTGACGGGCAGCTGCAGGATGTCTACGGCTATGCAATGAGCGAACAGGACATCGTCGAGAAGCTGCGCGTGCGGCTGGCGGTGGCGGAAGGGTGAGCCGGCTGACCGCCACAGCCCGGTGGGTCGCGCGGCCATGAGCCGTGCCGGTGCGCACCGCGCGGACGCCGTCCTGCTGCTCGGCTCGGCTGGCTGCGCGCTCACCGTGCTCGATACCAACGTGGTCGGCGTGGTCCTGCCGACCATCGCCCGCGATCTGTCGGCCTCGTTCGCAGATATCGAATGGGTGGTCAGTGCCTATGTGCTGTGCTTCGCCTCGCTGCTGCTGCCCGCCGGCACCCTGGCCGACCGGATCGGGCGTCGCCGCCTGTTCCTGATCGGCTTGAGCCTGTTCGCGCTGACCTCGGTCGCGTGCGGTATCGCCGGCACCGCCATGGCCTTGTACCTGGCACGGGCCGGGCAGGGCGCGGCAGCAGCGTTCATGCTGGCGCCAGCGCTGTCGCTGATCGGTCATGCGCACCAGACCCCGACATCACGCGCGCGCGCGTGGGCGATCTGGGGGGCGATCATGGGCCTGACCATGGTGCTCGCGCCACTGATCGGCGGCGCTATCGCCACCTGGTTTGGCTGGCGCTGGGCCTTCCATATCAATCTTCCGCTGTGCCTGCTGCTGGCGGGTCTGAGCTGGGCCTTCGTGCCCGAGTCGCGCGATCCGGTCAGCCGCCGCATCGATGTGCCGGGCGTGCTGCTGTTCGCCGGCAGCATGCTGTCCTGGACCTGGGCGCTGATCCGTGGCCCGGTGGAGGGCTGGGGCAGTGCCGCGGTGTTGACGTGGCTGCTGGCCGGCACCGCGTTGGGCGCGGGTTTCATCGTGGTCGAGCAGCGACGTGCCCAGCCCATGCTGGAGCTGCGCCTGTTCCGCGCGCCCGCACTGGTGGGCGCGGTGCTGGCGATGTTCGCCTACGCCGCCTGCGTGCAGGTGATGGCCTCGTTGCTGCCGTTGTTGCTGCAGAACGCCCGCGGTGACAGCGTGCTGCAGGCCGGCATGCACATGCTGCCGTTCGCGCTGGCGATGCTGCTGCTCCCGTTCGCGGGGCGCCGGCTGGGGACGCGGTGGGCTTCCGGTCGGATCCTGGCGCTGGGCCTGGGCGTTGCCGTGATCGGCAACCTGGGTATCGCGGTGGCGCTGTGGCAACACAGCGATGTCGGCCTGCTGCTGGCGATGGCCGTGCTCGGCAGTGGCGGTGGCCTGCTCAACGGCGAAACACAGAAGGCCATCATGAGCGTGATCCCGCCGGATCGCGCCGGCATGGCCTCCGGCATCAGCACCACCGCGCGCTTCTCGGGCATCCTGATCGGGTTCGCCACGCTGGGCGCGGTGCTGTCCAGCCACGTACGCGATGCCGCCCGCGGGGCGTTGACCGAGGCGGGGCAGGCATGGTCGCCGGCCTTGATCGAGCGCGTGGTGGTCGGCGAACTGTCCGTGTCCGGGGCTGCACACGACACCCTGACACAGCTGGCGCGCCATGCCTATGGCGACGGCGCGGCGTACGCATTCGTGACCGCGGCGGCCATGGCATTGGTGGCGATGCTGCTGACCAGCACGCTGATGGCCAAGCGCTAGACAGTCCGAAGATGGCGTCCGCGCATGGCGTGGATCCGGCCGGCGTTCACCACGCGCGGGCCCGCACGTCCCAGCAGGCGGCGGTGAATGTCACCGAATCGCCGTCGACGAACGGCTCGAAGGCATGCAGCACCGCGTCGAGCACCTGCGTTCGGACGTCCGCAGCAAGGTCGTCATTGCGCAGCGCGCTCCCGACCGGTCCGAGCAGCGAGACGTAGGTCGCCAGATCCGCACGGTCGATGCGGCACACGACATCCAGCGGCAGCAGCTCGATATCCTCCCAGCCGCCGTCGCTCAGGATCTGCTCGACCCGGGCCTGATCGGCAAACGCGAACTGACCCGGTGCCCCGGGTGAGCGAGGTGGCATCTGCAGCCAGGGTGCCGCGGCGCGCTCGGCGGTGGTCATGAATGCGTTCTCGTCCGGCCTGCGCCAGGCCAGCGCCTGCAGCACGCCGCCGCGTTTGGCGGCGCGCTGCAACTGAGCGAAGGCCTGCACCGGGTCATCGAAGAACATCACGCCGAAGCGCGACACGATGCGGTCCAGACTCCCGGGTGCGAACGCATGCTGCTGCGCGTCGGCGACGATGAAGTCCACTGCCAGCCCGGCCCGCTGCGCGCGCTCACGCGCCAAGGCGATCATCGGGGCGGAGATGTCGACCCCGGTGACGTGTGCCTCCGGACCCAGCCGTCCGGCAATGGCCAGCGCCACCGCGCCGGTCCCGCAGCCCACATCCAGCACCTGCGCATCGGTGCCCGGCGCGATGGCATCGAGCAGGTGAGTGGCCAGCGGCGCGAACATCTGGTCGAGAAGGCGCTGCGCTTCCACCCAGGCCTCACCGGCCGGGCCATTCCATAACGCATGCTGCGAGGTGTCGGTCATTGCAGGGCTCGATCTGGCATTGCCAGTGGGATGAGGAGGCTGCACTGTGCCACCTCAACCAACGTTGAGGTCAAGTGGCCAGGCCTCAGCCCCGCCACACATCCACGAGAAGTTTCACGTTCAAGACGATGATCAGGCCGCCGATCAGCCACGACAGCACGATCAGCCAGCGTGGCGCCACCAGCATCCCAATCTTGGCCTTGTCCGAGAGGAACCGCACCAGCGGCACCACCGCGAACGGCAACTGCATGGAGAGCAGTACCTGGCTCAGCACCAGCAACCGCGCGGTGCCTTGCTCCCCATAGATCGCGGTCACCACCACCACCGGCACGATCGCGATGCCGCGGGTGATCAAGCGCCGTGCCCACGGGGCGATCCGCAGGCGCAGGAAACCCTCCATCACGATCTGGCCGGCCAGCGTCGCCGTCACGGTGGAGTTGATGCCCGAGGCGAGCAGGGCGACCGCGAACAGGGTCGAGGCCAGCCCCACACCGAGCATCGGCGCCAGCAGCTCATACGCCTGCTCGATTTCCTGCACATCGGTACGGCCCTGCGCATGGAACACGGCGGCGGCCAGGATCAGGATCGAGGCGTTGATGAACAGCGCCAGCATCAAGGCGATGGTGCTGTCCGTCACTGCCCAGCGCAGTGCACTGCGGCGCCCGGCATCGGTGCGCGGGTAAGCGCGCGTCTGCACGATGGAAGAGTGCAGATACAGATTGTGCGGCATCACGGTGGCACCGATGATGCCGATCGCCAGGTACAGCGCCTTGGGATCGGTCACCACCTGCGCATGCGGAATGAACCCGGCCAGCACTGCCTGCAGCGGCGGCGCCGCGATGACCATCTGGATCGCAAAGCAACCGAAGATCACCAGCAGCAGCGCGATCACGAAGGCTTCCAGCGCACGGAAGCCGCGGTTCATGAGCAGCAGCACCAGCACCACGTCCACCGCGGTGATGATCGCGCCGGCCAGCAGCGGGATGCCGAACAGCAGCTTCAAGGCGATCGCGGTGCCGATCACCTCGGCCAGATCGCAGGCAATGATCGCGATCTCACACAGCAGCCACAGGCCGAGGTTCACCGGGCGTGAGTAATGGTCGCGGCAGGCCTGCGCCAGATCCCGCCCGGTCGCGATGCCCAGGCGTGCCGACAGCCCCTGCAGCACGATCGCCATCAGGTTGGAGAGCAGGATCACCGAGAGCAGCAGATAGCCGAACTGCGCACCGCCCGCGATGTCGGTGGCCCAGTTGCCCGGGTCCATGTAGCCGACCGAGATCATGTAGCCCGGGCCGAGGAAGGCCAGCAGGCGGAACCACCAGTGGCCGCCCGTAGGCACCGCGACGCTGGCGTTCATTTCGCCCAGGCTGGGGGTGTGCCCGGTCGATGAGGGCCAGGCGGGGGGATGCTCGGGGCGGCGCGGGATGTCCACGGCCGCAATATAGCAGAGGCTAAGTTACTAAGGCTTTGCAATCTGAGGCATCCCAACGCCTTAACCCTGAACCGCGTATCGTCACCGCTCTTTTCAGCTGGAGTGGGTGCATGCGTTGGATCGTGTTGTTGGCCGCCTTGGCCATGCCCGTGGTGGCGTGGTTCTCACAGACCGGCATGTTCGGCCCGACCAACGGTGCAGTCTCCGACCAGTACCCGACGCTGCTGGTCGCGGCCGGGTACGCCTTCGCGATCTGGGGCGTGATCTTCCTGTGGGATGTGTTGTTCGGGTTCTGGCAGCTGCGCCTGCGCAAACCGGACATCACTGGCGTGCGCCCGTGGGCCGCGGCCGGCTTCGCGCTGACCGCCGCGTGGATGCCTGTCTTTTCCAACCAGTGGTTCCTGCCGGCGCTGGCCATCATCTGGGCCGCGTTGATCTGCCTGATCGTGGCTGCGTATCGCGCTTCGCCAATCACCGCTCCCGGCGGTCAGCGCGCCTGGGCCGCGTACCCGCTCGGGCTGCACGCCGGCTGGCTGTCGTTGGCGGCCTACCTCAATACCGCCCAGGTAATCGTCGCCTACGGCTGGCTGCCGACGGACAACATGCTGGGCTGGAGCCTGGTGCTGCTGGTCCTGGCCACGCTGCTGGTGCTGGTGGTCAACCAGCTGCTGCGCGGGCACTTCGCCTATCCGGCGGCCGTGATCTGGGCGCTGGCCGGCATGTACGTCAAACAGTCCGGCTGGGACCTGCCGGGCGCGGCCAACATCGCCACCCTGGCGCTGGTGCTGATCATCATCGTGGTGATCCAGACGGTGTGGCTGCGCGTACGCGCTTACCGCCAGCCGCGCGCCATCGTCGCCGCGCACCGTCATCGCCGTTGATTCTTTCTGCAGGAGACCCCCCATGAACATGTTGATGAAGGAGCGCGGCTGATGCGCGCTGCCCTCCATACCGCCTTTGGCGATCCGACCCAGGTCCTGCATGGTGGCGATGTGCCGCAGCCGACCCCCGCGGCCGGTGAGGTGCGGATCCGCACCGTGCTGGCACCGATCCACAACCACGACCTGTGGACCGTGCGTGGCCAGTACGGCTACAAGCCCGAGCTGCCCGCGGTCGGCGGCAGCGAAGGCACCGGCGTGGTCGAGGCGCTGGGCGAAGGCGTCGAAGGCCTCACGATCGGCCAGCGGGTCAGCGCCGCCTCGGTGCATGGCACCTGGGCCGAGTACTTCATCGCGCCGGCGCGCATGGTCATCCCCATGCCGGACAGCATCGATGACAACACGGCCGCGCAGCTCATTGCCATGCCGCTCAGTGCGCTGATGCTGCTGGAATTCCTGCAGGCGAAGGAAGGCCAGTGGATCCTCCAGAACGCGGCCAATGGCGCGGTCGGCAAGGCCTTGGCGATGCTGGCCAAGGCGCGTGGGGTGCACTGCATCAACCTGGTGCGGCGCGATGCCGGCGTGGCCGAGATGGCCGAGCTCGGCATCGACCACACCATCTCCACCGCGCAGTCGGACTGGATGGCGCAGGTGCAGGCCAAGGTCGGCAAGGCCTCGATCGCCGCCGCCGTGGATTCGGTTGGCGGACGCGCCAGCAGCGAGCTGATGACGCTGCTCGGCGATGGCGGCACGCTGGTCTCGTTCGGCTCCATGACCGGCGAGCCGATGCAGCTCAGTTCGGGCGATGTGATCTTCAAGCAGGCCACGGTGAAGGGCTTCTGGGGCAGCAAGGTCAGCCAGGCGATGGCGCCGGAGGACAAGCGTCGCCTCGTTGGCGAACTGCTGCAGCTGGCCGCACGTGGTGGATTGAGCCTGCCGGTGGACGGCGTGTTCGGGCTGGATGAGGTCGGTGATGCCGCCAAGGCCAGCCTGGAGCCGGGCCGCAACGGCAAGGTGCTGCTGCGTCCCTAAGCAGCGGCGCGATCTCTATGCCGGTTACACATTGAAGGCGGACCGAGAGGTTCGCCTTCAATGTTTCTGTGTCGGGCGCTGGTGGATAGAGCGTGTTCCAGAGCCTCGTAAGCAAGGGCCTGAGCTCAGTCTTGCGCCTGAGAAACTGTCTCCGCCGAGTTGTTAGGTTGCCGCGCCCGAGGCTATAGAAGATGATGCTGTTGGAGCTACTGCTACGTACGGTGTGAACTGCCTTCGATGCAGTTGGAAGACATGGTCCAGTCGCATTGAATATTGGATTTTTTGAATCTTAGGGAAGAAGATCGTGTCTTTGAACGATGTCGGTACTATTTTTGTGTCTATTCCTTGGGACTACTCCAAGGAGCGAGTGCGGTTGGATCTGACTTCCTTGAGTAGTGGAAGGGTCAAGAGCATTGCCACTTGGGAGGTTTGGAAGGAGGACGGACGTACAGTCCATCTCAGTGCACGCGTAAAGTACCAAGTGCTGAACGACGGGAACCACGAGATTCAACTCGAATACCGCCCATCCGATCATCCGAAGCTCAGGGGTTTCGACTGTACTTGGGGGCGGTCCACCATTGTGGTGGACAAATCTCTTCGAACCGCTAACGCCACGTGGACGACAGTCCCTGAATCGCCTGAGCTAGACGGCGCAGTGGTTTGCAAGGTCCATTTGGAGCAACAGGCTTCAATCAAGGTCCAGAGGGCCAAGGTTCGTACTAACCAGTCTCGCTTCAAGAAGAGCCTAGAAAGATGGGGCAGCTGCTGTGTGATTACCGGAGAAACGCTAACCGCACTCCTTGATGCTGCTCATATTCACGATGTAGAAGATGGCGGATCAGATGAGCCCGAGAATGGGGTTCTCATGCGTGCTGACGTCCATCGATTGTTCGATGGCGGATACTTCGCGATAGGAAAGAACGGGAGGCTGGCTCTCTTGAAGCATATGCCTAGCGAGTATGCAGATCAGCTGAAGGGTAGAGTCATCGATCCTGAAACGATCGCACGAATAAGGCCGTATCTAGATCTTCGGCGCAAGCGCTGAGCGCGTGATCAGAGAGATTGAGTGACGGCGGGTGTCAATTTGACTGTTACGTCCTGCGCAACGCCTCGATCACGACCTTCATCGCGCTCGAGGACTGCCGGCGGCTGGGGTAGTAGGCGTAGTACCCATCGAAGGGATCGCACCAGTCCTCCATGACACGCCGCAACGTACCGGCGGCGATGTCATCAAGCACCATGTCCTCGGGCAGATAGGCCAGGCCCGCACCCACCAGTGCGGCACGATGGATCGCGCTGCTGCCGTTGAAGGTCCACTGACCGTCCACGCGCACGTTCACTTCCTCGCCGTCCTTCTCCAGATCCCACACCATCAGCCCGCCGTGGGTGGGCAGGCGCAGCCCGATGCAGTTGTGCGCGGCCAGGTCGGCCGGTGCCTGCGGCGCGGCATGCGTGGCGAAGTAGGCCGGGCTGGCCACGATCGCCATGCGCAGCGGCGGGCTGATCGGCACGGCAATCATGTCCTTGGCCACGCGGCCGCCCAGCCGGATGCCGATGTCGTAGCGCTGGGCGACGATGTCGGCCAGGCCATAGTCGATGGTCAGTTCCACATGCAGATCGGGATAGGCGGGCAGCACGGCGGACAGCCGGGGCCACACGAGCGTGTCGGCGGCATGCTCGGCCGTGGTGATGCGGATCGTGCCAGCGGGCCGGTCACGGTACTCGCTGATCGCGGCGACCTCGGCCTCGATCTCCTGCATGCGCGGTGCGACGGTGTCGTACAGCCGCTCGCCGGCCTCGGTCATCGAGACACTGCGTGTGGTGCGGGTCAGCAGGCGCACCCCGAGGCGCTCTTCGAGCCCGCGCACGGTGTGGCTGAGTGCGGATTGCGAGACACCCAACTGCGCCGCCGCACGGGTGAAGCTGCGCTCGCGCGCGACGGTGACGAACACCTGCAGATCGTTGAAATTCTCGCGGGCCATGGGGCGGGGCCAAGAGCGCATGGCAGTCATGCGCGCCCATGATGAGCGCGGCCGACTGATGAACTCAAGCGGCTTTGTTTCGTGATTGATGAGCTGCAGTTATGGCTGCATGCCGATTGGGGCGGGTAGTGCCCGCGCGGGGGCAGGCCTACAGTGGGTGTCCCCGGCGGGCGCCGCCGTTCCTTCAGGAGAGGCCTCCATGGACCTGTTCACTGCCGCACTGTCGCTTTCGATGGCCGCCGTCGTGCCCGCCGAAACGGCACCGATCCGCATCACCAGCGCGGGCACCGCCGCGTCCACCGCCGGCCCGGCGGACTACTTCACCGGTCGTGTGCGTATCGATGCACCGTTCCAGACCGATGCGCCGACGCGCGTCAGCGGGGCCACGGTTACCTTCGAGCCCGGCGCACGCACCGCCTGGCACACCCATCCGCTGGGCCAGACGCTGATCGTCACCGCAGGAATCGGCAGCGTGCAGGAATGGGGCAAACCCGCGCGTGAGATTCGGCCGGGCGACATCGTCTGGATTCCGCCGGGCGTCAAGCATTGGCATGGTGCGAAAGCTGCCACCGCAATGACCCATATCGCAATCGCCGAAGCGGTCGATGGATCACCGGTAACGTGGATGGAGCAGGTCAGCGACGCGCAGTACAGCGGCAACTGAACCACGCCCGGCGATGGGGACGGCCGTGTCACATCCACCTGCGTACCCTCACAGGCCGAATGAAACAGGAGAACCGTCTTGAGTACCGTTTTCATCGTCGGCGCGGCCGGCAAGGTCGGCCGTCACCTGGTCAAGCAGTTGGCCGACAAGCAGCATCGAGTGCTCGCGCTGCATCGCCGCGCGGAGCAGGCCGCTGAACTGGACGCACTCGGCGCTACGCCGGTCACCGGTGATCTCACCGCCACCGACGTGGGCACGCTGGCCGGCCAGATGCGCGGCAGTGACGTGGTTGTTTTCACCGCCGGTGCCGGTGGCGCAGGGGTGGAAGTGACCAACGCCATCGACGGCCGCGGCTTGGAGCTCGCGGTGGATGCCGCCCGGCAGGCGGGCGTGCGCCGCTTCCTGCTGGTCTCGGCATTCCCGGAAGCGGGCCGCAACAAGGGGATGGGCGAGGGTTTCGAGAATTACATGACGGTCAAGAAGCGCGCCGATGTGTATCTGGCCGCGACCGATCTGGACTGGGTGATCCTGCGCCCGGGCACCTTGAGCGATGCCCCGGGCACCGGCCGCGTCACGGCGGGCCCGGCGATTGCCTACGGTGATATCCCGCGCGCCGATGTGGCCGCCACGCTGGTCGCGCTGGTGGAGCATCCGCAGGTGCGGCGCACGATCATCGAGTTGACCGAAGGCGACCGGCTTGCCGATGAGGCGATCGCGCAGCTTGGCCGGGCGTAACTCGGGCCGCCGTGTGCGGCAATGGTAAAATCACGTTTCCACCCGCAACACAGACGAGCACGCCATGACCAACGCCCCCTTCTATCCCATCGGCACCCCCGGCCAGCCCTGGGGCGCAGCGGAGAAGGCGCAGTGGCGCGCTCGCCAGGTGCCGCAGCGCCGCTATGCCGACGATGTGCTGCCGGCGGTGGACGCGCTGCGGGATGCGTTCGAGGTGACCCAGTACGGCACGCTCGAGTACGCGCCGGACCAGTACCCGCTGTTCGCCGTACGCAGCCGCGACTGGAACGCCGCACTGCCGACGGTGCTGGTCACCGGTGGCATCCACGGCTACGAAACCAGTGGCGTGCAGGGCGCCTTGCAGTTCCTGCAGACCCGCGCGGCTGACTATGCCGGCCGTGCGAATCTGCTGGTCGTGCCCTGCGTCAGCCCGTGGGGCTACGAGCGCATCCAGCGCTGGAACGCCGAGGCGATCGATCCGAACCGCTCGTTCATCGCCAACAGCCCGGCGGCTGAATCGGCCGCGCTGATCGCGCTGGTCGCGCCCCTGCGCGGCAGCATCGTGATGCATATCGACCTGCACGAAACCACCGATACCGATGAAACCGAGTTCCGCCCGGCGCTGGCCGCGCGCGACGGCAAGCCGTTCGAGCCGGGGTTGATCCCGGATGGTTTCTATCTGGTCGATGACACTGAAAATCCGCAACCGGCCTTCCAGACCGCCGTCAATGCGGCCGTCGAGCGGGTGACCCATATCGCCCCGGCCGACGACAAGGGCGAGATCATCGGTTCCCCGGTGGTCGCCCCGGGGGTGATCGAGTACCCGCTCGAAAAGCTGGGCCTGTGCGCCAGCGTCAGCGGCGCCAGATACACGACCACCACCGAGGTGTATCCGGACAGCCCGCGTGCCACCCCCCAGCAGTGCAACGACGCCCAGGTGGCGGCGATCTGCGCGGCGGTCGACTACGCGCTGGCACATCCAGTTTCGTAATTGTTGTATGGATGGAGACATCCAGATTTGGAAAATGGTGATTCGCATTGCATAGGCCGCTCGGGTCCTCTGCCGCCGTTTTTCGAAGGATTCAGATGTACCCCGCGCCCCCTGTTTCCACGTTCGGCCTCTTGAAAGGTGTGCTGGTCGTGGGCTTTTTACTGCCCTTGACCGGCTGCATGAAAAGCCCAGCCGAAGCGGCCTGCAGCGATGCACTCAGAGAATTGGCCCACAGACGCTTCTCCGGCAATCCTTTATGGGTATCGGTGCCCTCGCCAGACAGTGTTGTCGAGAACGGCAACATCACCCAGCTTGAATGGAGCCGCGCAAGCCGTATCCGACTGAGGAGCGAGAGAGGGCAGCTGGTGTCCGCTTCCTGCACCTACACGGGCAGGCAGCTGATCGAGGGAGTGGGTTGGCATTCCGGTACCCAGCTGTCCGTCGAGTTCGCCAGATAGGGGGTGGCATGTTCAGGATCAGTGCGTGACATCTGTCGTTAGCAGAAACTGATCCAGCAACCACAGCGCCGCTGGCCCCAGCGGCGCGCCTTTGCGCCATACCGCATCGGTGGAGACCAGCCGCGGCCAGCCGGGCAGGGGCAGCTCCAGCAGCATGCCCCGGCCATAGCGCGCCACCAGTGCGCGCGGTAGTTCGGCCCAGCCGAAGCCGTCTTCGGCCATCTCCAGCACCATCAGATAATCCGAGGCCGACCAGGTGCGGCCGCGTGCATGGCCCTCGCGCGCCGCGTCGCCGCTCAGGCAGATCTGGCGATGGCTGGCCAGGTGGGATTCGTCCGGCGCGTGCAGCGTGGCAAGCGGGTGACCGGTCGCAACGAACACCGCCATCTCCGCGCGCAGGGGCAGGGCGCGCACCGCCAGTTCGGACGGGTAGGCCGGCTGATGCGGCATCAGCCCGAGATGGGCACGGCCGCGCTGCACGACATCGAGCACGTCACTGCCTTCGGCATCCAGCCACTCCAGTTCGATATCCGGAAACCGCTGCTCGAACCGGCGCAGCAGGTGCTGGTCCGGGTTGAGCTGATAGATGTCCGAGAACACCAGGGTCAGGCGCGGCTCGACCTCGTCGGCAAGGCGGATGCTCAGCTGTTCGAGGCGGTCGGCGGCAGCGAGGATTTCCTGCGCATGGCCGAGCACCTTGCGGCCGTCGTCGGTCAGGACGGGATAGCGGCCGCTGCGGTCGAAGAGGGTCAGGCCCAGGGCGGCCTCGAGCGTGGCGATCGCGGTGCTGATGGTCGACTGGGTCTTTTTCAGGCGCCGCGCGGCGGCGGAGAACGAGCCGAGGGCGGCCGCTTCCACGAAGGCGTGCAGGGATTCGGGGCCGTAGCGCATGGATGTATCGCCTTTATCGATGGATTCCATTTTTGGCCTGATGGAAACGACGATGATAATGGGCGCGTCGCTCCGGTGTCATCACACAGCAGATCACCCGGCAAACAGCGACGTAGGTGCATCCAAGGAGCTTTCATGCACGCACAGGTGCATCCGCAACCCCGTGCCCGTGGCGGTCTGATCGCCTGGGCCTGCCTGACCGTGGCGATTGTCGCCGAAGTGGTCGGCACCTCATTCATGGCCGATGCCGCCCGTCATGGGGGCTATCTGGGCTATGCCGTGATGGCCGTCGCCCTGGCCGTTTCGTATTACTTCCTCGCGCTGTCCGTGCGCGGCATCGCGGTGGGCGTGGCCTACGCCGTGTGGGAAGGCCTGGGCCTGACCCTGCTGACGCTGGTCGGCATGCTCGTGTTCAAGGACAGCCTGTCCGTGCAGCAGATGATCGGGCTGGTGATGGCGGTGGTCGGCATCGTCTGCGTCACCCTTGGCGAGGCGCACACGCCATGAACCTTACAGCCTTCCTGTTCGTGCTGTGTTCGGCACTGATCGATATCGCGGCCAACATGATGGTGGCCAAATCCGATGGCTTCCGTAAGCCGGCGTGGGGTTTGGCCGCGATCGTGCTGGTCTGGATCGCCTTTGCGCTGCTTGGCCAGGCGGTCAAAACCATGGATCTGGCCACCGCCTATGCGATGTGGGGCGCCATCGGGGTGATCGGCACCGCCGTCTGCGGGCGCGTGCTGTTCGGCAACCGCCTGCGCCCGATCGGCTGGGTGGGGATCGCGCTGGTCACCGCGGCGGTGGTGGTGCTGTCCAGCCATTGATGAACGTCGGTTGCCTTTGGTCGCTTCATGAGTGGCGTTGCGTCGCGGAGCTCAGGGGGGTGAAACGATGATGGGCGTGAGATCTGTCAGCGGCAGGCGGCAATCGGACGTGACGTGGATTCGGACACGGCGTCCAATGGCATAGCAGTCGCCCATCTCCTGAATCTCTGCAATGGAGGCGGGTGCTTTGCAATAGTCGAAGACGTCGTCAATGTCCAGGCACCACAGGCCCTCCAGCATCATCAGGTGGACGCCCGAGCAGATCGAGTTGAACTGGTTGCCTTTCCAACGGACATGGAGATCGACCACATCTTCGATGACTATCCTGACCGTGTCCCACTGGCCGCCCGGCACGGCGTTGTTTCTTGCATAGAGAATCGCCTGCGCGCATAGCGCACCCTTCTGTGGATAAAAGAAGCCGAAAGAAAGTATCAGCCCATCATTGAAGTGGTCGTAGTCGGCCAGTAGTGCGTTGGCAGTGGCGATCACACGGGTTCCCTCGTCATCCGACTGAAGTAAATCGCTGCCGCAGGACTCGGCAGCAAGGAGCGGGAACATACATCGTTGGCATGGGATCGCGCCGCCGAGGAGCGGGATTTGGCCCGCTGCACCCCGTATCCGGTCATTGCGGGCCTAGGGGGAATAATCAGGTATGTCGCTTTTGAGCAAGATGGCGCCTCATTCCCAAATGAAACACTCGATCAGCGGAACAACTGATTCAGCACCGCCCCGGAGGCCGCATCGGCGAACCCGTCGAAGCGGCCTTCGTCCATCAGCAGCTGCGAAGCCCGCATCATCCCGCCCCAGGCGGTGCGCGCCATCGCACCTCCGACACTGACCCGGCGCACGCCCATGCCGGCGATGTCCTGCAGAGTGAACGGCGATGCGCTGCCGACCAGCAGGTTGACCGGGCGCGGTGCCACTGCGGCCACCACCGCTTCGATCTGCTCGCGGGTGGTGATGCCCGGCGCAGACAGACAATCCGCACCGGCCTCGGCATAGGCACGCAGGCGGGTGATCGCATCGGCCAGGGCGGGGCGGCCGACGAAGAAATTCTCGGCGCGGCCGATCAGCAGCACGTCCTCGCCGGACGCGTCGATCGCGCGGCGGGCGGCACGTACCCGGGCCACCGCGTCGTCCAGCGTGCGCAACGGATGCGCGGGATCCGGGCTGGCATCCTCGATGGAGATGCCGGCCACGCCGGTGGCGATGGCAAGGGTGACGTTGCTGCCGACCGCTTCCAGCGTGCCGAAGCCATCGCCGAAATCGGCGTTCAACGGCAGCGGGGTCGCAGCGGCCAGGCTGCGCAGGTGTGCGAGGGTCTCCTCCAGCGTCAGCGTGCCGTCGGCCTGGGCCTGGCTCCACGCACAACCAGAACTGGTGGAGGCAAGTGCCTGGAAACCCACGCTGTGCAGGTAGCGTGCGCTGCCTGCATCCCACGGGTTGGGCAGCACGAAGCAGCCCTCCTCGTGCAGCGCACGGAAGGCCGCGCGGCGCGGGCGGGGATCGAAGGACAGGTCCGTCATGGTGCGCATCCGGTGAGCAGTCACCCGATGGTAACGCCAGTGGCCGCCACGCCCTTGTTGCGCTGCGCGGCCACGTGGGCCGCGCAGTGTGCAGGCACCTCAGAACGCGATCGTGCCCTGCAGGTACAGCGTGCGCGGCTGGCCGACGAACTTGCCGCCGTTGTTGTCGGTGGAGCGCGTGTAGTAGCGGCGGTCGAACAGGTTCTTGACCCCGATCGCCAGCTTCAGATCGTGCAGCTCCGCCCCGAAGTCGTAGCCGGCCCGCACCGCCACGGTGGTGTAGCCGGGGATGTCGCCGAGGCGGCCGGTCGGGTCTTCCTCGGTCACATAGGTCGCGCCGGGGTTCGGGGTGCCCGGCGAGCGCTGGCCGGACTGGGCGAACACATCGGCGTTGAAGGTCCAGCGGTCGATCGCATAGCGCGCGCCGAACGAGCCCACATTGCGCGAGTACAGCGGCAGGTCCTTGCCGGCAAACGCACCGGCGCGGGCGGTGGCCTCGGTCCAGGTGTAGGTCATCGACAGCTGCAGGCCGGCCAGTGCGTCGCTGAGCTGGCCCATCTCGTAGCGCAGCGCCGATTCCGCGCCGCGGTGACGGGTGGCGCCCAGGTCGGTCCACATGCCTTCGCCGACGATCGAGCGGGCCAGCTGCAGTTCCTTGTCGAAGTCGACGTTGAACAGGGTGAACTCGCCGCTCAGGCCGTTGCCGTTGTAGTGCGTGCCCAGCTCATAGGTGGTCGCCGATTCCGGGTGCAGGCCTTCGGTGGTCGAGGCCAGCTGGCTGTACTGCTGCGGGCCGAAGGACTTGCCGCCATTGGCGAAGAGCGACCAGTGATCGTTCAGGCGGTACAGCACCGACAGCGTCGGCAGGGTCTCGCGCGAGTCGATGCTCGGGGTCAGCACGCTGGTGACCGCGCCACTGGTGGCCAGGTTGGTCACGGTGTTGAAGGTGCGGATGTCTTCCACGCGCACGCCCGGGGTAATGGTCCAGTTGCCGATGTCGATACGGTCATCGATGTAGAACGCATTGGCCGTCGTGCCACCGCGGCTGGTCTGGTACGGCACCAGGGGCAGGTCGAAGCCGGCCACCGCAGCGTTCGGGCGGTAGTAGCTGGTGCGCGAGGCCACCTCGCTGCTGGCTTCCTTCAGGTAGCGGTAGCCCACGCTCACTTCCTGCACCACGGTGCCGGTGGTGAACAGGCGCGAATAGCGCGGCTCCACGCCCAGGTAGTGGTAGCTGCGCGGCGCGGCGGTGAGCCGGCGCTGGCCGTTGCTGGCACCGGTGCCGTCCTGCTCGATATAGCTGCCGCGGAAGGAATCCACGTAGTAGCCCAGCACCTCGACGTTGTTGGTGCCATCGCTGTAGCTGTACTTCAGGGAGCCATCGCTGCGGCGCCCGTTGAACACGTCATAGGGCCGGGTGGACTGGAACGGATCGGCCGCGTACTCGGCGGTGGTCAGGCCTCCGGGCATGCGCCCGCTACCTTCGAAGTGATGCAGCGACATCGCCAGGTCGCCTGCATTGCCCAGCGCATAGGACGCCTTGAGCAGGACATCGTCGATATCGGTCTTGTCGTTGCTGCTGCGCCAGCCGTCGCCATGGGTGCCGGAGTACAGCAGCGCCGCGCCGAGGCCGCCGTCGGTGGTGCCGCCCAGGAACAGGCTGGGCACGGTCTTGAGGTTGTCGCCCTGGCCGTACCTCTCGGAGGTGAAGCCCAGCGAGCCGGCGAAGTCCTTCGGAATCGCGCGCGTCACGAAGTTGATGATGCCGCCCACGTTCTGCGGCCCGTAGCGGACCGAGCCGGCACCGCGCACCACATCCACCGATTCCAGATTGCCCAGCGCGACCGGGGCCAGCGACAGCTGCGGCTGGCCATACGGCGCGTACGACATCGGCACGCCGTCCATCAGCACATAGGAGCGCGGCGACAGGCGCGAGGTCAGGCCACGCACGCCCACATTGAGCGACACATCGCTGCCGCCGGTGCCGTTGCTCTCCTGCACCTGCACGCCCGGGATCTGGCGCAGCACGTCGCGCACGCTGGTCGAGCCACTCTCGGCGATGCGCTGCGCTTCCACGATGCTGCGCGCACCCGGATGGTCGAGCAGCTTGGCTTCGGTGGGGTTGTCCAGCCAGTTGCCGGTGACCTTGACCGTGTCCAGGTCCGTGGCGCTGGGGGTCGTGGCCTGGGCGGCTGCCGAGTGCGGAGCGCTGGCCAGCGCCAAACCGATGGCGGCCGCGATCGCGGCGAGAGAGGGACGTGCGGGAAGGGTGTGCATGCGTACGGCGGTCCGGAACGGGCAGGGCAGGTCGCGCGTGCGCGCCTGGGGAAAAGCCGGCGGATCGTACAGCAAATGGGAATCATGTGCGTTATCGCGGCCGGGCGGGTTGCCCGGGCCCGCGCCGCATGCAACGCTGGCGCAGCGCCGGTGGCCCGGGCGCCCAGGGAGGCAGGCATGCTCGAGGTGATCGATCTGCTGTTGGCGCCGCTGTTCCGGATCAGCCCGATCCGTTATCTGCGCGACCCCGCCTACCGCCAGCGCGTGCGCCGCGAGCAGGGCAAAGCCGGGCGCTATCGCATGGTCTTCCTGATGCTGCTGGTACTGGCGGCCATCGTGCTGCTGGCGCTGGTGATCCTCGCGCGCTACGGGCGCTAGCGCTGGGCGCCGTGGGCAGCCTCAGGCGCGCACCCACCGCGCGCACAGTCCGACCAGTACCAGCGTCACCGCCACCGCGCTGAACGCGAACACCAGACTGCTGGCCTGCGCGACGAAGCCGATCAGGGCCGGGCCGGCCAGCACACCGGCATAGCCGAGCGTGGTGATCGCCGGGATGGCCAGGCTCTCCGGCATGACTTTCTGGTTGCCCGCCATCGAGAACAACGCCGGGACGATGTTCGCGCAGCCCAGGCCGACCAGCGCATAGCCGCACAGTGCCAGTGGCATCCAGGTGGCGAAGGTCGCCAGCGCGAAACCGCCGGCCGCCACCAGGCTGCCGATCAGGATCGAACGATGGCGGCCGAGCCTGGCCACCACGCCATCACCGACCAGCCGGGTGATGGTCATCGCGATGGCAAAGGCCAGATAGCCGAGGCCGGCGCGGGAGGGATCGACGTGCTGCACTTCATGCAGGAACACCGCGCTCCAGTCCAGCACCGAGCCTTCGGCCAGGAACGCCACGAAACACAGCACGCCGATCGCCAGCACCACCCCATGCGGCACTGCGAACATCGGCGCATCGCTGGGTGCCTTGTCGGTCCGCCAGAACGGCAGCGAGATCGCCAGCAGGGCCGCCATCACCGCCGAGGCCAGCAGGCACACCAGCCACGGCGGCAGGTGGAACGCCAGCAGAGCGGTCATCGCACCGGCACCGACCGCGCCGCCAATGCTGTAGAAGGCATGGAAGCCGGACATCATCGGCCGGCCGCTGTCGCGCTCGACCATGATCGCCTGCATGTTCATCACGCAGTCGCAGGCACCCACGCCGGCGCCGAACACGAACAGCACCAGGCCCAGGGTCAGCGGCGAGGGGGCGACGGCGAGCAGGGGCAGAGTGGCGATCACCATCACCAGCGTGGCGATCATCACGGCGCGGCAGCCGTGGCGCGCAGCGAGCATGCCTGCGATCGGCATCGCCAGCAGCGAACCGGCACCCAGGCACAGCAGCACCAGGCCGAGCGAGCCTTCATCCAGGCCGGTGCGGTTCTTGGCGAACGGGACCAGGGGGGCCCAGGCTGCGGTGGCGAAGCCGGGCAGGAAGAAGGCGGCGCGGGTGGCGTGCTGCTGGCTGCGGGCAAGCAGGGAGGAAGGAGCAGAAAGTGTCGACATGGAATTCGGGGCCTCAGTGCTGCGCAGCGCGCTGGAGGGCGACACCGCGACGCTCGAACGCTGCCACCTGGGCGGGCGGGGCATCCGCCTCCACGATCAGCAGATCGATCTGGTCGACATCACCGATCCGGTGCGAGGCCTGCGCGCCCAGCTTGTCGTTTGTGGCGACCACCACGCAGCGGCTGCTGGCGGCAAGCAGGGCGCGCTTGAGCGTTGCTTCCTCGCCATCCACCGCCCAGATGCCCGCCTCGGCATCCACCGCGCAGGTGCCGACGAAGCACACGTCCACGCGCAGCGCACGGATCGCTTCCAGTGCCTGGGCGCCCACCGTCGCGCCGATGCGCGGGTCCATGCGGCCGCCCACCAGGCTGACCTCGATGCCCGGACGCGCCATCAAGGCCAACGCGATATCCGGTGCGTTGGTGACCACCCGCAGGCCCTGATGCTCGGGCAGGCAGCTGGCGATCACTGTATTGGTCGAGCCGGCGTCCAGGAAGACCAGCTCCCCGGGCAGCACCTGGGCCGCTGCGCTCCGCGCCAACGCGCGCTTGCGGTCATGGTCCTTTTCGTGGCGCTCGGCCAACGCCGGGAACGCCGGGGCCGCCGGTAGTGCGCCGCCATGCACCTTGCGGCACAGACCCTGCGCAGCCAGCTCGCGCAGGTCGCGGCGGATCGAATCTTCCGAGACCTGCAGCTCGATGGCCAGCTGCGCGGACATGACGCGGCCGTGGTCGCGCAGCAGGCGCAGGATGGTCTGTTGGCGTTCGCCCGGCAGGGCGTCCTGGATGGTCATGGGTCAACCTCGGTCAGGGCGGGAAGCGCCACGCCGACATGCCTGAGCATGCGCATTCGTGCGTGGTGGCGCTTGTATTGGCCGCAGACTCTACCAGAATCGGCAGAGGTGTGTGCGTAAATCTGCACGAGGTCGCGCAAATGTGCGGCTTCGCGCTGCGCCCGCGCTGTTGCCTCACATGGCAGGGAGCAGTTCCGGCCGGATCACCGCTGCCGCCCAGTCCATGAAGGCGGCGACGCGACGCGGCAGGTGGCGGCCTCATGCAGCAGATCGTGCGCGCGGGTCTGGAAAGATTTATGCCGCACGGCAATATCAATACGCTGACCCCACTCCCCAAGCAGGTGCACTGACATGAGCAACGCAACCCGAGTTGTCCTGATCACCGGCGGCAGCCGTGGCCTCGGCCGCAACGCCGCCCTCGCGTTGGCCGCCGATGGCGCCGACATCGTGCTTACCTATCGCAGCCAGGCCGATGCCGCGCAGGACGTGGTGGCCAGGATCGAAGCACTGGGCCGCCGCGCCGCCGCGATTCCGTTGGACATGGCCGACAGCGCCGGCTTCCCCGCATTCGCCAGCCAGGTCCGCCGCGTGTTGGAGGGATGGGGTGAAACCCAGCTGCAGGGCCTGCTCAACAACGCCGGCGAAGGCCTGCACGCGATGATCGCCGATACCACGGCCGAGCAGTTCGACGCGCTGGTCGCCGTGCACCTCAAGGGTCCGTACTTCCTGACCCAGGCGTTGTTGCCGCTGATCGCCGATGGCGGCCGCATTCTCAATGTGTCCAGCGGGCTGGCGCGTTTCTCGCTGCCGGGCAGCTCGGCCTACGCGATGATGAAGGGCGGCATCGAGGTATTCACCCGCTACCTTGCCAAGGAGCTGGGAGCACGTGGCATCAGTGCCAACACACTCGCCCCGGGCGCGATCGAAACCGATTTCGGCGGTGGGCGCGTGCGCGACGATGCGCAGGTCAACGCGATGGTGTCCTCGGTCACTGCGATGGGCCGTCCCGGCAAGCCCGATGACATCGGCCCGGTGGCGGTGGCGCTGCTGTCGCCGCAGACCGCGTGGATCACTGCGCAGCGCGTGGAAGCCTCCGGCGGCATGTTCGTCTGAGGGTGCCGTCACGGCCATGAGCCCCCCATGGCCGGGCTGCAGGTGTTTATGAACGGATTCATTAAAAAAGTGTGACGAATTGCCGGTTGGTTGATGGGAGTGGCCCGTTTTCCACGGTTATTAGGCAAGGGACACTTTTTGATCACTCCAGGGGGAACCACCATGAAGCAGCTGCTCATCTACGAACGTCCGATCCAGCTCAACCGCGTTGCCCATCGCAACCATCGGGTGGTGGCCACTCCGGGCGATTTCGCCTTCGCCGCCGCGCTCAACTCCGTGCCGCTGGCCTGCGTGGAATTCGCGCCGGTCGCCCGCGAATACCCGATCCTGTTCGCCGGCAACAGCGCCGACGCGGTGGTGCCGGCCGCACTGCTGGGCCTGCGCGCCGGCCAGAACCTGATGGTCGATGAGCAGGGCAGCTGGGCCGAAGGGGCCTATGTCCCGGCGTTTCTGCGCCGCTATCCCTTCGTGCTTGCCGAACACGATGAGAAGGGCAGCGACTTCACCGTGTGCCTGGATGAGGCCTATGCGGGTATCCGCGAAGGTGGTGAGGAAGGTGCGCCGCTGTTCGATGACGAGGGCAAGGACAGCCCGCTGCTGAGCAACGCACTGCACTTCCTGCAGGAATACCAGGTGCATCTGGCGCGTACGCGTGCCTTCAGTGCGGCGCTGGCCAGCCATGGGCTGCTGGTGCCGCGGCAGGTGAACGTGCAGACCGCACTGGGCGAGGGCTTCTCGCTGGATGGCTTCTTTGTCGTCGATGAGCAGAAGCTGCGCGAATTGAAGGGCAAGGCGCTCCAGGATCTGGCGCGTTCGGGCGATCTCGGGCTGATCTACGCCCATCTGCTTTCGCTGGGCAATGTCGAGCTGCTCAGCCGCGCGCTGGACAGCCGTCCAGCCGCTGCCGCAACGCACTGATCCCTTTCCAGTAACGCCACCGAGCGGCAAGGCATCTATTGCCTTGCCGCGACCCTTGCTGGCCCGCGGTTGCCCCGCCTGCCACTGCCCGGAGCCTGCCATGAACCATCGCGACCCTTCGTCCTGCCCGTCCTCCGCCGTGCGTAACGCGCAGTTGGGGCCCCATCGCCTGCGTCCTGCGGGCCTGGCCGTGGCCATCGGCTCCGTGCTGGGGCTGGCGTTGCCAGGCAGCGTGATTGCCGGCGATGACGGCAGTGCGATGGTCACCGATGGTCGCACCGACACCCACGTGACGCGGCAGGGCAACGATCCGCGCTGGAGGGTGACCACCGGCACAGTGAAGGGGGCCGCCGGCAACCAGGTCGCGTTCAATTCCTTCCGCGAATTCGGGGTGGGCGTCGGCCAGACCGTTGATCTTGTGCTGCCCACCCAGGGTCAGCAACAAGTGCACAACCTGGTCAACCTGGTCACCGACGCGCGTGCGTACATCAACGGCAACCTCAACAGCGTGCTGGAATCGACCAATGCGGTGGGCGGCAAGGTGTTCTTCGTTGCCCCGGATGGCCTGTTGGTCGGCAACGGTGGCGTACTCAATGTCGGCTCGCTGTCGGTGTCCACGGCCAACCGCGCCACGGCCGAAGACATCCTCAAGGCCGGAGAGAGCCTGGATGCCCTGATGTACGGCACGCTGACGCCGGGTCAGCTCACCGACAAGACGGTGGCGCTGCACGGGACGGTGAACGCACGCAACGGCATCCGCGTACAGGCCAGGGCCATTGATGTCACCGGTACGCTGCTCGTGCCGGCCGGCCCGCGCGATGTCAATGGCGATCTGCAGGGCATCGGGGCGGCCGTCAATACCGGCGCCTCGCAGCCGCTGGTACTGGTCAACGAGGGCGGCCGGATTCAGCTGCGCGCGGCGGCGATCTCCGATACCGGGCTGGGCGTGCGCAGTGCCGATGCATCGGTGACGGTGGGCGGCAACGCACGTCTGGACGCGGACGATATCGAGTTGACCGCGCTTGCGGTGATCGATTCCGGCTACGACAAGGACGGTGCGGTATTCGACGAGCTCAAGGCCGACCTCGTCAACAGCGTCACCGACTCCAGCAACCTCAAGGACCTCGGCGACGCGCTGGTGAACCTGGGCGCGGACAAGCTGCTGGGGGAACAGATCTCGTTCCTGCACGGCGCCACCACGGCACGGGTGGAAGTGAAGGACAGCGCGGCGCTGACCGCGCGCGATGACATCACGCTGCACGCCAGCACCCGGCAGGCCACCGACAACTCGGCGGCCGGCAAGGCGTACGAGAAAGGTGATGTCGTCACCGATGCCAACGGCAACCCCGTGAAGGATGCGAACGGCAACCCCATTCCGAAGAAGCACATGCTCAGCCTGGGTGCGGCGTACGCGCAGATCAACGCCACCACGGAAGCCATCGTGCGTTCGGGCGCAAGCCTTGTGGCTGGCGGCGATGTGGTGGTGAAGGCCGATGCCGATACGACGCTGAAGCTTGCGGCCGAATCGTTCGCGGTGAACAACACGACCGCTGCGTTCACTGCGGCGATCAGCAACGTCAACGTTGACACCCGCGCGGTGATTGAAGCGGGTGGGCCACTGCTGCAGGCCGGCAGTGTCAACGTTTCCGCCGTCAACGCGGTCTCGCTGGACACCTCCGCCACGGCGCGCGCCGACAAGAATGGCGCGGTCGGCCTGGCCGGCGCGATCAGTCTGCAGGATATCGCGGCCGAAGCACGCCTGGACCGTGACACCCGTACCACGGCGGGCGACGTCACCGTGCAGGCAGCCAGCATCACGCGCCTCAACAAGACCAGCACGCTGATCACCGGACCGAAGAGCGAACCGCTGCCCGGCCAGGAGCAGGTGGAAGCGATCAGCAGCGGCAGCGATGGCCTGATGAGCGTGGCGCAGTCGCTGGCCGGCGCCGGCATTGGCGGCGCCATCGCCAAACTGACCGGCAGCCAGGAGGGCGGCAGCACGCCGCCGGCGACGACCCCGACCACGGCGTCGCCCTTCCGTCTCGGCGGGGCGATCAGCGGCGTCGACGGCGACCACACGGCCACCGCCAGCATCGGCGCAAGCACCAAGGTCGACAGCGCCGGCGCGATCGTGGTCGACAGCCAGGTAACCGATGCACAGATCGGCAACCATGCGATGAGCAATGTGCTGGCCAAGGGCAAGAGCGCGGATGGTTCGGCGTTCGCGTTGTCCGGGGCGGTCAACATCGCCAACCTCACCCATGAGGCACGGACCCTGGTGGGCAGTTCGGCCGAGCTCTCGGCGCAACGCATCGGGTTGTCGTCGGATGTGCGCCTGCCGCGGGATTTCAGCGCGCTCACCGGGGCCGTCCCGGATTTCAGCAGCTTCGACGCGTTCAAGACCTCGATCTCCGCCGCCAAGGACCTGATCACCGACCCATCGGAGCTGTTCGCCTCGTACGCCGCGGCGCGGGGCTCGGCAGAGGAAGTGGCGATCGGGGGCGCGGTGAGTTGGTTCAAAGCCACCAACAGCGCGCGTACCGATGTCGCCGCCGGCGCCTCGCTCACCACCCGCGACACCAGCACTGCGGCGTGGAGCGCTGCGCTGGAAGGTGAGGACCATGCCGGCG
The DNA here is from genome assembly GCF_057333975.1 of Stenotrophomonas sp. AGC87. Classification (NCBI taxonomy): domain Bacteria; kingdom Pseudomonadati; phylum Pseudomonadota; class Gammaproteobacteria; order Lysobacterales; family Lysobacteraceae; genus Stenotrophomonas; species Stenotrophomonas sp. AGC87. The sequence continues at coordinate 147,646 of NZ_JBHFHW010000004.1, forward strand.
CTGCGCGCAGCCGGTCGTTTGACGCTACCACCACCGTGCGCGCCAACACCGATGTCACCGGGCTGCACGCCGCGGGTGATCTTGCCCTGAAGAACCTCAAGGACAGCAACGTCGGCAACGGTGGAACTGCCCTGGGCGGCAGTGTTGGCTACGTCGATTATCAGAACACCGCGGCGGCGATCATCCATGATGGCGTCAGCGTCGACGCCGGTACCGGCAGCCTGGCCGTACAGGCCGACAACAAGGAAACCGTGGTGGCGCTGGCGCTGCAGTCCGGCCAGGGCGGCAGCATCGGTGTCAGCGGAACCGCCACCGCGCTGGACCTGGACAGCACCACGCTGGCCGGTATCAGCAACCGTGCCGACATCCGCGCCGCCACGGTTGGCGTGCGTGCCGATGAAGACCTGTTCGTGTGGTCCGTGGCCGGTGCCGTTGCGATGAGCGACAGTGTGTCGGTGGGGGCCAGCGTTGCTTACCAGCAGTTGGATACCGATACCCGCGCCTTCATCGGTGCGGTGCCTGCAGCCTTCGCCACCGGCAACAGCACGGCGCCGGTAGGCGCGATCACCACGGGTGAGCTGGCGGTCAACGCCACCAGCGGCGGGCTGGCCGGTGCAGTGGCCGCAGCCGGCGCAGTCGCCAAGAGTTCGTCCGAGCAGCTGCAGAAGGCGCAGGACGAGCTGGCGGCGAAGCAGAACGCGGAGAATCCCGGCTTCCTGGATTCACTCAAGACCCGTGCGCTCGGCAAGGTGACCGCGCTGGAAGGCATGGCCAACAAGGCAGACAGCAACGGCAGCGGCGGGCTGACCGAGTACTTCGACAAAGCCAAGGGCCTGCTGGGTAGCGGGAATGCAGCACCGGGGCAGGGGCAGGGCGCGCAGACGCCGCAACCCAAGTTCGGCATCGCCCTGTCCGGCAGTGCGACGGTGAATCGTGCCCGGCAGAACACCAAGGCGGACATCAGCTCGGCCGTGATCAAGGACAACAGCGGCAAGGGCCTGAAGCTGGATCTGGCCGCGACCAACCAGACGCTGCTGGTCAGCGTCAGCGGCGCGTTGTCGGTGGCCGCGGCCGGGTCGGACAACACGCAGGGCAGCGCATCGCTGGCCGGTGGCGTGGCCTACGGTGACATCCAGAACACGACCACCGCGCAGTTGCGCGACAGTACCGTGGAGGATGCCGGTACCGTCACGGTGACCGCACGCAACGAAAGCGAACAGGTCAACGTCGGGCTGAGCGTGGGCGTGAATGCCTCCTCCAACCAGAGCTCGGCCGGCGCTGGCGCGATCTCGGCGACCGTGGCGATGTCCCACAACGACACGGCCGCCAGCATCGTCGGGGGCAGCCTCCGCGGCATGAGCGGCGCGGCCGCCGATGTCGATGTCAAGGCCGTGAACGCCTCCAAGATCGCCAACGGGGGTGGCGCACTGTATGCGGGTGGCAAGGCCGGCCTGGGGGCGGCAGTGACGTATGCCGAAGTGGGCGACAGCACCCGCGCGTCAGTCAGTGGTGCCGACATCGAGGGCGTACAGGACGTGCGCGTGCGTGCTGCCGATGCATCGCGGATCGTGGCGGCGGCTGCCAGTGGGGGCGCGTCCACGCGCAGCGACGGCGTGGCGATCGCCGGTTCGGTGCTGGTCAACCAGATCGCCAGCCAGACCGCCGCCAGCATTGACGGCGGCAGCCGCATCGCTGCCAGTGGTGACATCGAAGCCTTCGCCGGGACGGCGACGATCGACGACGTGCGTGGCACCGGTGACGGCTGCGGCTCGGGCTTTGCGGTCGATTACTGTGGCGCCGGGATCGGCAGCATCGAGGTGGATGCCAATGCCGATACCGCGAGCACTGACGATACGCGGGTGGATGCGGCGGGTCGCAACAATGCCCGCAGCTCGATCATCGCCGTTGCCGGCATGGTCCAGGTGGGTGGCAACAATGCCGGTGTGGCCTTCGCCTACAACACCATCAACAACACGCATACCGTCTCGGTCAACGATGCCACGCTCAATGCCGGGCGCATTGCGCTCACGGCCAACGACCAGTCCGACATCCTGGCAGTGAGTGCCGGCATCGGCGGCAGTACCGGCAACTTCACCGGGGTGGGCAGTGCGTCCTACAACGCCATCGGCAACACCACCTCGGTGCTGGTCGGCCGTGGCCTGGCGGACGCGCAGGGCCAGGTGACGCGCGATGGCGCACAGCTCAACGCAGGCAGCATCCAGCTGCAGGCACGCGACGAATCCTTCATCGGCTCGTTGGCGGGGGCGGCAACGCTGGGCTCCAAGGTGGCCGTGGGTGCGGCGCTGACCATCAATGACATCGGCAATACCACGCTGGCGCTGGTCGATGATGCGCAGCTGACCGCCGGCACTGGCCGGGTCGATGTCGAGGCCGCCAATGCTGCCAGGATCCTGTCCGGTGCGGTTGCTGCAGGCGCAGCCAACAATGTCGCCATTCAAGGCTCGGTGGGCTGGAGCATGATCGACAACCATGCCGAGGCTGCATTGCGGGAGGGCAGTGTGCAGGCAGGCATCGTGCAGGTGGCCGCCAGCAACGAATCGCGTATCCACACATTGGCCGGTGCGGTCGCCGGCAGCGGCACCGCCGCCATCGGCGCGGCGATCAACGTGGCCACCATCGGCGATACGACGCTGGGCGAGGTGGATGGAACCGCGCTGGAGGTGAGTACTGCGCTGGATGTCAGTGCGGCGTCGGCAGCCACCACCAAGACACTGGCCATTGCCGGTGCGCTGGGCGGCACCGCGTCCATTGCCGGCAGCAACACCACCAACCTGATCGACACCATCACCGAGGCCCGCCTGCGGGGTGTCACCGGGCAGGGAAGTGGCATCACCGGTGCGGTGTCCGTCAGCGCCGAGACCTCGGGTGCGGCCTATTCGTTGGGGGGCGCGCTGTCGGCCGGGGGGACGGCAGGCATCGGCGCAGCCAGCAGCGTCAACGACATCGGCGGCCGTACCCGTGCCGTGGTGGAGAATGCAACGCTGGGCGGCGCCAGTGCGCTGAGCATCGATGCGGCCAACCGCAGCCTGGTGCGTACCGCGGCCGTGTCCGGTGCGGGGGCGGGCACGGCCGCGGTGGCCGGCAGTGTCACCACCAACCTGATCCATTCCGATACCCAGGCCAGCCTTACTGACAGCAGCCTGCACAACGCGTTGGCCGATGTGAAGGTGAGCGCCCGTGACGAGCGCGGCATCGATTCGCTGGCGGGTGGCGCGGCGGTCGGCGGCAGCGTGGGCGTGGGCGCGGCAGTGGCCTACAACGATATCGGCGGCACTACCTCGGCGGTGGTGGCCGGCAGTGCACTGGACCTGGATGTCCGCAATCTACTGGTGCAGGCCGATGCCTCCGGAAAGGCCGGCGGGCAGGGCAACCGTATCCGCACCGTGGCCGCTGGCCTGGGCGGCGGCGGCGCCGTCGGTGGCGCAGCCTCGGTGGCGGTCAACCGGATGAAGGGCGCCGTCTCGGCACGGATTGAAGCAGGCGCCAATGTCCTGGCGCAGGACAACGTCGGTGTGCTCGCCGCGCAGGCGCAGCAGATTGACGTGTACGCCGGCAGCATCGGCGGGGGCGTCAACGCGGGCATCGGCCTGGGCACCGTCGTCAACCTGGTGGATGGCAGCACCGAGGCGGCGATCACCGGTGCCGGAACTGCCGTGACCGCGCTGGGCCTGGGAGATGCGCTGACAGGCGTGGACAGTGGCCGGCGCACAGCGGGCAATACCCACAGCACCCGTACCGATGCCGCGGGCATGGCCTTCGATACCGTGGACCTGGGCACCGGCCATATCGACGTGCATGGCATCGCGGTCAATGCGGCCACGCGCCAGCAGGTCAGGACCATCGGCGTCAGTGGCGCGCTGGGTACCACCCCGATCGCCAGTGGTGCGGTGGCGGTGATGGCGGCCGTCAACGACATCGCCGGCAGTACCACCGCGCTCATCAAGGACGCACGGATCAACCAGCATGGGCTGGGCACCAGCAGCGACCCCGACCAGGACAGCGCAGGTCTCGCCGCGGCGGAGCAGAGCGTGGATGTGCGCGCCAGCCATCACGTGGCCTCGGCCAATTATGTGGCCGGTATCGCCGCCAGCGCGGGCGTATTCTCGGGCGCAGGGGCGCTCTCGACCAACCTGTTCGACAGCCATGCCAGCGCCAGCATCGAGGGCGCCACCTTGTCGGCCGCCGATGCGGTGACTGTGGAGGCCAATGCAAGCCAGAACGCGCTGGCGATCGTGGTCGGCGCGGCCGCAGGCCTGACCGGCGGCGCCGCCACCGGCGTGGTCAACACCTTCACCACCGATACCCGCGCAAGCGTGCTGGGCGGCACCCTGCGGGCGGGTTCCCTGGCGGTCAATGCCAACAGCGACAACGCCGCCTCGCTGGTCGGCGGTGCAGGCGCAGTCGGTGGGGGCGCAGCGGTGGCCGGCACCGCGCTGGTCAACATGGGCACCTCAACCACGCTGGCGCAGGTGGGCGACAGTGGGCGCGCGACCAACATTTTCGTGTCACGCGACCTCGACGTGAACGCGCGCAGCCGCTCCGATTTCAACGGCGTGGCGGTGAGTGGCGCGGGTGCCGGCGGCGCCGGCATCGCCGGCATGGCACAGGTGCACCTGCTGCAGAACGACACCCGTGCGCTGGTCACCCAGGCCTCGGTGGATGCCACCGATATGGCGGTGGTGGCCGAGGATATCCTGCGGCTGTCCGCGTACTCCGGTGCGGTGGGCGTCGGCATCGCCGGCAGTGGTGTAGGTGCGGGCGCCTCGGTGGCCATTCTTGGCAGCACCGTCAAGGCCGCCGTGGAAGACAGCACGCTGTCGACCACGGGCAGCATTGATGTGAATGCCATCTCCGATCGTGCGGTGGACATGGTCACCGTGACGGCTGGCGTGGGCGCCACCACCGGCATCGGCGGCGCTGCCGGGCTGCTGCTGGCCGGCATTGGCGACCGCGGTGACAGTGATACGGAACTGGGTGGCACCTTTGCCACCCTGAAGCAGCTGGGCAATGGCCAGAAGATCGACGCCGCCGCGCTGGACGGCACCCTGGGGGCGCAGGGCGCCGGCGCGCTGAACAGCCGCGCCCAGGTAAACATCGGCAGTCTGCAGGGGCGTGGGGACCTGGTGAGCGCCAGCATCCGCGGCGGCACCGTGCAGGCACGCGCGCTTGAGGTGAGCGCGCAGACCCTGATGAGCAGCAGCAACACGGTCGGCGGCCTCGGCGCCGGTGGCCTCGGCGTGGGCGGCGCATTCGGCATGACCGGCCTGTATGGCAGCACCGAGGCGGTGCTGGCGGCGAACAGCACGCGGGCCGGTTCCATCGCGGTGCTCGCCAACGCCGGCGACGGCAGCGCAGGCAAGGCCGCAGCTCTGGACGTCTATGCCGGCGGTGCCGGCCTGGTGGGCGTCGGTGCGGCCATCGGCTTGGCGCGCCTGGAACAGACGGTATCGGCCACGGTGGCCGGTGACCTGCAGGCAGGCAGCCAGGGCCAGGGGCTTGCGGTCCGTGCCAGCGATGCCAGCACACTGGATGTGACCGCCACCGGCATGGCCGCCGGCGCACTCGCGGCCGGTGCGGTCGTTGCAACCGCGGCACGCAACGCCAACGTCCAGGCGTGGTTGCACAACGACAGTACCTTGGCCGGCTTTGGCAACGTGACGTTCGCGGCCAGCTCGCTGGGCGGCGCGCATGCAGGCGCGTGGGGTGCGGCCGGTGGCGTGTTGGCCGGCGTCAGCGCCGCCGTGGCACTGGCCGACGATGGCTCCGACGTGCGCGCCTGGCTGGGCGAGCGGACACGCGTATCCGGGGTGGGCGGCAGCATTGAGGTGCATGCCGAGGCCACGCCGCAGGTGTCCGCTGAAGCCTTCGGTGCTGCATTGGCCGGCGGGCTGGCGGTCGGTGCGGCGGTCGCTGATGCCACCTCTCGTGCCACGGTGGACGCCCATGTAGGCGATGGTGCGGTGCTGTCCAACCGCGGTGGGCTGGACATCCTGGCCAGCGTCCACGGTGGGGGCGTGGATGCACGCGCGGTCGCCGGTTCCGGTGGCCTGTATCTGGCCGGCGCCGGCGCCTTCGCCACTGCTGCCAGCACCAACGCGGTGCAGGCAGCGCTTGGATCCAACGTGGTGGTGCAGGGTGAGGCCTATTCCATCAACAACATCACCGACTACGCGCGCGGCGGCACGATCGCGATGCGCGCAGTCAACAACAGCAACCAGCGTGCCGATGCCACCGGGCTGAGCGTGGCGGGCCTGCTGGCCGCTGGCGTCGTCGATGCCAACGCGCGTTCCGCGGCGACCACCGGCGTCACCGTGGGGGCCGGGAGCCTGCTGTACGCAGGCAACACCACGCTCGCCGCCAGCGGCAAGGACGAGAATCGCGCCAACGCCACGGCGGGCACCGGCGGGCTCATTGCGGGCAACGCGGCGCTGGCAGCGACGCACACCGACAGCACCACGCAATTGTCCATCGGCCGCAACGCCGTGCTGGATGTCAGCCGCCTTGACGCCCGGGCGCTGCACGACAGCAACTACGCGGGCAGCGCGAACAGCACCAGCGCAGGCGTCCTCAACGCCAGTGGCGCCAACGTGAACAACCGTGCGGACGCGACCGTCGGGCTGCTGGTGGACGAGGATGCCCAGATTGTCTCGGCCGGATCGCTGGTGCTGCGCACCGACAACAACTACACCGGCACGCTGGGCAGCGAGCTTGCCGCCAGCGCGGCCGGCGGCGGTGTCCTCAGTGGCAGTGCCGCACAGGTGGTCACCCGGCTGGATGGCAGCAGCACCATCGATATCGGCAAGGGCGCCCTGCTGCGCGCCGGTGTCGCACCGACGCCGGGCGATGGTGGCGCGCTGGACATCGTGGCAAACACCCGTGCGAACACCGATGACCGGGCGGGGCTGACCACCGGCGGGGCGATCAATGCCGCCGTGGTCAAGGCCCGCACCAATGCGGTGCTCGGCAACCGCGTGAACATCGGCGATGACGCGCGCCTGCAGAGCAGCTACATGCTCAACGTCGGCACTTACGCCGCGACCGACATCGGCGCCACCGCGTTGGTGAACACCTGGGGTGTGCTGGCCGCGGTCGGCATCTCCGACGCGGACGTGGCGCTGGCGATGGACCAGCAGGTCAATGTCGGCCGCGGCGCGAAGCTGGAATCGTTGCACAACGCTTTCGTCTCCGCCGGCCAGGACGGCATGAATGGCTGGACCTCACGGCTGGCCGCCAATGCGGTCTCGCAGGGGTACAGCCGAGGGCTGATCGCGGTGCCGGATTCCTCGGCGTCCTCCACGGTGGACAGCAACGCGAGCACCGCTCTGGCCGCGGGCAGTGAACTGCTCAGTGGCGCATTCGTGTCGCTCGGTGCTTACGGTGAAAATGTCTTCCGCAACGCCGATGGCGCCGCCACCGGCTACCAGTTGGGGTTCATTCCGGTCACCGTGCGCGACAGCCGCAGTGGTGGCAGCACCCGCGGTGATGTGCTGATCGATGGCCGCGTCGTTGCCGGGCGCTACAACGTGCTGGACATCCTGATCGATGCCAATGGCAAGCTGACCAGCAGCGGCGCGGGCGGCGATGTGCTGCCGTTCGATACCCAGCGCGAGCTCAGCAGCGCGCTGAAGGCGCGACTTAACGCGTCGGGCATCCACGATTTCGATGCCATCGCCGGCAATGCGCTCTACACCCACACCATCGGCGACCTGTATGCGGCCGGCGGCGATGTGATCCTGTATGGCCGCAACATCCGCGGTGGCGGCTCGGTCACCGCCAAGGGCGCGCCGAAGATCACCATCACCAACCGCAGTACCGACAACCTGCTGCTGGCCGGCGACATCCTGGTACCGGAGTACAGCGGCGGCAACGTGCTGTTCACCGGCAACAGCAACCAGGCCGTGGGCATCGCCGTCAGCCAGAACCCGGGGCAGAGCAATGCGCTGGTGAGCATCCGCAACGAGGCGACCACCGGCACCGCTGCGATCGGTGCGGGCGGGCTGATCTCGGTCACGGGCGGCGAGCTGGACATGTACAACGCGCTCGGCAACATCCAGAGCTGGGGCGAGCAGCTCGCCGAAAGCGTGACGATCAATGCGCCCAACGGTGAGGTTGGCTACAACCGGGGCTCGGAAAACTGGTACGGCAGTGTGGTGAGCGCGCTGTGGGCACGCCACAGCGTGGCATCGGGCATCACCGATGCCGACGATGCCGCGGCGTACATCGCCAACGCGAAGTACGGCGCCGCGGCCGCCGCGGCCGGCATGAGCTTGACCGACTATCTGCTGTATGGCACCGGCAACGACGTCAACAACCCCAGCATCCTTGTGTTTGGGGCATGCCGCTATCGCATCGGCGACAAGGACTGCACCGCTTCAGCGCTGGGTGGGCAGTACTACGACGGTGGCGTGGTATCGCGGTACAGCCACAAGGACACCAATTACCTGCCAAAGGTGAACGCCCGGAATCTGCGCACCCTGCTTACCACGCAGCCCGACGACGTCAGCAACGCCAGCCTTGGCCAGGTGCCCAGCACGGGCAGCGGTGTGAACGCCGGCAGTGGCATCAAGATCACGGCCAACTACATCGACGTCAACGTCGCGCTGAAGGCGGGGCGGCCGGTCGACTACTCGGCGATCCTGGTCGAAAGCAGCGCGTTGCGCACCTGGATCGACGGCAAGGACAACCAGGCGAGCAAGGGCATCTTCGATGTGCCTGCCATGTTCGTGGCGAAGTCCGGCGCAGATTCTTCCCGCATCGCCCTGAAGTACGATTCGCTCAACCGCCAGTTCATCGTGCCGGACATTTCGGCCAACGGGGGCGGTTCGATCTACCTCGATGGCCGCATCGTCAGCACATCCACCGCCGGCTCGCTCAATGTGGTCAGTGGCAAGGGCTCGGTGGTCATCAACAATGGCCTGGCCGATGTGGGCCTGCAGCTTGGCAACATCCTGGTCGGCAACGGGGCGCCCGGGCAGATCACCATCCGCGACCGTGAGCTCAATACCGCGTCGTGGTATCTGCGCGACGGCAACGGCAACGTGAAGGGCTATCAGGGCGGAGTGAATGCCCTGAACTGGGATGCCCCGGGAGTATCGGCCATCAGCAACACGACCGCGTATGACCCGCGCGCCGGCATGTTTGCGAGTTGGACACAGACGGCCCGCATCGCGCGCAACATCCAGTCCGATAGCGGCGTGCTTACTGCTGAGAACTGGCGCTGGGTGGACGGGAACAACAAGACCGTCTTCAACGGCCAGCAGTGGGAAACCTCAGGCGTCACGTACGGCAACAAGGCAGGCGGCGTGGCGGTGTTCGAGTCGCAGCTGACCGGTGACTTCGGCAGCTACCTTGATTCACGCGTGAACTACCGCTGCGAGAAGAAAAACGAAAGTGGCTGCCGCTACAACTACGGTTTCCCGGGTAGCAATGAGTTCAATGACGGTGGCACGTGGCGCACCAGCTGGTACCAGCGCGCCCCGCGCACTGGCACGCTGGTGGTCACCAACACGGCCAAGGCCGACAACCGGATCGGCATCAACTTCAGTGCCAACGATGCAGGCCTGCTCGACGTCGACTCCGGCCAGACCATCCGTATCAATGGTGTTCTGAAGAACACCGATGGCCGGACCTTCCTGACCAGCGAGAACGGCAGCATCGTCAGCGCATCGCGTGACGCCAGGATCATCACGAACCAGTTGACCCTCGACGCGGCCGGCAGCATCGGCAGCATTGTCGGCGCCCAGGCCGGCGAGGCCGCCAATCCGCTGGATGTCCAGATGGTGTCCTACACCAACGCCAACGGCGCCACCGTGGCCGCCGGCAACCTGGTGGCCCGTGCGGGCGGTGACATTGCGCTGGACGTGGATTCGGCAGCCAAGGTGCTGATCAACGCCGGCCGTGGCACCGGCCGTGGCGATGTGTGGCTGCGCGCCAAGTACGACATTGAAGGTGCGGCCACCGGCAATGCTGCGTCGATCATCGGTGCCGACATCACCCTGGACAGCGTCTACGGTGCCATCGGCTCGCTCTCCCGGCCCCTGGTGGTCGATGCCGGCGAGCGTACCCGCAGCGACGGCGTGCTGGAGGGTGGGCTCATCTCGGCGCGGGCGACCGGTGACATCGCGCTGCGCGACCTCGGCGGCGACTTCTGGGTACAGCGCATCGAGTCGCTGGCCGGTGACGTGCTGATCGAGGCACCCTCGGGCTCGATCTACAGCGGCGCCCAGCGCGCCTCGTCCAGCTTCCTCAACGAAGCGCAGCTGGCCAGCCTGCGCGACAACCTCAAGCTGTTCCAGGGCGGCGGCCAGCAGTCGATCGTCAGCTACCAGAGCCAGGTCGACGCCAGCTACGCCGAGTACTTCCAGCTCCACGCGCTGGGCAGTGTCGTGGATGGGCGCTACGTGGCCGGTGGCAATGCCATCAACCTGTTCCGCTCCATGGCAGAAGCCGCGCGCGGCGGCAGCCTGGACGATGCAGGAGTAAGTGACTACCTCGCCGAGCGCTTCAACCGCCTGGGGACGGTGTTCACCGATGCCTTCGGCACCGGCTGGCAGCAGGAAGCGATCTTCGCGTCCTTCAACGCGGGGTACCGCTATGAGCTGACTGCCAGCGGTGGCGACAGCGCGATGGTCGCCGCACGCAAGGCAGCGCTTCTTGATGGCATGACGGCTGACTCACGGTGGAGCCAGGACCAGCTGCGCTACGTGTTCAACGCCAATGCGCTGGAACCCTCCACCGGTTCGGCCCTGAATGCCGAACCGGTGATCATCGGGCGCAATGTCAGCCTGCATGCCCGCGATGACCTGGGCCGTCTGGACAAGGAATACACAGTCAGCCTGGCCGACGTGAACAGCGGCAACCTCAGTGCCGAGGCGATGCTGGCCATGCGGCTTGCGACCACGCCGGGCGATGTGCAGATGCTCGACGCGGCCGGCAATGTGCTCACGCCCGATCAGGTGCGCGGCGGTGCCGTGGTGGTCTCGCTGCGCATCCGCAGTACGGCTCCGGTGGTGCTGGCGGCCACGGGCGGGATCGAGGCCGATGTCGGGGGCGATGCCTACCTGCATGGCAGTACCTCGCTGGCGCTGAACAGCTTCGACGCCGGTGGCGATGTACGTATCGGCAGTGACGGCGATATCACCGATGCCGGTGGCAGTGCGGCCGGTGCGACTCTGAGGGTCGGCAAGGACCTCAGCCTGAGCGCCCTGCGCAGCATCATGGGCCACGATGGTCAGCCGCTGCGTGTGCAGATCAACGGCCGCCTGCTGCTGGCCAACGCCGGTGAACACGTGCGCCTGGCGCAGCAGAGCGGGAACCTGCGAGTCGGCCTGGTGAGGGCGAACCAGGACGTCGTACTGGACGTCGGCGGCGGCAGCCTGCTGTCGTACCTGAAGGGCGTGAGCACGCTGACCGGGCGCGACATCCAGCTCGCCGTGCGCGACGACATCCGCGACGAGGACGGCGGTTCGCTGGCCGTGCGCATCGTTGCCGGCGGTCGGCTGGATGGCGCGGCGGGGGGCGAGGTGCGTCTTTCCAGCGACGTGGATATGCCGATCGGCACGCTTACCGCAGGGGGCGACCTGCAGCTGATGAGCACGGCGGGCAAGCTGAGCGCAGTGCGTTTGCAAGCCGGTGGCGATCTGGGCGCCACCGGGTACAACGGTGCCGACCTGGATTCGGTGCAGGCTGCGGGCGACGCGATTGTCAGCGCCCCGATGGGGGATGTCCGCATCGGCAACCTGCGCGCAGCCTCCGCCAATGTCGCCGCCGGTGGCGGCCTGCAGTTGGGGGATGCCGCCATTGACCAGGTCCTGCAGCTGCTCTCGCTGCAGGCCACATCGCTGGCGGCAGGCGCGCAGGTCAGCGCCGGCGACAGCGTGCAGATCGACGCGGGCGGCTTCGCGATGGGCGCCGGAAGCCAGTTGAGTGCTGGCCGGGTGGTCGCGGTGCGTTCCAGTGCGGACATCAGCGTAGGCCAGCTGGCCGTGACCGGTAACACGGCCACCGGCAACGTGATGCTCGAGGCGGACGGTCGTATCCACTCCAACGGGGATGCCGCGGTCAATGTCGGTGGCGGCAGTCACGTGCTGGCCAGCCTGCAGGCGGGCGACGGAATTGGTAGTGACGCGCAGGCGCTCACGGTCGATGTCGGCCGGCTTGTCCTGGCGCGCAGCGATCGCGGTGACATCCACCTGCGCCTCCCCAACGGGGGTGTTGTGGGCGACGTGGTTGCCGCATCGGGTTCGCTGTCGCTGCACAGTGACGCGCACCTGCAGGCGGATCTGCTGGATGCGGCAACCGATGTCCGGCTGGAGACGACCTCCGCCGACATCGGCCACGGGGTCGCCGGTCACTCGGTGGCGATGCAGGCGCGGGGAGCGCTGGACATCGGCCGCCTGGAGGCTGGGGCGGATGCCGTCGTGACCAGCGCCGGCGGACTTACCCTGGGCCAAGGCAGGATCGGCGGCGATGCGGCGCTTCGCAGTTCCGGGGCCATGCGCATTGGCGAACTGCACGCGCAGGGCGCAATGAACGCGGCTACCGGTGCCGCGCTGGTGGCGCAGACACTGTCGTCCGGCGCGGCGATGCAGTTGGACGCGTACGGTGCGTTGGATGTGCAGCAGCTGCGCAGCGGGGGCGATCTGGCCGCCACGGCAGGTGGGCTGCTCGCCATCGGCGACCTGGTGGCCGATGGCGATGCGCACCTTGAAGGCGACGCGGATGTACGACTGGCCCAGGCGGTGATCGGTCAGTCGCTGGACGTTGCTGCGGCCGGCACGCTGGAGATGCGTACCGCCACGGTCGGTGGCGATGCGCAGCTTCGCAGCGGCGGGGCGATGGGCATTGGCACCCTGCAGGCGCAGGGGGCGCTGAGCGGAACCACGGGTGCCACGCTGGTAGCGCAGACGCTGTCCTCCGGGGCGGCGATGCAGCTGGATGCGGCCGGTGCGCTGCAGATCCAGCAGCTGACCAGCAACGGTGACCTCACCGCGAACGCTGGAGGTCTGCTGGCCATCGACGATGTCGCCGTGGGGGGGCAGGCAAGTGTGGATGGCGGCACGGATGTGCAGCTTGGCAATGCAACGGTCGCGCAGTCACTGGTGGTCAACGCGGGCGGCGCCATCACCCTCGGCAGCGCAGCGGTCGACGGCTCGATGACGCTGCGCGCCGGCCAGTCCATCGATGTGGGCACGGCCGTGATTGGTGTGGATGGTGACTGGCTCGCAGGCACCCACCTTTCCGCCGATGAGGTAAGCGTGGGTTGCAACTTCCGCGGCGATGCCGGTGTCGCACTGGTCATCGGCACGCTCAACGTGGGCTGCAATCTTGGGCTGACGTCCACCGAGGCGCTGCGGTTCGACGCCCTGCAGGCGGCCGGCGGCATCGCGCTGGCATCGCGCGGCTCGGATGTCCAGGGCCGGCAGGTGGACGCGGGGAGGGCACTGCAGGTGCAGGCCGCGGGCGATATCCGGATCGAAGCGGCCAGCGCCGGCAGCGACCTGGTGGCCACCAGCGGCGGCACCCAGCAATGGGGTGTGTACCAGGCCGGTGGCGATGCAACGCTGCAGGCGGGTCGGGATATCCATTTCGGTAACGGTCGCAGCGGTGGCGCACAGTCGATCATTGCGGGTGGCAGCATCGGCTTCGAGCGCGTCAGCGCCGGCACCACGGCCTACATGGACGCCCAGGCCGGTTCGCTGACCGGTGGGCAGCTGCAGGCGGGATCTGCACAGCTGGCCGCGCGCGACTCCTTGTCGTTGGCACAGGCGATGGTCGATAGCCGTCTGAACCTGGCCGCCGATGAGGTGCAGGCCCAGGTAATTCAGTCGGACGCTGGCCCGGGTCTGCTGACGACCACCCTGACCGGCTACCGCAACGGTGTCGCCAGCCGGATCGTGGTGGACGTTCAGCCGCGTGATGCCTGGCTCATCGATGCGCTGCGGGCCATGGAGGCAGAGCTGACGTCCTCCTCGGCGAAGGTCGCCATCGCCGATGGCCATGTCGAACGCACCATGACCCTGACCACCCCGGCGCTGCACGTGCTGATGGACAACACCAGCCCGGCGCTGCGCCCGGCGGACGCACAGCTGCTGCAGTTGAACCGTCGCTTCCACCTGGCGGCCGATGGCCGCCTGCTGGATACCGACGCCTATGTGCTGCGGTTCAACGATGGGGTCGGGGTGAGCAGCCCGAACTACAACCGCGACCACCTCGAGGCCGGGCCGGCCTACCTGGGCGAAAGCGCGGTGCGCTACATGGGCCGCATGCTCAATCTCCGCTCGCCGGAGATGGCGGTACCCGCCCGTGCGCCCGCGGAAGGTGATGAAGCAAAAGCCCGCGACGTGGTGGCTCCGGCCCTGGGCGGCGCGGTCAACCTCGGGGCGCCCAACTGATGAACGACGGAAAACACACCATGTACCGAGGGATGTTCCTGATCGGCAGCGCGCTGCTGCCCTGTCTTGCACATGCGCAGAACAGTAGTGGCACCGCGGGGAAGGACACCGCACAGCGCATTGACGGCTACTACGAGCAGCGCCAGCCGCTGCAGCCGGAGCGCCCGGTGGTGGACCCGGTGCAGCCGGCGCCTCCGCCGGCCGGGCAAAGCGGGCTGGCCGACGTCCATGGCAGCTTCGTGCTCAACGAGGTGCGTTTCAGTCCATCGGCGCTGCTGCCGAAGGCCACGCTCGATGCGATCGCCGCCCGCTACCAGGGGCGCGAGGTCCACTTGGCCGAGCTGGAAACACTGGTGGCCGACGTCAATGCGGCTTACGAGGCAGCCGGGATCAGTACGGCGCGCGCGCTTCTGCGCGAGCAGTCGATCAACGAGGGGCGCGTTGACGTCACCCTGCTGGAAGGCACGCTGGGGACGCTGGAGGTGACCGGGGAGGGCAAGGTGCCGGTGCGCTTTGTGGAGCGGCGGGTGCGGCAGCCGGTAGGGGAGGTGGTGCGCAGCGATCGCCTGCGCGATGAGCTGATCTACCTCAACCGCACCACCGATCTGCAGGTGCGCGCACTGATGCGGCCCGGCCAGGCCGCCGGCCAGACCGATATCGTGCTGCTGGCGGAGGTGCCGGACCGAAGCAACTGGGGCGTGTTCGTCGATAATTCCGGCGTAGAGACCACCGGCCGCGAGCGCTACGGTGCGCATGGCCAGTTCTGGGGTCTGGCGGGGATCAGTGACCTGCTGGCCGGCTCGGTGGCGTGGTCGCGCGGTGGCCTGGAAGGGCGCATCGGCTACTCCGGCATCGTCAACACGCGCAACGGCCGTGTCGGCGCCAGCGTGTCGCGCAGCCAGATCAACATCATCGACGGTGCCTACCGCGCCCTGGACATCACGGGCGAGTCGACCAGCTATGGTCTGGACTTCACCCAGCCGTGGGTGGCCACGCCGAACTGGCTGCTGTCCACCATCGCCAACGTCTCGCGCAGCAACTCCGTGTCCGATATCGGTGATGTGCGGGTGTCGGAGGTCGATTCGACCACGGTGACCCTGGGTGTGAGCACCGGCTACCGCAATGACGGCTACGACTGGACGTTCTATCAGGGTGTGTCGCGCATCCGCACCGATGAGACGTTGGCCGAGGGGCGTGCGTTCACGACCGCCAACGGATCCACCAGCTGGACCCAGCGCATCGGCGGCAGCGGCCTGCTGTACCGGGCGCAACTCGGGTGGCAGTTCAGCAACGGCGACTTCCTGCCTTCAAGCAACCTGTTCCAGGTGGGCGGCATCGGCAGCGTGCGTGGCTATGTTCGCGGCACCCTCTCCGGGGTGAAAGGCTATTTCGGCAGCGTCGAACTGCACCGGCCCTATCGGCAGGCGCACGATGTCTACGTGTTCTTCGATCACGGCGAGGTGCGTGGCGACTATCCCACCTCGGCCAGCATCAGCAGCGTCGGCGTCGGCTTGAATGGACAGCTCGCCAAGCGCTACAGCTACAGCCTTGACCTGGGCCATCCACTGGACAAAGTGCTGCAGGACGATGACAGCCTGCGCGCTGACTTCCGCATCAGTGCACGCTGGTGATCGGCAGGGCGGGCGCTGCATGCTGAGAATGATTCGCATCAAAACCGTTCGCTGGCTATGATGCGGGTCCTTTCCGTTACGACCCCGAGCCTATCTTGAAGCGTGCCTTGCCAATCAGCCCCATGGGCCGCGTGTTCGCCACGGTCGCCTTCGTCGAAGCCCTGACGTGGGCCGGCCTGTTGATCGGCATGTACTTCAAGTACCAGGCGGCCGATCCGACCCCGGTCGGGGTCAAGATCTTCGGCCCGGTGCACGGTGTGGCCTTCATGGTCTACGTGGTTGTATCGGTGCTCGCCGCCATCCGCCTGCGTTGGCCGTGGTGGGCCGCGCTGCTGGCGCTGGCGGCTGCGGTGCCGCCGCTGGTGACGCTGCCGTTGGAGTGGTGGTTCAAGCGTCGTGGGCTGTTGTCGGCAGCGGTGCATCGCCTGCGTCCGGTGGCGAGATAAGGAACAAGGGGAGGAAAGTGCATCTTGCGACGCGGTTGTGGCTTCACGGCGGCGTCAGACACCTGCGGTGTACGTGCGGCAACGCAACACCGCAATCGACATGCTTGCCCCGCGTCCCACCCGCAATGAGTGTTGCATCACCCTTGTTGCTCTAGAGCGGGACGAATTCCGAACAGCCGTCACAGCTTCACACCTATCAATCGAACCAAAGCACGCAGAGGAGTCAGACAGGACTACGTTCATGCCCCCTTAACCAGTTTCGACTGGATATCCATGGAGGCGCATCAATGCAACGTAAGTCCGCTGTTCCCGATCGTATTGTTGGCAGGCAACGCCTACGCATTCTGCTGCTCGCGTCTTCGCTGCTCAGCGCGTCGGCATTCGCACAGAGCACGGTAGGTGACATCAACGGCCTGGCCCCAGGGTTCACCGGTGGCGAGGTGCGTGTACGCAACCTGGATTCAGGCGTTACACGCGAGAGCGCCATCAGTGCCGACGGACGATTCCGTGTCGGTG
This sequence comes from Stenotrophomonas sp. AGC87, assembly GCF_057333975.1. Taxonomy (NCBI): domain Bacteria; kingdom Pseudomonadati; phylum Pseudomonadota; class Gammaproteobacteria; order Lysobacterales; family Lysobacteraceae; genus Stenotrophomonas; species Stenotrophomonas sp. AGC87. The sequence goes on from NZ_JBHFHW010000004.1 coordinate 164,653, forward strand.
CGCTAGGAGCAGGCCGCTATGAAGTAGAGGTGTCCGGCGCCAATGGCGACGCGCGCACCATCGTAGTCACGGTCATTGCCGGCCAGACCACGAGTGCCGACATGAGCCGCGCAGCAACACTGGACACCGTCAACGTCCGTGCCCAGCTGGGCGCCACCATCGATCTGGGCAGTGTCGAGTCGCGCACGACGTTCACTGCGGAACAGCTCAACGCCTTGCCGGTCGGGCGCGACATCACCAGCGTATCCTTGCTCACCCCGGGCACCGTCGCCAGCAGCGGCTACTTCGGCCCGGCTTCGTTTGGTGGCGCCTCTGCCGCGGAGAACAGCTACTACGTCAACGGTTTCAACGTCACCAATCTATTCGACAGCCTCAGCTTCTCCGAGGTCCCGTTCCAGGCGATCGATCAGCTGGACGTCCAGACCGGTGGCTACGGCGCACGTTACGGTTTCTCCACGGGTGGCGTAACAAGCGTCAACGTCAAACGCGGCACCAACGAATGGAAGGGCGGGTTCAGCTGGACCACGGCGCCGAATGCGTGGCGCAGTACCGAACCCGACACGCTCCGTACCGACGGCACGTTGCTCCGCTCGTACGACAACAACAGCAGAAGCAGTGATGTTGCCTCGGCGTGGATCGGTGGCCCGCTGATCAAGGACAAACTGTTCATGTTCGCGCTGGGCAGCATGAGTCGCGCTGAGCGAGAAACCTATTACGGTCGAACTGCGGACGCCTCCCGCTCACCTCAGGACCCCGCCAACCCAAAGCCACCGACGTCACTCTCGACAACGGCGGAGCAGTATGCCTCCAAGGATCCTTACTGGCTGGTCAAACTGGATTGGTACCTCAACGACAACAATCACCTCGAGTACACGGGTTTCGGCAATCGCCGCCGCTATCACTACGACAACTACACGGCCGCCTACGACAGCGACAGGCCTGATGCCGAGGCAAGCAAGAAAGACTATCTCGGCCGGCTGTATCGTGAGCGGGACGGCGCTACGCATGTCCTGCAATGGACGAGCTATCTCAGTGATGCACTGACCGCCAGCGTCCGCTACGGCCAGATGCGCAACAAGAATGCGGACTACACGATCAGCCCGGATGGGAAGCGCTCGGACTATGACGGCAACATTCTGAGCCCTGACGGCGACTGTCCCTACGTTTTCGATGCCGTTCTTGGCAAGCGGGTAGGGTGTGCGGTCACCAGCCAGATCGATGTCAAGGACGGCAGCAACGAACGTACCAGTGCAATGGTCGATTTCACCTGGCAGTTGGCTGCCCATCAGCTTGGTTTTGGCTATAGCAATGACGAATGGAAATCGCGTCAGGGCACCGCGTACTCGAGTGGCGCCTATTGGCGTCTCCACGAAGACTATGCGCGCAGGATCAACTTCCGCACTGGCGGTACCATCGGGATCAAGCAGCGCTCCTGGTATCTCGAAGACCATTGGCAGGTCAACGATGCCCTCATGCTGTATGCCGGCCTCCGCAATGATTCGTTCGACAACCGCAACAGCGATGGGGTGTCGTTCGTCAAGCAGGACAACATCTGGCAGCCGCGCGGTGGCTTTGCCTGGGATGTGATGGGCGATGGAAACAGCAAGCTGTTCGGCTCGCTTGGCCGCTACTCGCTTCCGATTGCCGCCAATGTGTCGCTGCGCGCGGCGTCGGCGTCGTATTACACCAATGAGTACTTCACCTACGACGGCTATGACCCGGTCACTGGCAAGCCGAACATCACTGGCTCCTACCGCGGCGGAAGTGCGGACAGCGTCTACAACGGTGCGGATGGGTCAGCGCCTGATCCCAAGGCCGTGGCGTCCAAAGGCTTGAAACCCTACACCCAGGACGAGGCGATTCTGGGTTACGAGCACCGTCTCCAGTCCTCGAATGCCTGGGTTGACGGCTGGACGCTGGGTGCGAAAGTGACCTATCGCCGCATCAACAATGTCATCGATGACACCTGCGATGCCCGCTCGCTGTACAACGCGGCCAAGAAGGCGGGCTATGACCTGTCCAACTGGGACAGTCCCTGGGAGGTGCCGTCCGGCATCCCGGGGTGCTGGATATACAACCCGGGTGAGGACCTGAGGCTGAGCATCGATGTGGATGGCGATGGCAAGCCGGATGAGATCACGGTGCCGGGCGACGAACTCGGCCCGAAGGCCACGCGCAGCTATCGTGCCCTGTCACTGTCTGCCGATCGGCAAGGTGAGCGTTGGTACGCAAGCTTGAACTACACCTGGGCGAAGCTGCACGGGAACTACGAAGGGCTGGTGAAGAGCACCAACGGCCAGGACGACACCGGCACCACGTCGGACTTCGACTTCAAGGAACTGATGTACGGTGCGGATGGCTATCTCTTCAACGATCGCCGCCACAGCTTCAAGCTGTATGGGTCGTACGACCTGACGGACCAGTGGCAGGTGGGCGCCAATCTGCTCATCCAGTCCGGCACGCCCATCACCTGCCTGGGCGGCGGCTACGGTACGTTCGGTACCGAGTACGGCTACGCCGGCGTCTTCCATACCTGTAATGCCGATATGGAGGATGTGGTCGGCTTGGGAAGCAGCGGTCGCACCCCGTGGGTTGCCAGTCTGGATCCCACCGTGATCTACCGGCCCGCTGCCGTGAAGGGGCTGAGCGTTCAGTTCTCTGTCCTCAACCTCTTCAATTCGATCAAGCCGTTGCAGGTGTACGAGACCAAGTACAGCGTCGACTCGGCCGGTACCATCACCGACTTCTTCAACCACGAGAAAGCCAAGTACTACACCAATCCCCGCTATGCGCGGCTGCAGGTGCAGTACGACTGGTAAGCCCGCTCCGCTCGACCCTGCCTCCGCGCAGGGTCCCCCCGGAACCGAATGATCACCCAGCCCCCAACACCGCCAGAATCTGCTTCGGCGACTGGAACCCCGCCAGCCGCGCCGTTTCGTGACCGTCGCGCACCACCAGCAGCGTCGGCGTCTGCCGCAAGCCCAGTTCGCGGAATAGTCCTTCACCAACCGTTTCCAGCTTGACCTTCAACAGCGTCATCCCCGCGTCCGCGATGGCGCCGGACACGCTGGCCAACGACATCTCCAGCATCCGGCATCCCGGGCAGTCGTCCTTATGGAAATCCACCAGCAGGGCCGGGTGCTCGCGCACGGCGGCGTGGTAATCCTCGGCGGTCTGGGCGTGCAGGGTCAGCATGTCGTAGGGCTCTCGGTATGGGCCAACACGGTGTCGGCCCAGTGGTGAATGGCGTGGGTGTCTTCGGCGCCGTGCGGCATCTGCTCGATCTCCAGCACCGGGTACGGGGCGCCAAAGAAACTCGCCAGGCGGTGGGCGGCGCCGCAGTAGTACTCCTCGCCCCATTGGGTCTCGCCGGTACCGAATACCGCCACCGGGAACGGCAGTGGCAGCCCGAAGCGATCGCGCAGCGCGGCCACGCAGTCCTTCATTTCCGCCGGCGTACGCCCGGCGTTGTCCGTCCAGGAACCGACCAGACACAGGTCAGGCGGCTCTCCCGCCAGCGCCACGGCCACCTCAACGACATCCACATCGACCCAGTCCACACGGTGCCCCAGTGCCTCGCAGCGCGCCCGGATCAGCGCAGCCACCTCACGGGTGTTGCCGCTCAGCGAGGCAAAGGCCAGCAGAATGTGCATCGCCATGCCCCTTACAGATCATCGAATCCATTGTCCGAGTTCGTCTTCTTGTAGCTGGCGTTGCGCATTTCGAAGAAGTCGGTCTTGGTCTCGGTGAAGTTGTCGGCGTAGGCTTTGATCCACGGCATCACGTTGACGTTGGTCTCGCTGTACAGCTTCTCGATGCCGAGCATGCCGGCCATCTTGTTGGCGCGGTACTTCACGTAGCGGATCATCTCGTCCACGTCGATGCCGTCGATGCCGTCCAGCACCTCGCCGGTCCAACGCGTTTCCAGCTGGATGGCGTGCTCGAAGGCCTCATGCACGTAGGCGGTCAGCTGCTCGCCCTGCAGCGCTGGATTCTCGCCGATGATGGCGCGGATTAGTTCGCTGATGAACTTGGTGTGGGCCAGCTCGTCGCGGTTGATGAAGCTGATGATCTTGCCGGTGCCGGTCATCCGGTTCTGGCGGACCAGGTTGTAGAAGAACGCGAAGCCGGAATAGAAGTTGATGCCTTCCAGGATCGAGGACTGGATCAGTGCGCGGATCAGTGTCTCGGCGGTCTTCTCGCGCATGAAGTCATCGTAGGACTGCATGATCGGCGCGTTGCGGGCCAGGATGGTCGGGTGGGTACGGGCGATCTCGAACACGCGGTTCTGGTCGGCCAGCCCGGCGATCGAGGCGAGTACGTAGCTGTAGCTTTCGTTGTGGATCACTTCCTGCTGGCCGATGATCGCCGCATTGGCATGCGCGGCGGGATCGGTGATGTACTCGGCAACGTTGTAGATGAAGCGCGTCTGCGGGGAATCCAGCGTGGCGAGCAGGCCGATGATCGAGTCGTAGGCGTTCTTCTCGCGGGCATTGAGCTCGCCGTACTGGCGCGCGTCGCCCTTCATGTCGACTTCGTCGGGAATCCAGAAATTGGTCGAAAGCTCCTTGTACGCCCGGTAGAAGGACGGGTAGGGGATGTCGTTCCAGTTGAGGATGCCGCTGGTGCGGCCGTTGATGATGCCGGTGGAGCGGTTGGGGTGGCGCGGTTCGAGGATCTTGATGCGTTCGAGGGGAATGGCCATGGGGGGTTTCCTTGTTTCTCTCGGGCAGTGCGAGTTGCCGGCCAGCGGCCGGCACTACCGGGG
>NZ_JBHFHW010000004.1:169496-193327 GCF_057333975.1 Stenotrophomonas sp. AGC87
CCCCCCCCACTACCGGTCAGTGGGCTGACGTACGTCAGCTGCTGCACCATTCGCACTCAGAAATATCGATGTCGTTGGAGCGCACGTAATAGGTCGTCTTGAGCCCTTCGCGCCAGGCACTCATGTGCAGCGCGAGCAGGGTGCTGGCGCGGATGGTGCTGGGCACGTAGAGGTTGAAGCTGATCGACTGGTCCACGTGGCGCTGGCGGCGGGCGTTCTGGCGGATGCTGGCGAACTGGTCCACCCGGTACGCACCCTTTTCATAGTAAGGGTAGGTCTCCAGCGACAGTCCCGGTGCGGCGACCGGACGGCGGAAATCCTTTTTTTCTTCGTAGTAGAAGGCGCCGTAGACCGGATCGATCGAGGCCGTGGAGCCGGCGATCTGTGCGGTGCTCATGTTCGGTGCCACCGCCATCAGACAGCCGTTGCGCAGTCCGTTGACGCCCACCTGCGCCGCCAGTTCCCGCCAGGCCGGGCTGTCATAGCCACGGGCGCGGAAGTACTCACCGTTCTGCCAGTCGCTGCCGACGAAGGCGCTGTAGCGGCCCTTTTCCTTGGCCAACGTCATGCTGGCCTGGATGGTCAGGTAGTTGATGCGCTCGTAGAGGCTGTCGGCGTAGTCCTCGGCCTGGGCGGAGTTCCATTCGATCTGCTGCAGGGCCAGCAGGTGATGCCAGCCGAACGTGCCCAGCCCGATCGCGCGGTACTTGCGGTTGGTGATGGTCGCCTGCGGCACCGGCAGCTGGTTGAGGTCGATCACGTTGTCCAGCATCCGCACCTGGATCGGCACCAGCCGCTCCAGTACATCGCTGCTCAGCAGGTCCGGGGCGGCCGTCACCGCGCGGCCGAGGTTGATCGAAGACAGGTTGCACACCACGAAATCGCCGGCCTGTTTGGTCGTCACGATCTGGTCGCCGCTGATCATCTCCTGGATCATGCGGGTGGGGCTCATGTTCTGCAGGATCTCCGTGCACAGGTTGCTGGAGTAGATGCTGCCGGCATGCTTGTTCGGGTTCATCCGGTTCACTTCGTCCCGGTAGAACATGAAGGGGTTGCCGGTCTCCAGCTGGCTGACCATGATCCGCTTGAACAGCTCGATGGCCTTGATGGTGCGCCGGCTGATGCGCTCGTCGGCCACGACCTCCTCGTACTTCGCGCGGAAGCTGCCCTGGCCGCGCTGCTCATCGTGGAAGTCCTGCAGGTACCAGCCCTTGATCCGGTTGACCTCATACGGGTCGAACAGGTACCAGTCGCCGCGCCGTTCCACCGCTTCCATGAACAGGTCCGGCAGGCACACCGAGGTGAACACATCGTGCGCGCGCAGGCGCTGGTCGCCGTTGTTCAGGCGCAGATCGAGGAAGGCCTCGATGTCGCGATGCCAGACATCCAGATACACCGCGATCGCGCCCTTGCGCTGGCCCAGCTGATCCACGCTGACGGCCGTGTTGTTGAGCTGCTTGATCCACGGCACCACGCCGCCGGAGGAATTGGCCACGCCGCGGATCGAGGAACCGGCCGAGCGGACATAGCCCAGATAGGCGCCCACGCCGCCGCCGTGCTTGGAGACGCGCGCGACATCGGTGTTGGAGTCGTAGATGCCCTGCAGGCTGTCGTCCACCGTGTCGATGAAGCACGACGACAGCTGGCCGCCCACCTTGCCGGCATTGGCCAGCGTAGGCGTCGCCACGGTCATGTACAGGTTCGACAGCGCCCAGTACGCCTCACGTACCAGCAGCATGCGCCGCCGCCGTGAACGCTCGCCGTGCTCGTGTTCGTGCTGCATCAGGTACAGCGCAATGGTCAGCCAGCGCTCCTGCGGCAACTCGTAGACGGCGCGCGAGTGATCGGTGGCGAGGTAGCGGGTGGCCAGCAGGTACAGGCCGTTGTAGGCGAACAAGGTATCGCGCTCGGGCTCGATCATCTGCCCGGCTTCCTCCAGTTCGTCCTTGGAATAGGCCTTGAGGATGTCGATCGAATATACGTTGCGGTCGGCCAGGCTCTCCTGCAGCCCCACATACGAGCCGTACTTCAGCGTGGCATCGTAGAACCGGTTCTTGCTGGCGCGCTTGTACAGGCGGCGCAGATACAGGCGGGCGGCGAAGTGCTCCCAGTCCGGCGCGGTCAGGTCGATGCGCGATTCCGCCTCGCGGATCAGCAGGTCCACCATCTCATCGGCGCTGAGCTGCTGGCGACGTGCGATCTGCCCCAGCACGCTGCGCAGGTAATCGGCCACGTCCAGCTGCGGGAACTCGCCATGCACGCTGTGCACGGTGCGCTCCAGCCGCGCCTGGTCGAACGGCATGCGTCGGTTGCCGCCCTCCTTGGTGATCCACAGCGTGTCACTGCCGGCGGCCGCATCAACGGGGGTGTCCGTGGGCGGGGTGAGGGTCGAAGCGACGGTGTCGTCGGTGTTCATGCGTTCTCCATGCATGGCGCAGAGCCCAGCAGGCGGCGCGGCAGAGCCGTGCGGCAGCCGGACAGAAGGCGTGATTGGTGGGCAGGCCCTGCGTGTGCAGGAACACGTCGCCGCAGGCTCACATCGGTGGCGACGGGCCATGCTTCCAGGCGCCGGTCAGGTGGGCGCAACGGGGCGTTGAGCAGCAACGCGGCGTTGCGACGATGCACCGGGCCTGGCGGAAGCGGGGAGCCGATGGACACAACATAGTGGGGTAGAGGTGACTCGTCAACCGAATATGTAGTGCTTTTTTGTCGCAGGGGGGGGTCGCCTGCGCACCTGAACATGCGATACAGATTGCACTATCAAACGCAAATGCGAGCCGTTATCATTTGATGGATCACAGGGCGGTGATGCGTTCGCAACCGGATGGCGGAACCGCGCGCGCGTCGGCGCACCGCGTGGTTCAACTTCTTATTGGCTGTGGTGTTCAATGTCTTCACGTCCTGTCGTTTCCGGTTTGCCCGCCCTCGTTTCCGCCGCGCTGCTCGGCACCATGGCGATGATGGCGTTCGTATCCGTGATCGGCCCGGTGGTGCGGGTGTTGGGCCTGGCCGAGTGGCATGCCGGCCTGTCGGTCACTGCGGCCGGTGTGTTGTGGATGCTGTCGGCGCGCCGCTGGGGCGCACTCAGCGATCGCATCGGGCGCAAGCGCGTGCTGCTGATCGCACTGGCCGCCTACGCGGTGATCTACGTGGCGCTGGCGGTGTTCGTGGATGTGGCGCTGACCTCGCCGCCGGCGGTCTGGCTCTCCGTGCTGGTCCTGGTCGGCACGCGTGCCCTGGTCGGGCTGTTCTACGCCGCCGTGCCGCCGACTGCCGCGGCCATCATCGCCGACCAGGCCGCCCCGGGGCAGCGCGGCAGCGTGATGGCCAAGCTTGGCACCGCCAATGCGCTGGGCATGGTGTTGGGCCCGGCCGCCGCCGGTTGGATCGCCTACCAGAATCTCTCGCTTACCTTGTATGTGGCCGCGTTGTTGCCGTTGTTGTCGCTGCTGATGATCTGGTGGCGCCTGCCGAACACGCCGCCCGTCGCGCCGACGCACACCGGCCGCAAACCAACGCTCGGCCTGGGCGATGCGCGCCTACGCCTGCCGTTGCTGGCGGTGTTCGCCGCGATGATTTCGGTCACCATCGCGCAGGTGACGGTCGGCTTCTTCGCGATTGATCGCCTGCAGCTCGCCCCGGCAGACGGCGCACGCATGGCCGGGCTGGCGCTGACCGCCGTCGGTGTCGGCCTGATCTTCGCGCAGGGCCTGGTGATGAAGCTCAAGGACATCCGCCCGACGCGCTGGATCCTGGTCGGGGCGCTGATCTCCGGGCTGGGCTTTGCGTCGGTCGCGCTGGTCAGCGTGCCGTGGCAGTTGCTGGCCAGTTATGCGATCGCCGCGTTCGGCATGGGTTTCGTCTTCCCCAATTTCCAGGCGCTGGCGGCCGATTCGGTGGAGGCGCACGAGCAGGGCGCTGCCGCAGGTACGGTGGCATCGGTGCAGGGCATGGGCATGGTGGTCGGGCCGATGATCGGCACACTGTTGTATCGGTGGTCGCCGAGCGCGCCGTACCTGCTGGTGGGCGTGGTGCTGCTGGTCCTGGCGGTCTCTGCCGCCCTGCATCGTGCGCGGGGTGCGGCATGAACGAGATGCTCGCCACGGGTGTGACCGATGAGATGACCGACACCGCCACCGCTGATGCGGCCGAGGCCCCGTATTTCCTGCTGCGCAGCCCGCAGCTGGCGATGGAAGCGCACGGTGTGCGTGCACGGCTGCCGGCCGGTGCCACCGCCACCTTGGCCGAGCGCGTTGCCGCGTTCTTCGCCGCGCCGCGCTCCGGCCCGCGGCTGCTGGTGGGGGCGGTACCGTTTGATCCCGAGCAGGGCGATGCGCTCTACCAGCCGGATCAGGTGTCTGGCCAGCCCACGGTGGTCCGCGTGGAAACGCCGACTCTCGTTGGCGATGTGCTCGCCGAACCATCTGCCGATGCGTATGCACAGGCGGTGGCGGCTGCAGTCACGGAACTGCAGCGCACTGACAGCCCGTTGGAGAAAGCCGTGCTCGCACGCAGCCTGCGCGTCACCACCGCGCAGCCGCTGCATCCGCGCGTGCTGGCCGCGCGCCTGGGTAAAGACCCCAGTGTGGCGACCTACGTGGTGCCGGTGCCCGCAGCAAGTGCGGGCGACGCGGCCTGGCTGGTCGGCGCCACCCCGGAGCTGCTGGTCTCCAGGCGCGGTGACCGTGTGCTCTCCCATCCACTGGCCGGCTCAGCCCGCCGTTCGGCCGATCCGGCCGAGGATGCACGCGCTGCGGAAACGCTGCTGGCATCGGCCAAGGATCACGACGAGCACCGCCACGTGGTCGAGGCCATCGTGGCCGCCCTTGCACCGTTGTGCCATCACGTGGAAGCGCAGCCGCGCCCGACACTGCACGCCACGGCCACCATGTGGCACCTGGGCACGCGCATCCACGGCACGCTGAAGGATCCTTCGGTGTCCTCGGCCGCGTTGGTTGCACTGCTGCATCCCACGCCCGCGGTGTGCGGCACGCCGCGCCAGCAGGCGCTCGAACTGATCCGTCAGGCCGAACCGGTCGCACGGGGCTTCTATGCCGGCGCCGTCGGCTGGACCGATGCGCAGGGCGATGGCGACTGGTATGTGGCGATCCGCTGCGCACGCGTGCAGGGCACCGAAGTGCGCCTGTATGCCGGTGCCGGCATCGTCGCCGAATCCCAACCCGATCTCGAGGTAGCCGAAACGGCTGCCAAGTTCATGGCCCTGCTGACCGCGCTCGGCGTCCATGACGTTCGTCCTTTCTGATGTGCGGGAGCTGTCCATGAACGCATCCTTCTCTTCCTCCCGGGTGCCGCTGCGCCAGGTCTGGCCGCCGGCCCTGGTCGCGCGCTATCGCGCGGCCGGCCATTGGCGCGGCGAGACCTTTCCGGGCTTCCTGCGCGAGCGTGCCGAGCGCTTCGCCGGTGATATCGCGGTGGTCGGCGGTGATACGCGCCTCACCTATGCCCAACTGTGGCAGGAGGCTGGCCGCATCGGCGCTGGCCTGCTCGCGCAGGGCTTGATCCCGGGTGACCGGGTGGTGGTGCAGCTTGGCAACGTGGCGGAATTCGTGACCGTGGTCTGCGGGTTGTTCCGCGCTGGTTTGATTCCCGTGTATGCACTGCCCGCGCACCGTATCACCGAGCTTGCGCATTTCGCGCGCAAGGCCGAGGCCAATGCCTATATCGCCGCCGCCAGTTACGAGGGGTTCGATTACCGCACCCTTGCGCGCGAACTGCAGGCGCAGGTGCCCGAGGTGCAACACGTCATCATCGCCGGTGACGCGGCCGGGTTCACCGCGCTGGCATCGCTGGCAGGCGATCTTGATCAGCTGCCCGCCGATCCTGACCCGCAATCGGTTGCGTTCCTGCAGATCTCCGGGGGCAGCACCGGCCTGTCCAAGCTGATCCCGCGCACGCACGACGACTACCTGTATTCCTTCCGCGCCAGCAACGCGATCTGCGGCATCACCCAGGATAGCGTTTATCTGGTTGCGCTGCCGGCCGCGCACAACTTCCCGATGAGCTCGCCGGGGTTCTTCGGCACGCTGTACGCCGGTGGCCGCGTGGTGCTGAGCCCGGGCGCGGGCCCGGAGACCGCGTTCGGCCTGATCGCGCGCGAGCGGGCCACCTGTGTCGGCCTGGTGCCGCCGTTGGCGCTGCTGTGGGCACAGGCCGCCGCAACCACCACGCAGGATCTCTCCAGCCTGCAGGTGGTGCAGGTTGGCGGCGCCAAGCTGGTGCCGGAAGCGGCGCGCCGGGTGATCGCCGGGCTGGGCTGCACCCTGCAGCAGGTCTTCGGCATGGCCGAGGGCCTGGTCAACTACACCCGCCTGCACGACAGCGAGGAGCTCATCGTTTCCACCCAGGGCCGCCCGATCAGCGAAGACGATGAGGTGCTGGTGGTCGACGACCAGGGCAACCCGGTCGCGGACGGTGAGACCGGGCATCTGCTTACCCGCGGCCCGTACACCATCCGCTGCTATCACAACGATCCCGCCGCCAACGCGCGCGCCTTCACCGAGGATGGTTTCTACCGCACCGGCGACAGGGTGCAGCGCCTGCCCGGTGGCTATCTGGTGGTGCAGGGCAGGGCCACCGATCACATCAACCGTGCCGGCGAGAAGATCTCCGCCGAAGAGATCGAAGACCATCTGCTGGCGCACCCGAGCGTGTTCGATGCGGCGGTGGTCTCCATTCCCGATGCCTACCTTGGTGAACGCAGCTGCGCCTTCATCATTGCCCAGGGCGAGCCGACCAAGGCCGCCAGCCTCAAGGCCTGGGTGCGCAGCCGTGGCCTGGCCGCGTTCAAAGTGCCGGACCAGATCGTGTTCGTCGATGCCTTCGGCACCACCGCGGTCGGCAAGATCAGCCGCCGCGAGCTGCGTGCCCAGCTGCGCGAACGTTTCATGCAACAGACAGGAGAACCGCGCTGATGGCGCTGCCAACGATCCAACCGTACCCACTGCCGACCCTGGCCGAACTGCCCACCCCGCGCGGCGCGTGGCAGCCGCAGACCGAGCGCCTGGCGCTGCTGGTGCATGACATGCAGCGTTACTTCCTGGCCGCGTTCGCGCCGGATGCCGCGCCGCTGGCGCCGGCCGTGGCCAACATCGCCCGCCTGCTCGCGCATTGCCGCGCCCGTGGCATCCCGGTGTTCTACACCGCCCAGCGGGGCAACCAGGATCGCCGCGACCGGGGCCTGCAGGCTGATCTGTGGGGCCCGGGCATGTCCGCCACCGAGGAACACGAAGCCATCATCGAAGCCGTCGCCCCGGCGGCGGGCGATCATGTGCTGGTCAAGCACCGCTACAGCGCGTTCCAGCGCAGCAATCTGGAGACGATGATGCGCGCCCGTGGCCGCGACCAGCTGCTGGTCACCGGCGTGTACGCGCACATCGGCTGCACCGCCACGGTCGCCGAGGGCTTCCAGCGTGACATCGAGAGCTTCATCGCCGCCGATGCGGTCGCCGATTTCTCGCGTGCCGATCATGACCTCGCGCTGCACTGGATCGCCCGTACCTGTGGCGTGCCGATGACCACCGATCACCTGCTGGAGACCCTCGCATGACCGCACTCACCCTGGCGCGGATGCGCGCCGATGTCGCCGAGATGCTCGGCGAAGCGCCCGAGGACATCAGCACCGAGGAGAACCTGATGGACCTCGGCCTGGATTCGATGCGTGTACTGGGGCTGGTGTTGGCCTGGGGCAACACCGGCATCGCGCTGGAGTTCAGCCACCTGGCCGAGCACGCCACCCTGAGCGGTTGGTGGACCGTGGTGCAGCGCCTGCAGGCACAGGCGGCGGCCAGCGCATGAAGGCCCGTGCGGTGCCGGGTGCGGCCGAGCCTATCGTTCGTGGGCTGAGCGAGGCGCAGGCTGGCCTGTGGTACGCGCAGCGCCTGGCGCCGGACAACCCGGCCTTCAACACCGCCCATGCGGTATGGATCGAAGGGGCGCTGGACGTTGCGGCCTTCGTGCGCGCTGCCGACCAAGCCGCACACGAATCCGACGCGCTGGCGTTGCGCATCGCCGAAGACGCGCAGGGCCTTCCCGAACAGTGGGTGGACCCGCAGCACACGCCCACGCTGCAGGTGGTGGATCTCTCCGGCGATCCAGACCCGGCAGCCGCTGCCCGTGAGGCGATGCAGCGCGACCGCATCAACCCGGTCGATCCCGCCCGCGACCGGCTCAGCCAGCAGCGCCTGTTCCTGCTGGGCCCGGCACGCAGCGTCTGGTATCTGCGCGTGCACCACCTTGCCACCGATGGCTACGGCATGGGCCTGCTCACCGAACGGGTCTGTGCGCTGTATGCAGGCGACACACCGCAGGCCGCGCTGGCGCCACTGGCCCCCGCGCTGGATGAAGACACCGCGTACCGTGCCAGCGAGCGCCGCATGCGCGATGCCGCCTACTGGCGCGAGCTCATGGCCGACGCGCCGGCCGCCACTGGGCTGCAGGCCGGCCTTGCCGCCGCCGCACCGGATGCACTGCGCCACGTACAGTCGATTGCGCCGGCCCTGCGCGAGCGCCTGCACCGTGCCGCCGCCGCGATCGGCCAGCCCTGGCCGGACCTGTTGACCGCGCTCGGCGCCGAATACTGCCGCCGGATCAGCGGCGAAGCGGAGGCCGTGATCGGCGTGCCGTTCATGGGGCGGCTCGGCAGCGTTTCCGCCCGTGTGCCGGCGATGGTGATGAACGTGTTGCCGCTGCGGGTCACGGCCGGTGAGGGCAGCGTCGATGCCTTTGCGCGTGAGGTCGCCCTGCGCCTGATGCGCGGCCGCCGCCACGGGCGTTACCGCGGCGAGCAGCTGCGGCGTGACCTGGGCCTGATCGGTGGCCAGCGGCGCCTGCATGGCCCGCTGGTCAACGTGCAGCCGTTCTATCGGCCGCTGCAGCTGGCCGGCGTCCATGCCACGCTGGAGGTGCTGTCCACCGGTCCCGTCGATGATGTGACGCTTGGCTTCCGTGGCGATGGCACGGCCGTGCTCGATCTGGAGATCGAGGCCAATCCCACGCTGTATACCCTCGCGCAGGTGCAGGCGCACGCCGCACGGCTGCTGCATTTCGTGTCGGCCGCGCTGGAGGTGCAGGCCGCCGGCGGCGACATTGCAGCGGTGCCGTTGTGCACGCCAGAAGAAACGCAGCGCTATCTATATGACATCAACGCTACCGCGCACCCCGTGCCCGAGGTCAGCCTCGCCGCACTGATCACCGAATGCATGCAACGTACGCCCGAGGCTGTCGCTGTGGTCTTCGGCGAGCAGCAACTTACCTACGCTGCGCTGGAGCAGCGCAGCCGTGCCTTGGCGCTGCAACTGCAGGCCCAAGGCGTCGGCCGCGAGGCGAGGGTGGTGATCGCGCTGCCGCGCTCGCTGGAGCTGATCATCGCCCTGGTCGCGGTGCTGCGCGCCGGCGGTGCCTATCTGCCGGTCGATCTGGCCCACCCGGATGAGCGCCTCGCCCGGATCCTGCGCTCGGCGCAGCCGGTCTGCGTGCTGGCCCAGGGGCAGGATCGCGAGCGCTTCCCGGGCACGCCGGTGCTGGTGCCCGCGCAGTGGCACACCCACAGCGACGCCGCCCTGACCGCCGCACCGGCGCCGGCAGACGCGGCCTACGTCATTTACACCTCCGGCTCCACCGGCGAGCCCAAGGGCGTGTTGATCGAGCACCGCGCCATCGTCAACCGCCTGGCGTGGATGCGCGAGCACTATGCCTTCCAGCCGGACGACCGCATCCTGCAGAAGACGCCGGCCACCTTCGATGTCTCGGTATGGGAGTTCTTCCTGCCGCTGATCAGCGGGGCGACACTGGTGGTCGCGCCGCCCGAGGCGCATCGCGATCCCCTGGCGCTGGCCGCATTGATTCGCGAGCACGCCATCACCACCCTGCATTTCGTGCCGGCGATGCTGGCCGCGTTCCTGGCTACGCCGGCCGCGCGCGGGCTGCAGCTGCGGCGGGTGTTCACCAGTGGCGAAGCGCTGGATGCCGCGTTGCGCGACCGCTTCCATGCCACCGTCCAGGCCGAACTGCACAATCTCTATGGCCCCACCGAAGCCGCCGTGGATGTCAGCTTCTGGCCGGCCAGCCGGGATGACACCGCCGCGCCGGTACCGATCGGCCATCCGGTCTGGAATACCCGCCTGTATGTGCTCGATACCCGGATGCAGCCGCTGCCGCCCGGCGTGGCCGGTGATCTGTATCTCGGCGGCGTGCAGCTGGCCCGCGGCTATCTCGGCCGCGACGACCTCACCGCCGAGCGCTTCCTGGCCGATCCGTTCGTGCCCGGGGGGCGGCTGTACCGTACCGGCGATGTAGCGCGCTGGCGCGAGGACGGGGCCGTGGAGTACCTCGGCCGCAATGACCACCAGATCAAGCTGCGTGGCCTGCGCATCGAACTCGGCGAGATCGATGCGGCGCTGCGCTCGGCACCCGGCGTCACCCGCGCCGAGGTGCTGCTGCGCGAGGACCGCCCGGGCGAGCCGCGGCTGGTGGCCTACCTCAATGCCGGTGGCCCGGATCAGGAAACGCTGCGCACGCATCTGGCCGCTCGCCTGCCGGACTACATGGTGCCCAGCGCCGTCGTGGCGTTGGAGCAGTGGCCGGTCACCGCCAACGGCAAGCTGGATCGTGCAGCGTTGCCGGCGCCCACCCAGGCAGTCTCCACGGGCATGGCGCCGGTGACCGCCACCGAGCAGGCGCTGGCCACGCTGTTCGCGCAGACGCTCTCACTCAGTACACCGGTCAGTGCCGATGCGGATTTCTTCGCGCTGGGCGGTGACTCGCTCAGTGCTGTGCACCTGCTGCTGGCCATCCAGCAGCGATGGCGTTGCGATCTCGGTCTGGGTGCGGTATTCGCCGCCCCGACCGTGGCCGGACTCGCCGCGCGCATCGATGCACCGCCGGCGGCCACCGATCATGGCCTCGCGCCGATGATCCGGCTGGCCAGTGGCGATGCTGCGCTCGCGCCGTTGTATGTCATCCATCCCGCAGGCGGCATCGCGTGGAACTATCGGGATCTCGCCCGGGCGCTGTCTCCCACGCGCGAGGTGCAGGGCCTGCAGTCGCCCGTGCTCGATCCCGACCAGCCGCTGCCCACCAGCATCGAGGCCCTTGCGGCGGACTATGCCGCACGCATTCTCGCGTTGGGTCGGCCCGGCCCGGTACATCTGCTGGGCTGGTCGGTCGGCGGCATCCTCGCCCAGGCGATGGCGGTGCACCTGCGCGGCCTCGGCCATGAGGTTGGCGTGCTGGCGCTGCTCGACGCCTACCCCAGCGAGTGCTGGCGGGCCGAGCCCGAGCCGGACCCGATCGCCGCACTGCGCGCCTTGCTCGCCATCGCCGGCCACGATCCGGATGCGCACCCCGAGCTGGACACCCGCGCGCGCATCCTGGCCTTCCTGCGCCGCGGCGACAGCGCGCTGGGCAACCTGCCGGATGTCGTCCTCGATGGCGTGGTCCGGGCGGTCACCGGCACCAATCGCCTGATCCGCGCCCATCTCCACACGCACTACGATGGCCCGCTGCTGCACGTCCGTGCCGGCCGCGACCACCTCAACCGCCCGCAGCTGCAGTCGGCCCTGTGGCAGGCCCACGCAGCGCATGTGGAGGCGATTGAACTGCCTTGCCTGCACGCCGAACTCACCGGCCGCGATGCCGTGGCGCAGGTCGCGCCGTGGCTCGATGCGCACCTTCAACGGCACGACGCACACAGGACATCGGCATGAAACTCACCGGATTCGACGGCACCATCGCCCTGGTCACCGGCGCCAACGGCGGTATCGGCGCGGCCTTGGTCGAGCAACTGCGTGACAGCGGCTGCACCGTGATCGCCACCGATGTGGTCGCGCCGGTCATCGCCGTGGCGCCAGGGCAGGCAACGGTGCATGCCCGGGCATTGGATGTGACCGACGCGGCCGCCGTCGATGCGCTGGTGGCCTGGGCCGAGGCCGAGGTCGGCCCGATCGGCTTTGGCATCAATGTGGCCGGCGTACTGCAGACCGGCACCGTCGCCGAGACGGCCGATGCGCAATGGCGCCGGGTATTTGCGGTGAATGCGGATGGCGTCTTCCATGTCTCGCGTGCGTTGGCACGGGTAATGTCGCCGCGCCGCAAAGGGGCGATCGTCACGGTCAGCTCCAATGCCGCCGGCGTCCCGCGGCATGGCATGGCTGCCTATGCGGCCTCCAAGGCGGCCTCGACCATGTTCACCCGGTGCCTTGGGCTGGAGCTGGCGCCACTCGGCATCCGCTGCAATATCGTCGCGCCCGGTTCCACGCTGACCCCGATGCAGACCGGCATGTGGGCAGACGAACAAGGTGCCGCACAGGTCATCAAGGGAACTCCGGAGACATTCAAAGCCGGCATTCCCCTACAGAAACTCGCTCGCCCGGATGACATTGTTCATGCCGTCATGTTCCTCCTCTCAGATCAGGCCGGTCACATCGCCATGAGCGATCTGTATGTGGACGGCGGCGCCACCCTTCGCGGGTAAAGCGGGGCGTTACCAGAAGATGAAGGCGAACACGGCCGTTTGCCAACGGTCCGCACTTGCGTCAGCCATTGGCAGACGCGGGTAGCACTGCGTGGGCCCCAACTGGAACGCACGCCGCAAAATCACATTTATACAAGTTGATTCATAGTTTCGTACGCCGCTATCCGCCTAAGGTGCAGCAAGGTCGTGCGAGGGATGCAGGAATGGACTGAACAGTGACGCTGTTCACAACCTGCTGCCGGCCAGCCAACCGGTATTTGTGAATTGCATTCGTCATCGCGAGGTGCGGCGACGCTGTGCCTCGTATGCGTGCAACATTCATCCACGAGGCGCTGCATGAAACGCATTTTGATCGCGGACGACCATCCGGTCGTGCGAATTGGCATTCAATGTCTGATCGCCAAGCATGAAGGGCTATGCGTGGTCGGGGAAGCTGCCGATCCCGAGCAACTGGAAGCCCTGATTGCCAATACCCCCTGCGACCTTGTCATCACTGACCTGTCCATGCCGTTGAGCAGCCGGCCGGATGGCGTGCGCATGCTGGCAGGCATTCGTCGGGACCATCCTCACTTGCCTCTGCTTGTCGTAACGACCTTCAGCAACCTGCAGGTGCTGCGCGCTGTGGCCAAACTCGGCGTCGAGGGCATCCTGGAGAAATCCAGCGGTCTGCCGGTGCTGATCGATGCTGTGGAGCGCATTCTGAGCGGCGGTCACTACATGTCGGCCGAGCTTGCACACCGGCTGAAAACGAAGGCACACCGCGGCGGGCTCAGTGCGCGCGAAAGCGAGGTGCTGCGATTGCTGGCGCACGGGTTGGCCGTGAAGGAAATCGCGGATATCCACCGGCGCACGGTCAGCACCATCAGCCGTCAGAAAGGCGCAGCGATGCGTCGTCTGGGATTGCGTTCGGATTATGAGCTGCTCGATTACGCCAAGTCGGTCGGCCTCTCACCGGGGGGCAATTGATCGCTCGGCTCGCACCGCCCTGCGCATCGCGATCTGCCTCGCGCAGTGCGCGTACGCGTATCACATGCGCAGGCCATGTGCAGATCCGGAACCCATGCACGCAATGCGTTTTTATCAAGTTGTTGCATGGTGCACTGCAGCTTGCATCTCTAGTGTTGCGTCCTGTCTGCGAGGGCCGCACTGCGGTACCCCACGCCTCGCAGGCAGTCACTTCCACGTAGTACCACCCAAGGAACGAACGCAATGAACATGATCAAGAAGCTTTTCGTCGCTGCTGCATTGGCATCGGCCTCCATGTCCGCCCACGCCATCGAAGCCCACATCAAGGTCTGGGCCGACATCGATCCGACGCTGTCGCTGCTCAAGGCCGATGGCAGCGCACTGGATGACATGGTGGAAATGTCCTACCGCGCTGGTGCCGCCTCGGGCAGCTCGGCGGGTCTGTCGTCCTGGACGCAGATGGTCCGCATCTTCTCCAATGACACTGACAAGGACGTGCGTGTACGCGTGGCGTCGCTGCCGGTGCTGTCGCCGGAAATCGCCGGCCCGGGTGCCGTCGATGTGCCGCTGACCGTCAGCCTGAAGAACGTGGACCTGGCGGTGGCGGCCAAGCCGTTCACCAAGGATGAGATCTACGCCGGCGGCCTGCCGGGTGCGTCGATCGAAATGCCGCTGACCATCCGTCAGACCACGCCGGGCGCCATCGCTGCTGCCGGCAAGTACGTCGGCATCGTCAGCGTCATCCTCGAGCAGGCACCGTAACCAGCCTCCATGCCGGTGGCCGCTGCATACGCAGCGGTCATCTGCAGGGCATCTCCCATGCGTAACCATTCCTTCCCTTTCTCGCGTCTCGCGGTTGCACTGGCGGCCGTGTTGGTCAGTGCGCCGTTGGCGGCTGCACCCGCACCTGCACCGGCTGGCTTTGAAGACCTGGTGGCGGGCCAGACCGAGCAGCTCGACATCCGGCTGATGGGCAAGTCTGCCGGTGTCTGGCCAGTATTCGTGACCCCTGAAGGGATCCGGCTGCTGGACCCTGCACAGGTGCTGGCCGCGTTGGACCTCAGCGCGCCGGCGCGTGCATCGCTTCTTTCCGCGCTGTCTTCCACCCTGCCGCGCAACAGCCACCTGGCCTGCCGCCATGGGGATGCCAGCCCGGGGTGCGGCTATCTGCCCGCGCCGGAACAACCTACCGATGCCGGCGTCATCTACGACGAAAGCGAAAGCGCGTTGAACCTGTTCGTGGCACGCCAGTGGCTGCCTGATGTCAGCCCCACGCGTGAACGCTTCCATCGGCCCACCGAACGTGCCGAAAACGCCTGGCTGCATCAGCAGAGCGTGAACCTCAGTGGTGGCAAACGCTACCAGAGCGTTTCCGCGCAGGGCAGCGGGCGGTTGGGCGTACTCAGCAACACGCACCTGGGGGTGGACTGGAACTACAACCGCCAACGCAACAGCGGCGGGTACAGCTACCAGGAGTTCACCGTCAGCGATGCCTACCTGCGCCATGACCTGGCGCGCCAATACTACGTACAGGCAGGTCGCATGGACCGACGCAATCTCTCCAGCACGCTGGGCGGCAACTTCGCCTTCAGCATGATGCCGCTGGACCGCTTTGAAGGCATCCGCTTCGGCACCACCCAGGCCTATGTGGACCAGGTGGCGGTGGGGCAGGGCAGCCCGCTCACCGTGCTGCTCAGTCGCAATGCCCGGGTGGACGCCTACGACGGCGAACGCCTGCTGCAGAGCTTCTACCTCGATACCGGCATCAACGATCTCGATACCACGCGCTTCCCCAACGGCAGCTACGTGGTCACCCTGCGCATCTTTGAAGACGGTGTGTATGTCCGCAGCGAAGAGGCGCCGTTCACCAAGTTTGGCACCAACTGGGACGACCAGAGCCTGCAGTGGTTCGTGCAGGGTGGGCGGCTGATCGCCCATGGCGATATGCATCATGATTCTGCGCTGCAGGCTGGCATGCGGATGCCGCTGCGCCGCGACCTGGCACTGACGCTGGGGGCAGCCACGGTGGACAACACCGCCTATGGCGAACTCCGCCTGGAAGGGCATCATGCCCTTGGCAAACACGAATTCAGCGGCAGCAGCGCTGTCCTGCACGGCGCCGATGGCAGCCGCGGGCTGCAGCAGCAGGCCAGCTACCGCAACCACATCTCGGCCAATGTATACCACCAGCGCATGCGCGGTGGCGCCTGCATGGGGCGCTACGTCACTGCCGAATCGATGGGCTGCCAGGATTCGCTCAGCGGCTCGATGTCCATGCCGCTGGCCAAGGGCAGCCTTTACCTCGGCTATACCCGCCGCACCACGTATTCCCCCCGGCGTGGCCAACAGCCGGATGCGCCGTGGCTGGATGACAACTGGTTTCCCGAGCCCGCGGCGCCGGTGTGGGAGCGCGAGCCCCAGGTCACCCGCACCCTGCAGGCCAGCTACAGCCGCAGCTACCTCTGGCGCAGCCTCAACATCACCACCCGGTATGGCCTCTTCGGCCAGACCAACCATTCCGATACGCGCTACAGCCGCGATCATGGCATGACCCTCAATATCGCCGTTTCGCGTATCACGCGCTCGCCCGTGGTGTCACGCCAGGACCGGGTTGCGGTGGATCTGCAACGCGGCCGGCAGGACCAGGCCGAGCTGGGCTACCGCATCGGCCAGACCCGGCGCTGGGAAACCGGCACCGGTTACCGCGAGCTGGGCGGCGAGTTCAGCGGCCGCAGCGATCACCGCCAGGGCATCGTGATCAGTGGGCGCCAGCAGGATACCTATGGCAACGGCAACGTCACCCTCTCGCAGTACCGCAGCAGCGGGCGCTCGGACACCTCCTACAGCGCCTCACACAGTTCTTCGTTCGCGTGGAGCCGCTCGGGCATTTTCTGGGGCCCGGACATGGGCGGTGGTGCCGGGCTGGCGATCAAGGTGGAGAGCCCCGAGGAGGTTGGTCTGCGCGGCGAAGCAGCCGAGGTGCGGCTGAGCGGCGCACGGCGCCAGCTGCTGCGCTTCGGTGAGCGCCGCCTGCTGCCGATCAGCAGCTACACCATGACCCGTGCCGAGGTGCAGGACGTGAGCGCCCACGACGTGGCTGCTACCGTCCGCGTGGAAGGCCAGGGCAACGGCACTGCGCTGTTCCTGCCGCCGGGCCGGCTGATGATGATGCCGATCGCATTGGACCTCACCTACACCTTCATCGGCAGCGCCCACGACGGCGACGGCCGGGCCCTGGAAGGCGCGCGCATCCTCAATGCGCCGCTGCCTTCGCTGGGCCGCGACGGCGGCTTCATCGCCGATTTCCCGCAGCGCGAGAAGACGCTGTATCTGCTGCAGTCCAACCGCCTGCTGGAATGCCCGCTGCAGGTACGCGAGCAGCGCAGCGTGGTGTTCCTGGTCGGCCAGGTGCGGTGCGAGCCACTGGCGGTGGAGCGCCTGCCGGCGCAGATCCAGCAGCAGGCCCGGGTGCAGCGGCTGCTGCACGAGCAGGCGCTGGTGGAGCAGGTGCCTTCTGTTGCGGGGGCGGGGCGATGAGTGCTGTAAGGAAAATGCGCTATCTGATCGTTGTCATGCTGTTGATTCACTTCGTTGGAGAGGCTCATGCCCAGCGGCCGCCGGTTACACATCCTGCGAGCGAGGCGCGCCGCATTGAGTTGAGCTTTGATCGGTCCTCAGCGCCCGGCGATCAGATCCTATGGGCAAGACGAACAGTTCTTGGTTACAGCACAGATCCATCTGACCGATATGGTGAGATCCATCTCACATGCCTTTCGAACTCCGATGCAGCAAATGGAAAATGCCCGACATCAGACACCAGCGAGACGGGACAGGGAACCAGCTCCATTCCTCTGCGCTTTGTTGAGCGCCGAAGCGGCTTGAGAACTGAGGTCGCCTTGACGGGCTGGCTCGAGCGCGCGGAGTCAGGGCGGACATGTAACGATGACTTCTGGCAGATTTACCACCGACCATTCTGGACGACGGAACGAAACGGCTGTTTTGACCCCGCGTCGGGGACTGGCGCCGCGCTAAGCCTGAACTCGGGTGAGCTTGAGAAACTCGTCGCAGGCCGTTGGGACGCGGAACTGGTACTGCATCTGCGTGCAGATCCAATGGGACCGGTCCTAGCTACATATACATTTACCTTCGATCTTCTGATCACGGATCACGACAGAGCCAACATCTACTTCCCAGCGTCAGACAACATCACCCCGCTGGTCAACCTCAACATCGCCTACCTTCCCGTGCCGTCGCCTCCGCACGTCGAGGGTGGCACTTCCCTGGACATGTGTCTCTACGACGGTCTCGGATCACAGATCCCTTACCTCGAAGTGACCATTCGCGACGACGGAAAAGACGCGCCAGGGCGAGCACCAGGCATGCACTCGGTCTGGCATCACGCCGGCGGGCGCGGCGATGACTCGCGGCTGGATTACAGCATCACGCTGGATTACGGCGGGGTGCCACTGAAGATGGACAACAACGTGACGCAGCGCTTGCTTGGCATCGATACCACGCAGCTGCGGCTGGTGGTGCTGCCGGGCATGAGCCAGCCCGTGTACTGCGTCCCGGCGCCGTTGAAGCTGACCGTGCCGCGCGTGCTGGCCTCCTCCAAGCTCGCCGGCTATTACGAAGGTCGCATGATCATCGAAATGGTCGTGCCGTCCTCCACGCCATGATCTTTCCAGACGAGACGTTGAAATGAACAGCATTGCCGCCCGCTTCGGGGCGTTCACCCTTCTGGTCCTAGGCGTTGTTGCAGCACCCGCTCCCGCGTACGCAAATCTCAGCGTTCATCCCATGCGCCTGGCGGTGCAGGACAAGCGCAGTGGGCAGATCCGCGTGTACTCGCAGACGCCCAAGGTGCAGTACGTACAGGTGAAGGTGCAGAAAGTGCTGAACCCGGCGACGCCGGAAGAGCGCCAGGTAGATATTTCACCTGGGGCGATGGAAGGCATTGCGGTCACGCCGGGCAAATTCGTGTTGGGCGGGGGCGGCAACCGCCTGGTGCGCGTCATCCCCCTGGCCGGCGTGACGGAGGAGACGGCCTACCGCGTGTACTTCGAGGGTGTCCGCCCGCCAAGCGAAACGAGTGCGGAAGAGGAGGCAGGCGAACCATCCGCCAACGTCGGCGTGAGCCTGGTGTGGGGCGCGCTGGTGCATCTGATCCCACCGCAGCCCGTACCGGACATGCGTGTTGAGGGCCAGAGCCTGCATAACACCGGCAACGTGCGCCTTGGCGTCACCCAGGTCAAGGCATGCGATGCGAGCAATACATGCACGGCGCACACCCTCGAGAAGAGCGTCTACCCGGGCGCCCGTATCGCACTCCCATTCGATCCCGCGGGGCAGCGCATCACCGTGACCTACCGCCTCAGCTACGCGGGCTATCGCGACCACGAGCGGGTGCTGGCGCCATGAGGCGACGCCCCGCCAGGTAACTCCGCCACTGCGCCGGTCCATGCGCAGTGGAATACCCCTATTGCAACGCGGCCCGCGAGGCCGCGGCGGGCAGCTGTTGCCCTCTGAACCCCCCACTGACCTGTTGGAGACCTTCTGTGAATCGTATCTATCGTTTGATCTGGAATACCGCGCTGAACTGCTGGATGGTGGCCAGCGAGCACACCAAGGGCCAAGGCAAGCGGGCCACGCGGACCGTAGTTGCCGTCAGCTTGGTGATGCTGAGCATGCCCGCATTGGCCGTGGAGAAGGAGGTTGACGAAGATGGGTACGAGGCGGTGCAGGAACTGCCCGCTGCACAGCCATGGCTACCCGGGCCGTATCCCTTTGCAACGGGCATGGACGCCAGGGCCGTCAGTACCTTGGCGGTGCGTAATCAGACGGCATTCGTCTCCGACGACAGCTATCGCAATGCGACCATCAGCGGCAACAATTCCATCATTCTTGGTTCGCGCTCGAGCATCAGCGGTGCCCACGGTGTGGCGTACGGCAACGTAGTCGAAGTCAACGGCAATATGGCATCGGCAGTTGGCGCCTACGCCAAGGCGCTGGCGAACGGTGCTACGGTATTCGGCGCGGGAGCGCAGGTCACGATGGCGGACGCCGTTGCCGTTGGCCGTGGCTCAGCAGCCACCGCATACGATGCTGTGGCCATCGGATTCATAGCAAAGGCGGGTGGGCAGGATTCCACGGCTGTGGGCAGAGGAGCCTCGTCCGCCGGCATGGCATCCATTGCACTGGGTGGCAACGCTGACGCGCCCGCGTCTCACTCTATTGCCATTGGCGGCAGTAGCACCGTCATCAGCAACTCAGCCGACGCCGTTGCACTGGGGTATGGCGCCAAAGTTGACATCAATGGCGCGGGCTCGCTGGCATTGGGCGCGCGTTCTGTAGCATCTGGCGGCAACGCGGTGGCGATTGGCCAGCGTGCATCGGTGACGACGCATGGCGGCGTAGGGGGAATCGCCATCGGTGCAGATGCAGCGGCCGGTGCGCCAGGCTACTCAGGTGCGATCGCAGTGGGCAGTTCGTCCAAGGCGACGTTCAACGGCGTAGCGCTTGGGCAGGCGGCTCAGGCAACAGCATCCAGCGCCGTCGCGCTCGGTCAAGGTTCCGTTGCCAACGTATCCGGAACAGTCTCGGTAGGTAACGCCACCACCAAGCGCAAAATCGTCAACGTGGCCGATGGCACGCTATCCGCCAGCAGCACGGATGCGGTGACGGGTAAACAGTTGTACAAAGCCACGCAGGACGTAGGTACAGCCATCAGCACGGCCAATACAGCCAAGTCTACGGCAGATGCGGCTGCCGCCCGCCTCAACGATACAAGGACGGCGATCGGCCGCACTGCCACCGCCGCGGGAACCAACGCTACTGCCGTGGGCCAGGGATCGGCTGCCAGCGGGTCTCACAGTCACGCCTTCGGCACCGGTGCCAAGGCTGCGGGGGACAATGCAGCGGCAGTGGGCACGCTGGCCTCGGCCGCATCCTATGACGCTATTGCCGTGGGTAACCGTGCGACGGTTGTGGCCGGTTCCGTGGGAGGCATGGCGCTGGGTGCGAATGCTGCAGTGAATGCCAATGCCGGCAAGGCGGTTGCGTTGGGAGCGAACTCGGTCGCCACCGAACTGGACGCTGTTTCCGTAGGCAATGCCACGCTGAAGCGGAAGATTGTGAACGTTGCCGATGGTGTGGTATCGGCCACCAGCACCGACGCCGTCACCGGCAAGCAGCTTTACGCAGTCAGAACCAGTCAGGAGGCCATCAGGGACACGGCGAACGCCGTTGCTGCCAAGCTCAACAGCGCAACGACGGCGCTGGGCCTTCGTGCCAATGCCGAGGGCGTCAATGCCACAGCGGTGGGCTATGAGAGCAACGCCTCAGGCAGCCACGGCACGGCGGTGGGCCGCAGTGCCGCGGCAACTGGCGAGTTCAGCATCGCGATGGGCTCCGGCAGCCAGGCGTCCAGGAAGAGCGCCGTTGCCGTGGGTAACGCTGCCGACGCATCGGGCGATTTCAGCGCCGCGATGGGCTACAAGGCCGGCGCCTCCGGTGGGTATAGCGCGGCCTTCGGCTACGAGGCCGCAGCAGCGGGCGCCAGCTCCGTCGCGCTGGGTTCGTTGGCCAAGTCGAATGCTACGCACTCCATCGCACTCGGAGACCGGGCGCAGGTTGATGCCACCGCCACCGAGGCCGTTGCACTGGGCCGCAACGCGTCAGTTTCCGCTGCTGCATCCGGTGCCGTGGCGCTGGGGCATGCCTCGGTTGCGACCGAGAAGGACACGATCTCTGTGGGCAGCGCAACGCTCAAGCGAAGGATCGTGAACGTTGCGAACGGCGCGGTGACCGCTGCAAGTACAGAGGCCGTCACCGGCGGCCAGCTGCACGCGACCGATCTGCGCGTGACAGCGGCGGACGATAAGGCAAAAGCAGCAGGCACCGCTGCAGCGACAGCGGATCAGACTGCCACTGCCGCGAAAGCCACTGCGGATGCGTCCAAAATAACCGCCGACGCCGTCACGGCCCGCTTGAACAATGCGCGCACCATCATCGGCCAAGGCGCGAGTGCGGTGGGTGTCAATGCCAACGCCATTGGTTACGACGCATCGGCAACCGGCTCGCACAGCAATGCCATGGGCCATGCAGCCTCCACAGCCGGCGCGAATGCGGTAGCCGTCGGCACCATGGCCGCAGCGGGCTCGGACGCCGCTGTTGCCGTGGGCAACCGCGCCGCCGTGGATGTAACCGCAGCCCGCGGCCTGGCCCTGGGCAACTCTGCGAAGGTCAACGCCAGTGCCACCGATGCCGTGGCGCTTGGCGCCGGCTCGGTTGCGTCTGTCAAGGAGACTGTCTCTGTCGGTAGCAGCGCGTTGCAGCGACGGATTGTCAACGTCGCCGACGGCACGCTTTCCAGCGCCAGCACGGATGCGGTGACCGGCAAGCAGCTGTTTGCCACCAATCAACGCGTTGACGTGCTGGGGGGGCTGGTGAACCAAGCTTCGCCCTCTGCGGCCATGCGGCTGGGTGCCGACAACAGCGGCACCACGCTGGATGTGCGCAACAAATCCAACGCCGGCCGTGTGATCACGGGCCTGGCTGATGGCGCCATCGGTGTGGGCAGCAAGGAGGCCGTGACCGGCGGGCAGCTGTTCCAGCAGCAACAGCTGGTCAGTACCAACACCCAGCGCATCGATGCCAACCTCGGGCGCATCAACAGCAATCAGACCGGTGTTGGTACAAATCGTGATGCGATTGCCGGCAACCGCAGCAACATTGGTGTCAACGGTGAGGCGATCGCCAAGTTGCGCAGCGAGTTCGATGCGTATGCGCCGGAGCTGGACGGAGTCGTCATGTTCAATGACGACCGCACACGCGTGGATATGGAGGGTGCGCGTGTCACTGGCGTGCTTGATGGGGAGATCAGTTCGGGAAGTAAGGATGCGGTGACGGGCGGGCAGCTTTTCAGCACTAACCGTCGAGTGGACGAGTTAGAGGCGCAGCGGCAGTACGTTGTCGTTAATACTGATGACCAAAGCGGACCCGCAGCCGCGGGAAAGCTGGCGATTGCAGTTGGTAGTGACACCGTTGCTAATGGCGATGGTTCTACGGCCATTGGCAGCTTCTCTAAAGCATTTGGAGCGAACTCTGTGGCCCTCGGGCGTGGGTCACTTGTCCGACCCGGCGCAGATGCCGCTTTTGCATTGGGCAGCAATAGCGAAGTTGTCGCTCGAGGGGGGCTCGCAGTTGGCGCTTACACTTCGGTCACCTCTGGGGCAACGGAGTCGATCGCCCTCGGTTATGGCTCGGTTGCTAATCAATCGAATCAGGTCTCAATAGGCAATGATTCACTGAAGCGAAGAATCTCTAATGTCGCCCGTGGCACGTCGAATTCTGACGCCGCCACGATTCAGCAACTAGGAGAGTCAGTTGCTTTGCTGGGCGGTGGCGCGACTATCGACTCTTCAGGCGGTGTCGTGAGTCCAAACTACGCGCTCAGCGTTGGCCAGTTTGGTAACGTGGGAGATGCCCTCAGCGCGTTAGATGCAACGTTGATCTCGGCCGCTGGCAAATTTGAACAGGTGGACAACCGCCTCAACCGCCTCTTCCAGGAAGAAGCCACCACCCGCACAGACGGCCCCGGTCGCCTCAGCCTGGGCGGCACGCACGGCATGGTCCTCGGCAACGTGGCCAACGGCATGATCGCCGCCGGCAGCCGCGATGCGGTCAACGGCGGGCAGCTCTATGAGGTGCGCAAGGACCTGCAGGGCCAGATCGATGGACTGGCGGAGCGGGGCGGTGAGAGTGTGGCCATCAGTGGCCGCATGGCCGCACCCGCGCCGATGTCCGCCGAGGCTGGTGGAGCCATGGTGGCCAATGCCGAAGTACCGGTAGCCGGCCCGACGCAGACGCCGGTGGCCAGTGAATCCACCACGCCCGAACCGGTGGTCAAAGCCGAGGGCGAGAACGCCGTGGCCGTGGGCAGCGAAGGCAAGGAGCGCAGTGTGCGGCACGTGGCCAAGGGCACGGCCGATACCGATGCGGTCAACGTGCAGCAGCTCAACGATGTGCTGGACCGTGCCAACGAGTACACCGATCTGGCCGTGGAAGGCCTGAACAAGCGGCTCGATGGCATGGACAAGCGCTTCAACCGCATGGCGGCAATGAGCAGTGCCCAGAGCGCGATGGCCATGAACACCGCCGGCCTGAATACCTACAACCGCCTTGGCGCGGGCGTGGGGCATTCCGATGGTGAATCGGCCTTGGCGGTGGGCTACCAGCGGGTGATGAACGAGCGCGGCTCGGCCACGTTCAGCCTCAATGGCGCGTTCACCAACAGCGGCGAGAAGACCGTCGGCGTGGGTGTGGGTATCGGCTGGTAAGCCAAGCACGCACACGCTTTGTTTGGAGGCCGCCC
>NZ_JBHFHW010000004.1:193349-227273 GCF_057333975.1 Stenotrophomonas sp. AGC87
GGGGGGGGCGTCGTCTTCAGGAGTCCGTTGTCATGCCCATTCCCACCGATGTACCACCGCCACCTGCCGGCGCGCCCGCGCGCGTTGACGTGAGCCGGTTGAAGCTGCTCCTCATTCTGGTCGGCATCGTGATCGTCACGGTGGTCGCCTGGCGGTTGTTGACCGCCCCCCTGCTGCGGATTACGCCCGCGGCCGCCCAGACGTGGATGACCACGCTGGATGAACGTATTGCCAAACGCATCGGCACAGCCCTCCGCTCGGAATCACGTGCGGCGATCAATATCGATTTCGGCCAGAAGACCGTTGACGCGGCGTACCTGGCCAACCTCAATGACAGTGCCGACCAGGTAAAACACGTGCGGGGTGTGCTGCTGGAACGTGCCACCCTGCGGTTCCAGGTCGATCTGCTCTCAGACATCGCCAAACTGGCCCGTGCCATGGATGGCTGCGGACAATTCAGCTGTGACGCACTCAGCGAGAAGGTGGAGCACTTGACCATCACCCGGGCCACCAGCCTGGCCGAGTGCCACCGCCTGGACGGCATCATGGGCCGCACCTACGAGCTGGCGCGCCCGGATGCGGTCAGCTACGACGATGCAGACAGCGTGCTTGCACTGCACCAGCTGCTGGTGGATAGCCTCCAGGGGGAAACCCTGCTGGCCCGCCGCACCCACGGCAAGGGCTTCGAGGATGTGACGGACTACCAGGCCGCGCTATGGGAGATCGTGGATATCCACGCTGATCTCACTGAGGAATACCACCGCCGCCATCGCATCGTCACCGTGCTGCAGATGCTGCTGGGGCGTCTGCCATGACCGGCACGCCGCACACCGCCACGGCCCTGCCCACCGCCGAGCAGGTCGCGATGCGGCTGGGGTATCTGGCCATCGTGCAGGGCATCGTGGCCCGCCTCGCGACCAGCGCCTCGACCATAAAGGCGGCCAGCCCCGCAGTGATGGCCGCCCTGCTGGTGTTCTCGGTGAGCCAGAACGTCCGCTTCCACTGGGCGCTGTTCGTGGTGGCCGGGGCGGTGTTCTTCGTCTTCCACGGTTACTTCCTCCAGCAGGAGCGTGCGTTCCGCGCGCTCTACAACGACGCTGCGGACCGCGCGCTTGTCGATGTGGTGAGCATGAAGATCGACGCGCAACGCCTCGCCGAGGTGCGCGAGCCGCTTCGCACCGTGCTGTGCCGGCCCACCGTATGGGGCTTTCATCTGGCGCTGATCGCCGGATTCACCGTGACGTCGCTGTTCGCCCAAGGAGCGCTTCCATGCTGCTGGATGTAAAGATCAAGAACTTCGGTGGCACGCTGCCGCAGGTTTCAGAGGACGCGGTTGCCGCCTTCAAGCAGCACGGCAAGGACCGCCTGGCAGACCTGACCCGCTACCTGAAGGGCAAGGAAAACCTGTTGGACGCTGCGACCATCGAGGAGCATCTGTTCAAGGTGGAGGATGCGGATGTATTCCTGTCCCACGCACATCGCGATCACGATCAGGTCGTCCGCCTTGCCGTGGCACTGCAGGATCTGGGTCTGAAGGTGTTCGTGGATTCCTGCGTGTGGGGGGATGCCTACACGCTGCTGAACGCGGTGGATGAGATGTACTCGGTGGATAGGTCCAAGACCAACACCTACTTCTACGGCAAGGTGACGCGCACTGCCGCCAACGTCTACATGATCCTCAATGTGGCCCTGCAACGGATGATCGACCGTTGCGAGCTGTTCCTCTTCCTGGAAACGGACGCCTCCACGATCACCCTGCAGGATTACGCAGACAAGGCGGAGTACGTCGGCTCGCCGTGGGTGTTCTCGGAGCTGGCCTTTGCCAGCACGGTGGCCCGTCGGCCGCGGTCGCTCGCGCTGGAGCACTTGAACGAGAATGTGGGCAAAACCGAGGATGCGGCGCTGAAGCCGCTGGTGCGGTTCCAGATGCCGCCAAGCTCGCACACCTTGGAATGGGCGGAACTGCATCGCGTGATTCGTGAGCAGTTGGATCTGAAGCGCATCCAGGGCAAAGACACGCTCCGCTCGCTGGATGCGATCTACAAGCCGCTGAAATTGAGCAAAGCGGAGCAACGACTGCTGGCCGGGGATCTGTCCGACGCGGTTCCGGTGCGCTGAACCCGCGCACCTTTCAACGGCTCGATCAACCCGCCACGTCAATCTTACGCGGCTTACCGTTTCCTTCAATCAGCTCAAAGCGGTAGCGATGGCCCTGCTGGAGCGCGATGACCTCACTGCGCCCAGGGCGCAGGTGGATCTTGCGTGCGTCGGTGCAGGTGCGAGCGTCGGTGCAGTGTTGGAAACTGTCCAGCACGATGATGCTGTTGCCGTTGTTGCGCACGGTGTAGGTGCTGCCCGCCTGGCTGAGCTGGGTGTCGTAGCGGGTCGCGGCCGGGCGCACGATCAGCACGGTGCCGTAACCAGTCAGCACCTGCACGCCGGCGCCGAGGGCTGCTTTGTACTGCTCGCCTTCTTCTTCGCTCAGTGCGAAATCGTCGGTCTTTTCCGGGGCGACGGGAATGAAGCGCACGCGGTAATAGCGCTCGTGCTCGCGTGGCCCCTGGTAGAGCAGGCGCGTGCCTTGCTGACCCTTGATCGGGACGATCAGCCGTGCGGGGCTGGCCAGCAATACTGGCGTGGCCGAGGCAGTGGGCTGGCCGATGCCGCGGGTATCCACGGGGATTTCGTGATGGCTGCCATCGGTGGCGTACAGGATCTCGGTGATGTTCACCCGAACGAAGGCGGTGGCATCGCCGCTGTTGTGGATCCGCTTGAGCAGGGTGGATTGGCCCGGCGCAAGGTACTCATACAGGGCACCGACGCTGATGTTGGGGGCACTGGACGGTTTGGTGGGCGCAGCTGCGCTCTGCGCGGCGGCATCGAGCGGGCCGCAGGCGATCAGGGCGGTGAGCACCAGCGCGAAGGAGGATTTCATGATGTCGTTTGCCGGGAGGGAAGGAAGAAGTGGAGCGGGGGATCAATCGATTTCGGTATCGAAGATCACGGTGGCCCGGCCCTGCCAATGCGAGCCGGGCTGGGCCAGCATGCGTTGCATCGGCGCGCCGTCCACCTGGAAATGCAGCCTTGAAGGCCGGTGCGCGACCGGCGCGGTCGGCCGGAAGGTCTCGCGCCCGGTGTTGGCCCGCAGCGGGTAGCGGTTGGCATCGCGCCCGCTGGCTTCGGAGCGGATGCCTGGCATGCTGATGGCGATATCCACCGGCGCCAGCTGGCCGTCCACATTGCTGCGGATGGCGCACTGCTCACCCTCTGGGAATTCACAATCCAGGCGCAGGCTGAAGGGGGCCGAGCCGGTGATGGTGAACGGGTAGTCGCTCTGCAGCGCCTTGGGCGCGATGCCGTGTTCGTACCAGTTGGCCCAGCCGCCGGAGGGTTGCAGGCGGGTGGTGTCGCCGCCAGCGGGGGTAGTGACTTTGAGGTCGTGGGCGACGGTGAAGCGGAATCGCATCGTGACACTGTCAGCGCTGGGGGTCGCGTCATCGCCGAAGTCGATATCGGTCCCCAGCCCGCCTAGCGAGAATGTCGACTCGCCTTCATAGACACCGTTCTGCAAGACCAACGGGGATGACGTGGTGATGATCAGGCCGATGCCTATGGTAGTTGCGGTGTAGGTCTGGGTGAATCCGGCAGCGCCACCATCGCCCTGCGAGTAACATGCGGCCGGCGAAGTGGGGGACCTGGTGACCCAGCCAAATCGCAGCCATGACCCGGCATTGTTGCTGGTCATGTAGCTGCAGCCGCCTCTGGGGGAGGCGGTGAACGCCGGATTGGTATTTCCGCCCGGCGTGAGCTGGCCGCTGACAGCATTGAAGGCGATCGTGGCTGTCATCAGATGCCCGGCATCGTTGCGCAACTCGACCTGTCGTTGCGGCGGGAACCCCATATACCAAAGCTGACGTGCAGGCGCCCCCTTTACGTAGACCTTTCTGACGGTCAACGGCAGATCGAACATGTACAGGTTCCGACCATTGCACTGTGCCGGCATGTAGCCGCAGTAGAAGCCTGGCCGCGTTGTGTTGGTAAAGGCGTTGTGCGTCGGGTCCGCCGCATTCGGCTTGAACTCCGCCGTCACCAGCACCTCCGCTGCAGTGACGCTGCAGGCCGCCAGGCAGGCAGCCAGGCCCAGGATGAGCCGCGCGGCCCGCATATTACTGGCAGAGCGAATCGGCGTCATGGGGTTTGTCCCTTGTGTTGAATGAGCTGCCCGATCCGGGCGACGGGTGCAGGGCAGTTGAGCGGGCCGGCCATCAGCACATCGCCTTCGCGCGGGTAGCGGGCGGGATCCAGGGTGAACCGGCAGTTCTCGACATCGGCGTGGCGCACTTCCACCTCCGGCTTGCTGGCACTCATTTCCAGTGTGAAAAAGCCATCGGCCTCGGCCACGCTGCGGCCTACGTGGTTGTGCACCTGTGCGCCGCGCAGCGGGCGGCCCTGGGCGTCCTGCACCCGGCCGATCACCGTCACCGTGCGGTTTACGCTCACCTGGCGGTGCTGCACGCCGCCCTGCCGTGCGTGGTAGCTCACCCGGGCGGGGTGAATGGCCGCGGCGGGGGGCTGCTTGCCGATGAAGTCCACCTGTACATGCCCCATGCGGTAGGGGTTGATGGGAATGAAGTTGCGCCCCGGCGAGAGCCGCGTGCTGCCGCCGTTGCTGTCGATGGCCTGCAGCGCGATGCCGGCCAGATCGGTGTCGATATCCAGAATCATGCCGGTGTCGGCATTGGTGTGGCCGGCGGCCGCGACCTTGCCGCCGCCCAGTGCCACCGTACTGCGCAGATTGAGCCCGCCGCTGAGTGCGCCATCCAGTGAAGAGGTCTGCGCGAACAGGTTGCCTGCCGCCAGCCTGCCTTCGAACTGCGCATCGCCACTCAGCCCCAGCCCGTGGCGGTCGCCGGTTGCGGTGGCCGATACGGTGCGCAGCGCGCCGGTCTCAAGCTGTTGTTGCACACCCAGGGTGCCGTACATGTCGCGGCTGCCGCGCGCATCGGTGCGGCTGCCCGCGCTGGCCTGGTAGCGGCGGCGATCACTGCCCAAGGCCAGGTTGAGCGATACCTCCACGCCGCGGTTGCGGCGGGCCTGACCGGTGTGGGTGTATCCCATAGGGCGATCGAACACCGAGGCACGCCATGTGGCGCTGTTGCCGAACAGCTGCTGGCTGCGGTGCAGTGACAGATCCACGCCGATACCATCGGTGGCGCCCCGCGCGTAGCCGATCCGGCCGGTGAAGCTGGTGCCCGCAGCGAAACGCTGGTTGACCGAGACTGCCGTGCTCTCCACCCAGCCGCTGCGGGTACCCAGTTGCCGGTCCGGCACCTGCCAGCGCCGGCCGTGGTTGAGCATGACGCTGCCGTGGCGGTGGCTGGTGATGGCCTGCAGGTCCAGCCCGGTGCCGTAGGTGGTGGAGTGGTAAAGGTTGGTGTAGACCGAGGTCCGGTCCTGCACCTGCCAGTTGACCGAGCTGCCAAATGAGCGGTCACGCCCGATCTGCTGTGCGGACACGCCCAGCACCGCCCGCGGGTGGGCGAGATAGTTGAGGATCGCGCCGGCGGCAAGATCACCATCGCGCGGGTCACGCTCGCCACTGCCGATCAGCTCGCGCTGCTGCCCGAGATAGGCGCTGTAGCGCCAACGCCTGGCGAGATTGCGCCATTGAACGGGCTTGCTGATGCGTTCGGTCTGGCGGGAGGCGAGCTGACCATCTTCGATGACCCGCACCTCCACGTCGTAGATGCCACCGGGCAGACGCCGGGTATCCACCAGTTGCAGACCGGGCTGCACCGGCTGGGTGTGGATCAGCGCGCCGTCGCGGTAGATCTCCACCGTGCCTTGGCGGTTGGCGGTGACGTACAACGGCAGCAGGCTGGCCTGACCCTCATCAATGGCCAGCAGATCCGAGCTGCCCAGCATGACGCCCAGGGTGGTGGCCGCAGGACGATCGGGCGTGCCGGGCTGGCGCAGCACGCCTTGGAAATCGGGGAGAAAATAGCCCGCGCGGAGAAACCGGGTGCGGTACTCGCGCTGGGCATGGAACGATTGCACCGTTTGATGCAGGCGATCGCCCGCATGGGCGCCGCGATAGGCCTGGTAGTTACCGGTCAGGCTCCAGCTGCCCAGGCTGCCGACGGCATCGAGCGCATAACTGCCGGCGCCGCTCTGGCCACTCCCGGCATAGGCGATCAGGGTATTGCGCAGGATCAGCCCGTGGCTGTCGTTATCGGGCAGCGCGTGATAACGGCTGGCGTCTGGCTGCCGTTCCGCTGCCCGGGTGACCAGCGACAGCACGGAATTCTCAAGACTGTAGTGGAGGGCAACCAGCCCGTCGCCGCAGCGCTCGGTGCAGGGCCCCAGTGTTCGCGGCTGCTCAAGCGCACGCGCCCAGCGCGCACGCTCTTCATCGCTTTCGCTGCTGTCATGGGTATCGGCGAAGGCGACGAGCTGCACGGTGTTGTCCGCCGAGAGCAGCATCGTGGCATCGCCCAGGTAGCGGCCGTCGCGTTCCAGCCGGATCACCAGCGGCGCATCGAAGAAATGCGTGCGGAAATCCTCCGGCAACCCACCGGCCTGATCGAGCAGGCTCAGCGCGGGTGCGGCCTGCACCGAGGTGGTCAGGGCCACCAGAATCGGGATTAAGAGCGGCCGCAGCGACAGCGCCATCAAACGTCTCCAAGCGGCAGGGGCGGCGAGCGCCCCTGCCTGGGTATGCATCACGTACAGCGAGCGGGTGATCAGGGCGCTTCGGACTCGAAGACCATGTTCACCACGCCCTGGTACGTGCCCTGCTTGTAGCCGCCGGTCGGGGCGACGGGCGCGATGCGCACGGTGGCCTGCTTGCCGGCGGCAGCCTCGACCTGCGTGGCCACTTCCGCGGCGCCGGTCGGGCCGACCGTCAGCGCCTTGCCGGCGACGGTCACGTCCAGCGCGATGGTTTCGGCGCCACCGGTCAACGCGGCGGTGTTGGCCAGGTGCGCGGTGATCGGGCCCAGGCCGCTCTTCATGCCCAGCTGGTTCTGGATCGGCAGCAGGCTCTGCGTGGCGATGTCCCAATCCAGGGTCTGGGTCCGGTTGGTCCAGCCGCCCACCGGGCTCAGCTGCAGGCCGTTCGCCGACGGCACGATCGCCTCGACGTTGACGCTGAGCGTCTGGGTTTCAGCGGCGGCATTGCCGGCGACGAGGGCCGCGGCGATGGCGGCGGCGATGAAGCACGATTTGATGGACATGGACGTTCCTTGCGATGGGCCGAAGTGGCGGGAGGCGGCATCGTAGGCGCGTGAAGGCGTCTTTCACATGCAACAACTTGCATAGTTTCAGTTAATCGCGCGAAGCGTGACGCGGCGCACGGCGGGGCGCATCACCCGCTGGGATTCTCAAGGTTGTGCGAGGCTATGCGAGCCGCTTTGCAAGCAACTGGCCGGTGACGCGCAGCCCGGCCTGTTCGTACAGCTGCTGCGCCCGCGGATTGTTGGCGGCCACGCGCAACTGCAGACTCTGCGCGCCCTCGGCCCGCAGCCGCGCTTGGATCAGTTCCAGCGCACGCCGTCCATGGCCCAGGCCGCGATGAGCGGGCTCGACGATGAAATCCAACAGGTGCCCGGCGGGCCCGTCCAGGTGCATCCACACATAGCCAACACACTGCGCCGCAACCTCGATGACCAGCATGGCGTGGCCGGGCGCTTCCATCGCCTCGGCAAGTGTGGCCGGCATCACGCGCTCGCACTCGGCCCTGCTGGTGGCGACGGAGTACTCAAAACTGGTGCACAGGTCTGCACAGTAATCGTCGGCGGATAATGACCGGTAGTGGTCGTACTCGGTGGGGCGCATGTCACGCAGCTTCATAGGGGTTCTTGAGGGCGCGCGAACGAAGTAATGAAAATGCCATCAGAGCGGGCGTTTCACCAGCGAAAGTGCCTCGCTTCCCTTGCGGCGCAGTGGGCTGCATGGTTCGCGATGACGTACTCGCACACAGATGCGCAAGGGCACGGGGTTGTCGTCATCAGCATTTCGCCTCCATTTGACGCGGCTTTCACACACCTACACGCCAAGCTAACGACGTCGTGTAGCCGTTTTGGCTGTGAACTACATCACAGATGAATGGCGACCAGGGGCACGATGCATTTGCAATTAGTTGTATGGAGCGTCACCCCGCAATCGGGATGATGCCGGACCTATAGCTGCGGATCACAGATTCGCAGTTCCTAGTTCGCCGAAAAGGACCTGCCCATGTCGCATGCATCTTCACGTTCCATGTCTCACTCTCGTCTGTCTGCCGCGATTACGTTGGGCCTTGTCGGCCTGTGCTCGGCCGCTTTCGTGTCTGTAGCTCCCGCGCGAGCGGCAAGCTTGGGTGCCGGTCAGTCCCTGGTCGTCAATCCGGGGGACTTTCCCGAAACGGAGACCTTCAATCTCCTGGGTGCCACGCTGACGCTGCGCCCAGGTGTTGTGCTCGCCGGAATAAACGCCAGTTCCGGTTCGATGTTGCTGGTCGATGGTGCGAATATCGCGTCTTTGACAAACAGCGTCTCGGCGGTGGGCATCAACAGTAGCGCCGCGCAGATTACCAACGCGTCGCTGTCGAACGTGGTGGGCGCTGGCTTGGGCACGGGTTCGTCCAATGGTGGCCCGGGCTCTCAGGTGGGTGTTGTCGGGAGTCAGATATCCGGGCGAACCACTGCAGTCAACATCAGCGGCAATGGCCGCGTTACCTTCGCCCGCTCCGCCCTTTCCAGCCCCAACAGCGGCATGATTCTGCAAGCGGGCTATGCGGAAGTGGCCGATGGCACCACGATCACGGGGGGCTCGGCGGGTATCCTCGCCGGCTTCAGCCTGGTCGCCCAGCCGGCAGGCTCGGACCCCAGCACGTGGGGACTAGTGGTGGACAATTCGACAGTGGAGGGCGTGTCGGGTCCGGCAATCCGCGTGGCACGCCTCTCTGCAACGCGCACGCCACAGCCTGCTCGAATCGCGATCCGGAACGGCGCAGTATTGCGCAGTGGCAATGGAAACCTCATTGAAGTGCTGAATGACTTCAGTGCGGAGGTCAGCGTCAGCAACAGCACGTTGAACGGTAATATCCTGGTGGCAGATACTGCCGTCACAGCGCTCACCTTCACCGACAACGCCACCCTCAACGGCATCATCACCGGCCCGGCCGACACCACCATCACCAACGGTGCCACCTGGAACCTCACCGGCGACAGCAGCATCGGCGATCTGACGCTCGGTGCCACCGGCACGGTGAAACTCGGCGACGGCACGGCCTTCAACACCCTCAACGTCAACGGTGATTTCGTCGGCCAGGGCGGCACGTTTGTCTTCAACAGCGTGTTCGGTGATGACAGCTCGCCGTCGGACAAGGTGGTGATCGCGGGCAACAGCGCCGGCACCGGCAACATCGTGGTCAACAACATCAACGGTACCGGTGCGCAGACCGGCGAGGGCATCCAGCTGATCTCGGTGGCTGGCGCTTCGAATGCAGCGTTCGTGATGCCCGGCCGTGCCACCGCCGGTATCTACGAATACCTGCTGTACAAGGGTGGCGTGGCGAACCCGAATGATGGCGCGTGGTACCTGCGTTCCACCTACACCGGTGATCCCTGCGACCTGAATCCGTCGTTGCCGATCTGTGCACCGACCGATCCCGGTACGCCGGTGGATCCGGTTGCACCCGTGATTCCGGTGGATCCGATTGATCCGGGCAGCCCGACCGATCCGATCCCGCTGCTGCGCCCGGAGCCGGGCGCGTATCTAGCCAACCAGGCCGCGGCGGTACACATGTTCCAGCAGCGCCGTCATGACCGTGGCGAGCCGGCCTTCGAACACGATCGTGCTGGCGCGTGGGCACGGGTCGGTCGCGATCAGATGCACACGACGATTGCCGGTCAGGTGGACACCCGCACGCATACCGATGTGCTGCAGATCGGCAGCGATCTGTACCGCTGGGGGCAAAGCGGTCGCGGCCAGATCGGTCTGATGCTGGCCACCGGTGAAGCGGAGACCCAGGCGACCTCGCGGATCACTGGCTACGGCACCCGTGGCAAGGTCAAGGGCGATGCAGTCGGCCTGTACGGCACGTGGGTGCAGAGCGCGGAAGACAGCAGCGGTCTGTACGTGGACGGCTGGCTGCAGTACGGCCGTTACGACAACCGCGTGCAGGGCGACAACCTACCGCGCGAGACCTATGACGCGACCACCCGCGCCGCCAGTATCGAAGCCGGTTACGGCTGGGCCTTCGCCAACGCGGAACGTGGCACCTGGTATCTGCAGCCGCAGGCCCAGGTGACCTATACCGATTACAAGGGCGACACGCTGCAGGAAGTGAACGGCACTGTCGTTGAGGATGATCGCGCGGGTGGCTTTGAATCCCGCGTGGGCGTGCGCCTGTTCGGGCATGACAATGCCTCGGGCAACCGCGTGCAGCCGTTCCTGGCGGTGAACTGGCTCTACACCGAGCGCGGCGATGCGATGCGCTTTGATGGCGAGCGTCTGGATGCGCGACTGCCCACCAACCGCTACGAAGCACAGGCCGGTGCGCAGCTGCGCCTGGGCCAGAACTGGTCGGCCTGGGGTGATCTGCGGGTGCAGCGCGGTGACAGTGGCTACAAGGATGCCGGGGCACAGCTGGGTCTGCGCCGGGCCTGGTGAGTCATGAGAAGGCGCCTTCGGGCGCCTTCTTCACCTGTGATGTCGCTTGATGTAAGTCTCGCCTGAACGGTGATGGGCATCACAGGCAGTTTGCAACTTGTTGTATGGGAAGGCCGTGCCGGATCCGGATGATGCGGGGCTGGATGGCCTGCGGTGGTAGCCGTGGGCGCGCATCTTCTTTTCTTCCTGTGTGGCGTCCCCATGAATCTCCGTACTGTCTTGCAAGCACCCGCCATCCTGCGGGCGGGCCACCTGTGGCGCCAACTGCGCGAGCGCATGGCGCAGGATGTGGATCACGTCGCGGTACTGGGCAACGTCACCGATGGCGGTGGGCTCACGCCGCGCTTTGCCTTCATGGCGGTGATGTCCTGCGGCATCGCCATCCTGGGCCTGTTGCAGTCATCCGCCGCGGTAGTGATCGGTGCAATGCTGATCTCACCGCTGATGGGGCCGATCGTGCAGCTGGGCTTTTCGTTGTGCGTGGTTGATTTCCGGATGATGGGGCGCTCGCTGCTGGCGCTGCTTGGCGGCATCGTGTTGGCGCTGGGCACCGCGATGCTCATCGTCTGGCTGTCGCCCCTGCGCGAGGCGACGGGCGAGATCCTGGCCCGTACCCACCCCAATCTGTTCGATCTGCTGGTGGCGGTGCTGTCCGGTCTGGCCGGTGGCTACGCGGTCATCACCCGCAAGGGGGAGGCCATCGTCGGCGTGGCCATTGCGACGGCATTGATGCCGCCCTTGGCCGTGGTGGCGTTCGGGCTGGCCACGGGCGACTTCGCCATCGCCGGCGGGGCGTTCTTCCTGTTCATGACCAATCTGCTGGCGATCGCGCTGAGCGTGACGCTGATCGCCAAGTGGTATGCCTTCGGTATGGACAACGTGCCGCGCCATACGCTGTGGCAGGGCGCGGTGATAGCGCTCACCTTCCTGTTGCTGGCCGTGCCGTTGGGCGTGGCCCTGCGCGACATTGGCCGCCAGACCTGGATGGCCAACCAGACCCGTGCGGTGGTGCAGCAGTACCTGCAGATGCACGGGGGATCGATCGAGCGGCTGGAGGTGATGCGCCGTGACCGCGAGATCAGCGTGGAACTGGTGGCGATGGTCCCCCACTATCTGCCGCAGGCGCAGCAGGACCTGGTGGCGCAGCTCGCGCGGCGTCTGGCGCAGGCCCCGCAGGTGCGGGTACGGCAGACGCTGGAAGCCAACGATAGTGGCCGACGCGATCGCGCCGATCTGGATGGGCTGCGCCTGAGCGTCACTGCATTGGCACAGCAGGCGGTGCAGCTGCGGGCGGAGGCCAACGCGGCGATCACCCAGGCGGTGTGGGCGCAGTTGGATGGGCTGGATGCGCAGGTGGAGGTGGATGACCGTCAGCTGTTGCTGTCGGTATCGGTCGCGGCGGAGGAGGGCCTGGACGAGAGCGCGATGGAGGCGCTGCGCGAGGCTATGAGCCGCCGGGTGCCTGGCTGGACCGTGATTGTCTGGCAGCGCGACCCGGTGGCACAGGATGCCGCGCTGATTCCCATCAGCGGTGAGCATCTGAAGGATGGCGCGCATCCCTGAGCGGTGAGTGGCTCAGCCCTGGGGCGTGGGCGGCGGGCGTGTCACCGTCCCTGTGGCATTACGCAACTGCGCCAGCAGGGAAACCAGTTCCCACAGGTCCTCTACGCCGGGATCGCCATTGATCGCGTGGCCTTTCAGGCAGGTCTGCAGCGCACAGATCGCATCGATGGCGCCGGTGTCGCCCACCATGGAGGCGGCGCCTTGGATGCGATGGGCCATCGCCAGGGCGCGCCGCCAGTTCTGCTCATCAATGACCGTTTCCAGATCGGCGATGTCCATCTGCATCTGAGTTGCGTAGATGGCCATGACCGTGCGCCCGGGCCCGGGCACACGCGGTGACGGTGCCGGCGCCGGCACGGGTTGCTGCGCCGGACGCACCGCCGCATCGAACACCGCCCATTCCACCGGTTTGGACAGGAAACCATGGATGCCCACACGGGCATAGCTGGTGCGATCACTGCTGTCCCGGCAGCCGGAGATGGAGATCAGCCGCGCTGCCGGCCAGCACCTGCGCTCCTCCATGCCACGAATGGCGATGGCGACATCGCTTCCATCTCGATCCATGAGGTCGCCATCCAGCGTGATCAGCGCGAACGGTCCTGCAGCGTCAACGCGGGTAATGGCTTCAGCCCCGGTGTGCGCGACGGTGACGTGGAACTGATGCCCCTCAAGGCGACGCTTGATCATCTCGGCAACGGCGGGCTGATCCTCCACGACCAGCGCACGTGCGTCGCAGGCATGCTGATTGCCCTGTGAGGGTATCTGGCCCACGGGTGCGGGATCCTCACGCCGGCCGCGGAGCATGGCGACGAAGGTGGAGCCGATGCCCAGTTGGCTGACAACGGTGATGTCGCCGCCCTGACTGATGGCGATCCTGCGGCACAGGCTCAACCCAATGCCCGCACCCAGCCGACGCCTCCCCTGGGACGTGGCGTTGAAGGGTTCGAAAATGTGCTCGATATCCTCCGTGGCGATCCCTGGCCCGGTGTCGCTGACCCGCAGCGTCACCCGGCCGAGGTCGGCCACGCCCCGCAGGAAGCCCAGGCACACGCCCACCGCGCCGGCATCGGAGAATTTGATCGCATTGGAGATCAGGTTGCTGGCGATGTGGTGGAGCGCACGGGCATCGCATTGTGTGAGACCGGCATCGGGGCCATCCAAAGCCAGGCTGAGGCCCAGCCCCTTGGACAGCGCCAGCGGCCGCATGCCGGAAATGCACTCCTGCAGCACGGCCTGCGCGCTGTGGCTGGCCAGCGCGCAGCTGCGCTGCGATGCCTCATGAAACATGAACTCCAAGGCGTTGGTCAGTGTGTGGCGGAGGGCATCGGCCGCCGAGCGGGCGGAGGCGAAATGCTGTTCACGCTGGGCGAGGGAGGATTCTCCTTCGGCCAGATCGATGGCCGAAATGACCGATGAGGCGCTGTTGCGCACTTCGTGGTTGACCAGTGTGAGTACGCGCGATGCGGCGGCCTGCCGGGCGGCGCTGCGGCGGGCCTTGCGGTACGCCCGCAAGATGCTCAGTAGAATCGCCATCATCACCAGGCAGAACAGCGTGATGGGCACACGGTAATACGTCGCCACGGCGCGGATCGTGGGCGGCGCGCGATACACCGCGTTGAGCGTGCGCTCCAGAATCTTCTGGTGAATGTCCGAAGGCATGGCAAGCAGCGCCTGATGGGCCATGCTCACGTCAACCGCACGGCTGGGGACGGAGGCAACGCGAAGCTCCACCGGCGGGCCATCACGCGCGGCGTGCACCTGCAGGATCGCGTCGTGATCGCGCCGGGTGAGGGGAACCAGAATGCCGTCGGCACCGAGCGCGGCATCGGCGCCGCCGCCATCGAGTGCGCTCAGCATGTCGGCCGGGGAGGTGAGCGGTATTACCTCGATGTCCGGGAAGTAGCGCGCCAGGTAGGCGCGGTACTCGCCGTTGTCGATCACGGCAACCCGCCGCCCGGCGAGCGATGCCAGCGAGGTGTAGGCGGCGGTGCGGCGCGTGACCAGCACGGAGGTGCCGGTGTAGAACGGCGCGGAGACCACCGCGGAGGTGGGCAGCATTGCGCGCGTGGACGGCAGCGAGAATGCCACGCCATCCACGGCGCCGGCGCGAAGCAGGGCGATGGCGCTCTCGATCGAGGACGAGCGCCGCAGTTCCAGCCGCACGCCCGTAATGGCCTCCAGCGCCT
The DNA here is from genome assembly GCF_057333975.1 of Stenotrophomonas sp. AGC87. Lineage (NCBI taxonomy): Bacteria > Pseudomonadati > Pseudomonadota > Gammaproteobacteria > Lysobacterales > Lysobacteraceae > Stenotrophomonas > Stenotrophomonas sp. AGC87. The sequence continues at coordinate 207,755 of NZ_JBHFHW010000004.1, forward strand.
CGGTGTAGGCGCGTGGGCCACCTTGCGCCGCCTTCCCACCCAACCCCTGCGAAATGGCCATCTGCGGCCCGATCGCCAACCGGAAGACGGCGTGGCGCTCTGGCGGTTTTGCCAGGAGAAGGGCGAGCAGGCAGGCGCCCACGATCACTGTTCCTGCAAGCAGCAGGATCCTGCCCAGCGGCATGGGGACTCCAAGGTGTGTATTCACATCAGGGCGGCGCGCATCGCCAGGCAAGGAAAGGACATTCTGTCGGCCTTCATCGAAGAAACATGCTCGACAGGAATACACGCGCGTGGCCCAGGGCGGTATGCAACAAATACGAAAGCTGTTTCCGATGTCACGAACTGAGGGCCAGCGCAGATTGTGTCCGGCGGCGCCCCGAGACAGACCGTGTCGGCGCTCGCATCATCCTCACGATGGTTCCACGCGTTGCTGCCTGCCCGCCGCCTAAGCTGGCGTTCCCATCAAGACGTTTCCGCACCCATGACCACAGCACTGCAGGACCTCGACGACCTTGAACCCATCGATATCGATGGACTCAAGGCACAGGGCGTGCCGCCGGTCGCCCAGTATCTGGTGGACCAGGAGAAATTCGTTCTTCTCGGCGGCAAGTGCGGCATCTATCGTCTGGCCGGCACGGACGCGGTGTGCTACTTCACCAGCCTGGATCAGATCCGGCTGCATCTGCTGGGGCAATCATTGACCCGATTGACCGTGGAGCTCGCCTAGGCGGCGCCTCAGATCCCGCCGTGGCGCGGCAACGGCGCGGGCACGTTCAACTGGCCGCCCGCGGCCACATAGGCGGCCAACGCCTCGCCCTGGCTGAGCAGATGCCGGTTCATCATCTGCTCGGCGGCTTCGGCATCGCGGTTGCGGATGCATTCCATGAGGGCACGGTGCTCGGCCAATGACTGGGCCATGCGGCCCGGGGTCAGCAGCTGTCGGCCGCGGTGCATCTTGAGGATGCGATGCAGATCGTGCGTCACCCGGATCAACCACGGGTTGTCGGCGTGCGTCTGCAGGCTTTCGTGGATCAGGTAATTGTTGCGGTAGTACTCGGCAAGGTCACCCGCGGCGGCCGCCACCTCCATCGCGTCATGCAGCGCCTGCAACTGCACTACGCCGTCCGCATCGATACGCTTGACCGCTTCATGCACGCAACGGCCTTCCAGCATCGCCATCACCGGGAACAGCTGGTTGAGGTCTTCCAAGGTGAGCCGGGTGACGCGACTGCCGCGGCCGGCATCGAGCTGGACCAATCCTTCGGCGGCCAGCAGTTTCAGGCTCTCGCGCAGTGGGGTACGGCTGATGCCCAGTTCCTCGGCGAGCATCGGCTCATCGATCCATTCGCCTGGCGGCAGTTCGTAGTCGTAGATCTTCTGGCGCAGCTGCTCGGCCACCTCTTCATAGAGCGGCACGCGTTTCTTCGACAGACGGGGACCAGGAGCCAGGGGCATGGCAGGAGTTCTTGTGCAGGTGTGCAGCATTCTAACGGGTCCGGGCGGGCCTGCCGGAGCAGACCCGCCATGGGGTCACATCCAGCCCGGCACCACGAACAGCAGCCACGCCAGAAGTGGACCGAAGGCGACGACCAGGCCGCTATAGACCAGGAAGCGGCGGAACAGCGCTTCGCGCTCTTCCTTCGCGGCCGAGGCCACCACCAACGCACCGTTGGTGGAGAACGGGCTCACATCCACCACCGTGGAGGAGATCGCCAGGGCGCAGATCACACCCGCCGCGCTCAGATGCCCCTGCATCAGGAACGGTACCGCCAGCGGAATCGTAGCGCCCAGCACCGCCGCCGAGGAGGCGAACGCCGAGACGATGCCGCCGACATAACAGACCAGCAGCGCGCCCAGCAGCGGAATGCCGATCGCACCCACGCCATGCCCGATGTAATCCACCGCGCCGGCCTGCTGCAGCACGGCCACGTAGGTAACCACACCGCTGATCAGCAGCACGGTCGACCAGCTGATGCCATCCACCGCGCCCTTCTGCGAGTTGGGCGAGAGCAGGGCCAGCACCACTGCGACGGTGATCGAGACCAGGCCGACGTTGAGGTTGTAGACCAGTGCGGCGATACCCAGGCCCAGCAGGCCGATCAGGGTGAACACGCGCTCGCGGTTGATGCGCACGTCATCCAGCGCGTCCGGATCATTGGAGAGCGTGCCACCGCCCGCCGAGACCAAGGCGCCGTGACCTTCGATCGCAAACTGGCGTGAGGACGCCTGGCTGCCGGCGACCAGCGGTTCGGTCGCCGTCGGTGCGCGACGCATCAGGGCCAGCCCGCCGAACGCGAAGAAGCAGATGATGCCCATCAGCAGGTTGAAGCCCAGGCTGGTCAGGAACACGGCCATTTCCGTGACTTCCAGGCCGGCCTTCTGCACCACCTGGTTGGTGATGCCGCCATAGACGCTGATCGGCGAGAAACCACCGGCCTGCGCGCCATGGATCACCAGCAGGCCCATCATCAGCGGGTTGATCTTGTACTGCTTGGCAAAGCGCAGTGCGACCGGACCGATGATCGCCACCGCGGCCGGGCCGAGCGCGCCGAAGGCGGTCAGCACCGCGGTGACCACGAACATCACCCATGGAATGGCGACGATGTGCCCGCGCACGGCCTTGACTGCCCAATGCACGAGCAGATCGATGGTGCCGTTCTTCTGTGCGATGGCGAACAGGTAGGTGATGCCGACCAGGGTCAGGAACAGGTCGCTCGGGAAGCCGGCCAACACTTCCTTGCCCTCCATCCCGACGAACAGCCCGCCGATGATGAAGGCCAGCGCGAAGGCCACGGCACCCATGTTGATGGGCAGCGCGGTGGCCACGATGAACATGATCACCAAGCCGATGATCGTTGCGATTTGCGGACTCATGCGCCCTCCCGAGACACTTGATACGCGTGCAGCATGATGGCGACCCGCCATCCGGGGTTACGTGGTGCTGCGGTTACCGGCAGACCTTCATGCGCGTGCGCATGCACCGTCCACCCACTCCAGAACGCCCTCCAGCGTCTGGAAATCCTCTACGGACCGCGCCTCCAGCTGCGGATGCAGCTCACGGACGCGGCGACTCAGCGCCGCGCCGGGGCCCAGTTCCAGAAACACGCGCCCGCCGCGCTCGACCGCCTGCTGCAGCACGGTCTGCCACTGCACGGGCTGGGCGATCTGCGCCGACAAGGTGCTCACGACACGCGCGACGTCGCTGACCGGGCGGCCGTCGATGCCGGCCAGCAGGCGCAGATGGGGGCTGTGCAGGGCGGTGTCACGAAGCGTGTCCGCAAAGCCTTGTGCGGCGGCGGCCAGCAAGGGGGTATGCGCCGGTACATCCACGGGCAGCGCGGCGGCGCGCGCGCCGCTATTGGCTACCTCGATGGCGACGGCGTCCAGCGCACTGCGCAGGCCACCGAGGACCACGTGGTCCGGCCCGTTGACGATGGCCAGGAACACGCCGTGCGTGGCGCACAGCCGCGCAATGCGCGTTTCGTCCAGCCCGATCACGGCCAGCAGGCCGGCATCGGCGGGCGCCGCGGCGTCCATCAGCAAGGCGCGTTCGTGCGCCAGCTGCAGGCAGGTAGCAACATTGACACTGCCGGACACGGCGTGCGCAGCCAGCTCACCCGCGCTGTAGCCAGCGACGACGGTGATGGTAGGCAGCAGTAGCTGCAGCGCGGCCCAGTGCGCGAGCGCGGCAGTACAGACCAGCGGTTGTGCGAGCGCATTGCGGAAGCGGGACGCATCGGCAGCGATCTGCGCGACCGGCGCGCCGAGCAGTGCACTGGCCTGATCGAGTACCGGCTGCGCCAGTGCATCGCCGCGCACCCGATCAAACATGCCAGGGTGTTGGCCCCCTTGGCCCGGGCAGAGCAGCACCAGGCTCATGGGTGCTCCTGCAGGTGCAGGAACCACGCGCAGGCCAGCAGATCGGCGCTGCCACCCGGGCTCAGGCGCTTGGCCTCGAAGGCATCGCACACAGGCCCGAGCCGCGCCCGCCAGCCGGGCTGCAGGGCGCCGCCCTCGGCGAGGAAGCGACGTGCCTGCTGCTGTGCGAAGGCCAATCCGCGCTCGCCACCGCGATGCAGCAGGTTGAGATCCGTGGTGACCGCGATGAGCGACATCAGCGTCTGCACCATCGCCGCCTGGCGGTCCTGCGTGGCGCGCAACGCGGCCTGCAACCTGGGCAGGGCGACGTCGCGCAGCAATGGAAACCCCTGCGCGGCCTGTTCGCGGACGCCGGCGACGCCATGGCGCTGGCGGGCACGCTGGCCGGGGCTGTCGCTGTTCAACGGTGCGGTGAGCAGTGCGGGCGCCCAGTAATCGCGGACGGCCTGGCATACCGCGATGCCCTGGGGGCGCGTTGCTCCGGTATGGCGAAGCCGCGCGGACGCCGCGACCAGCAGCCCCAGACTGAAGATCGCACCGCGGTGGGTATTGATGCCGCCGGTGGCGCGCAGCATGGCCGCTTCGGCATCGATGCCATGCGAGCGCAACTGTTCGAAGGGCATTCCCCGCGCGCCAGCTGAGGCGACGGTCACGAAGTAGCCGCGCAGCGCGAACAGGCTGCGCAGGAAGGTGCCTGCGTGCATGTCCTGATGGCTGCCCTGGCTCCATGGCGTCACCAGGCCCGGCTTGGGCGCGCAGGCCAATTCTGCATGCAGGCTGGTGATCGCCAGCCGACCCAAACGATGCGCCGCCGCTGTGGGGGAGGGCGGTATTACCGGAACGGTGTGCAGGGCAGCGTTCATGCGACGACCTGCAGCGACAGCAGTGCGTCGCGCGGTGACAGCCAGCAGGCATCACCGGTTTTGACCATCACCCGTGCGGTGCCGCTGGCGTACTCGCGCCAGTTCACGGCACGCTCGCCCGGGAAGCGTAGTTCGCCGTCGATACGCAGGCGGTGCTCACGCTCCCAGTGCTGCATGCAGGCGGCCAATCGATCCGCCTGAGCGTGATCCTCCACCTCCCAGAGCAGATCCAGATCCGAGCTGGCCCGCAGATAGGGCAGTCCGGTCAGGTGTTGCCAGGCGAAACTGCCGAAGACACGCGGCTGCAGCTCCAGATCGCGTGCCGCCGCGAGCAGCGGGCGCAGGTCGTCCCGCCACGGCCCGGCGAGGCCTTCGATGACCTCGGCCAAGGCCGGCGGCGGCGTGGTGCGCAGCACATGCCCCGGTTCGATCCGCAGCGACAGCCGCTGGCGTTGTTCGGCCAAGGGCAACGGCACCCCCAGCCGCAAGTGATCGCCATCAGCGGCCGGATCACGACGTGCCACGACGAAAGGCAATGGCGCCTCGGCCCACGCCCGCAGGCGCGCATCCGCGCCCGGGATCAGCACCTGCCACGGTGCCTGCGGATCGAGCCAGACCAGGTCGTGACGGCGCATGGCTCAGCTCTCGCCTGCGGCCACGGCAGCGGCGACATCCCGCGCCAACACGCGACCACCGCGCGCGGCGCCACGCTCGCGGCGTTGGTCGCCGGTGATGGGTGTCTTGAGCGCATCCACCAGCGCCTGCGCGAGGTCGCCCTTCCAGACGGCCTCCACGGCGCCCATGCGGACGTAGTTCTCCACCCCCGGCGCGAACACCGGCGAGCTTTGGCTCAGTGCCTGCAGTTTCTCCAGCGGTTGTTTGGTGACACGGGCCATCGCGCGCAGATCCATCACCCGCACCTGCGCTTCGGGCAGGGCGAAGATGCGGTCGGCCATCAACCCGAACGACAGGAAGCCGCCGCTCACCGACTCGCCATACACCAGGCTGACCAGTGGCGCGCCGCGGCGGCGGGCCAGATCCAGCGTGCGCGCCAGGTGCGCGAAGTAGCTGTTGATGCCGAGCATTTCATCGCGGCGCGCCAGACGCTGACCGGCGGTATCGACCAGCATGACGATCGGCCGCTGCGGATCTGCGCGGGTGCTGGCGAGCACGGTGGCGGCCAGCGCCAGGGCGTGATCGACACCTACCTCCAGCTTGTTGGCGGTGCCGATGACAGTCACCTCGCCTGCGGCGGTGGTGGCGGTACCGCCCAGCACATCGTCCTCGCGGGTGACCGCGTGGCCGAGCGGGAACAGGGCATCGAGCAGGGGCGTCAGTTCCATGGCAGGCTCCGGTCCTTGACGGCGTCAAGGAAGTCAGCGGTCTCCAGCAGCGGCAGCTGGTCGGCATCGGCAATGCCCTGCAGGCGCCAGACCTCCAGGCCATCGCGGCAGCCACCATAGGCGTTGATCCGGGTGCCAAGCCGGGCGTGTTCCTGTTCAAGCGCAACCAGCGGATCCTGCGGCTCGGCATGTGCGGTGATCAGTGCCGTGGCGGCATCGGCAAAGGCTTCGATGCGATCCGGCACCAACTGCACGGCGTCGCTGATCAGATAGCGGTGTTTGCCGCCGGTCACGCGCCAGACCAGGGCACGGTCACGCGAGTCGAACTCCTCCACGCCGCGCACGGTCTCGATCACTTCCGGGCCGGACAACGAGAGGCGGCCCTCTTCGGACATCACCACCGCCGTGCAGCAGCGGGCAACGATGCCCATGCCGCCAAACGCACCGTTGCCGCTTCCGATCAGTGCAAACACGGGAATGCCGGCGGCGCGCGTGGTCAGTACCGCGCGCATGATCTCGGAGATCGCGATCAGGCCCGCGTTGGCTTCATGCAGGCGCACGCCACCACTGTCGAGCAGCAGCAGCACCGCCTCCGGGCGCACCTCAACGGCACGCTCCAGCAGGCCGGTGAGCTTGGCGCCGTGCACTTCGCCCACGCCGCCGCCCATGAACTGGCCCTGCTGCGCGGCGATCAGGACGCTGCGGCTGTTCAAGCTGCCCGCGCCGACCACGATGCCGTCATCGAACGCGCCGGGTTGATCCAGCTGGGCCAGGTGCGGGCTGATGATGCGGCGGGCCGGGCCGACGAACTCGCTGAAGCTGCCGGCATCGAGCAGACCGTGGATACGCTCGCGGGCATCGGCCTCGTAAAAGCTGTGACTGCTCACGTGGCGTCTCCTTCCTGCAGGGTTTCCAGCGCCTGCTGCAGACGCAGGCTGACCACCGCCGGTGTCGCGCCGGCATCGTTGATCGACAACCGCACGTTGCGCAGCGGGTGGCGGGCGGCAAAGTCGGCCAACACGGCCTGCCAGATGGTGTCGAAACCGGTGGCCGAGGTGATCACCTCGATCTCCATCGCGCCATCCAGCGGCGTGGGTTCGATCAGCACTTCCAGATTGCCCGAGGCGACCACGCCGACCAGCGCGTGGTGATCGCGCTCGGTGAGATCGTGCTGCCCGGGGAAGCGATAACGCAGGGTTTCCATGGGGTGCCCCTTACCAGTTGCGGAAGCGTTTGGGCGGGTTGTACAACCCACCGGACCAACGCACGAGATCCTTGACCGAGCGCGCGGCAAGCAGGTCGCGGCTGGCATCGCGGGTGCGGATACCGAGGTCTTCGGGGCGGCGGATGATGCCGCGATCGCGCAGGTTCTCGACCATCGCGCGGTCGCGGCCCAGGCCGACCGCGGTGTAGCCGGCCACGCCGCGGATCGCCTGTTCGCGTTCCTCCGGGCTGCGGCACAGCAGCAGATTGGCGATGCCTTCTTCGGTCAGTACGTGGGTGACGTCATCGCCGTAGATCATCACCGGCGGCAGCGGCATCTTGGCGCGCTCGGCCAGCTCCCACGCATCAAGACGGTCGACGAAGGCCGGCGCCATGTGCTCGCGGAACGTCTCCACCATCTGCACCACCAGCTTGCGACCGCGCGGCATCTGACCGGGCAGTGCCGCTTCCTGGCCCGCCTTCAGCCAGGCCGGACTGGCGTGGCGGCGACCGCGGGCATCCGAACCCATGTTGGGCGCGCCGCCGAAGCCGGCGATGCGGTCGCGGGTGGCGGTGGAACTGTTGCCCTGCAGATCGATCTGCAGCGTGGAGCCGATGAACATGTCGCACGCATACAGACCGGCGGTCTGCGAGAACGCGCGGTTGGAGCGCATGCTGCCATCGCTGCCGGTGAAGAACACATCAGAGCGCGCCTCGATGTAGCGCTCCATGCCGAGCTCCGAGCCGAACGAATGCACCGACTGCACGAAGCCCGATTCGATCGCCGGGATCAGCGCCGGGTGTGGATTGAGCGCCCAATGCGTGCCGATCTTGCCCTTCAGGCCCAACGATTCGGCATAGGTGGGGAGCAGCAGCTCGATCGCGGCGGTATCGAAGCCGATGCCGTGGTTGAGGCGCTGCACACCGTACTCGGCGTAGATGCCCTTGATGGCCATCATCGCCATCAGCACCTGGATCTCGGAGATCTGCGCCGGGTCGCGGGTGAACAGCGGCTCGATGTAGTTGGGGCGCGGCGCCTCGGTGACGAAGTTGACCCAATCGGCCGGGATATCAACGCGGGGGAGGGTGTCGACGATTTCGTTGACCTGCGCGATCACGATGCCGCCACGGAAGGCGGTGGCCTCGACGATCACGGGGGTGTCTTCGGTGTTCGGGCCAGTGTAGAGATTGCCGTGGCGGTCAGCGGCCTGGGCTGCGATCAGCGCGACCTGCGGGGTCAGATCGATGAAGTAGCGGCCGAACAGTTCCAGGTAAGTGTGGATCGCCCCGATCTCGATCCGGCCCTCGGCGACCAGATTGGCCAGCCGGCCGCTCTGCGGGCCGGAGAAGGAGAAATCCAGGCGCTGGGCGATGCCGCGCTCGAAGACATCCAGATGCGATGGCAAGGAGAGCACGGACTGGACCATGTGCAGGCCGTGGACCTGTTCCGGATCGAGCTGGGCCAGGCACTCGGCCAGGAAATCGGCCTGCTTCTGGTTGTTGCCCTCCAGGCAGACCCGGTCGCCGGGTTCGAGCACGGTGTGCAGGAGCCGGAGCACCTCGGCATGCGGCACCAGGCGCCCGATCCCGGCATCCGTGGCCCGCTGCAGCCTTGCCTGGCGGCGTTCCGCAAGCGTGTTCCAGTCTCGAGCCATGTGGTGCCTCTGCATAATTACGCTGTAATTACAAAGCTACCACCGGGATTTGGCGAGGGCAAGGGGGCTGGAATGAGTGCGTGTTGACCGCGTGCCCACGGGGATCGGACCCAAGGCGCTTTGACGAATTGTAGCCGGCGAGCTACAGTTGCCCGCGTGGATGTGAAACGCACCCAGGAATTCAAAGACTGGATCGACGGCCTCCAAGACGTGGTCGGACGGATGCGGATCCTTGCCCGGATTCGCCGCCTGGCAGATGGCAACCCAGGCGATCATCGAAATCTGTCCGGCGGTGTATCGGAGCTTCGGATTGACGTCGGCCCCGGATACCGCGTGTATTACACGCACCGTGGAGGCGAGGTCGTGATTCTTCTGGTCGGGGGAGATAAATCGAGCAAGTCTGCGCAACAACGGGACATCGCAAGAGCACAGGAATTAGCACGTCACCTGTAGGGCACTCCCATTGAAAGACAATAGCCCCGAATGGTTCGGAGTACAGATGCCATGGCAATGAACAAGAAAACGCGCTTGGAGACATTTGATGTGGCCGAGCACCTGCGAACACCCGACGAGATGGCGGCGTATCTCGATGCTTGCATCATTGAAAGTGACGGTGATGCGGCGTTCATCGCCAAGGCGCTTGGGGATATCGCGCGCGCGCAAGGCATGAGTAAAGTGGCGCGTGATGCGGGTCTGTCGCGCGAAAGCTTGTACCGGGCTTTGTCCGGTGAACGCAGCCCTGACTTTGCCACAATCCTTAAAGTCACCCGTGCGCTAGGCGTGACCCTGCATGCCAGCGCGGCGTGATGTTGAATCCATGAGACTTACGGACGCCGGCGCGGAGACAATCAGCCAGGCGCCTTACCCACACGCGGCCGCCGCGGCTTCGTCCCCCGCGGCACAACCTTCGGCGTTGCCACCAGCACGCCCCACTGATGCAGATGCTCCATGCCGGACAGCGCATCCAGATAGGTCATGAAATGCGCCAGATACGCCGGGGAGGTCTCTTTCATCAGCGTCAAGGCGCGATGGACCAGCACGCCGGAGTTCAATGGCCCGCCATTGGTGGGTACCTGGGCCAGCGATTCCTTCAGCTGGCTGGCATTGCGCAGCGTGGCCCAGCTCGCACGAACCTCGGCCAGCACCGGCAGTTCGGGGTACGCAGCGTTGTGCTGGCCGGTCAATTCCGTGACCAGCGCCTGCAGGCCGATGCGCCCGGCTGACGGGCTTGGCTCGGATGGCACCGCTGCCGATGCCTTCGCAATCCGCTCCCCGTAGCTCGCCATCAACGCATCCAGCTTCGCCTGCAACAGCGCCCGCACCTCGCCGTCATGCGCCTGCGCGCGGGCATGCAACGCGTCGATCACGGCAAAGCGGGTGCGATCGAGCTGGTCGAGTTTGTCCGCTCGCCAGTTCTCGAGAATCTCAGCGGTTGCGACAGAACTACGGGGCATCCGCTGCCTTGCGGGTCTTGGGCTTGGGAATAGGCGCGATCTCCACGCGGCGATTCTTGGCACGGCCGTCTTCGTCGGCGTTGGAACTCACCGGCTGCTCGGAACCGAATGCGGCGGCAAACACCGCGTCCGACGGCACGCCTTCAGCGATGAGAGTGCGGGTCACGGTCAACGCACGCTCGGCGGAGAGTTCCCAGTTGTCGGCGAAACGCCAGTTGCCATCGCGCACCTGCTGGTCGTCGGTGAAGCCGCTGACCATGAGGATCTCCTCCCGTGAGGCCAGGTAGCCTTTCAACGGCCCGGCCAGACTCTTGAGGACGTCGGCACCTTCCGGCTGCAGCTGATCGGAGTTCAACGCGAACAGCACATTGCCGCGGATGCCGATGCGGCCATCCACCAGCGTCACACGCCCGGCCGCGAGCGGGCCGGCCAAGGCCTGCTCCAGCGTCTGCCGACGCTGCACTTCGGCCTGGCGCTGCTTGACCTCCTCATCCAGCCGGTGGGTCAGCTCCAGCTGCAGCGCAACCACGCCGACCAGGATCAGCACGAACGCGCCCAGCAGCACCGACATCAGGTCGCCGAAGGCGGCCCAGATCGGGGCGCCTCCATCGGCCTCGACTTCGATCTCGTCGCTCATGCCGAGGCGGCCCCGGCCTTGCTGCTGCGGCGGCCAGCCAGCTGCTGCAGCTCATCGATGATCTGCTTCTGCGAGAGCACGCTGAGGTCGATCACCTCGCGGGCCTGGGCCACGTAGTAGGCAAGCTGCTCGTCACTGCGGGCCAGCGAGCCGTCCAGGGAGGCAGCGATCTGGGCCAGGCGCTCGTTGAGGCCATCGCTGGCGGTGCCGAAGGACTGTACGGCGCTGCCGAGCGCGTCGGCCAGGCTCGCCACTTCCACCGCGCTGCCGGTGACCTGCGCGGCGACGCTGCCGAGCTTGCCGGTCTCGGCTTCGATGTGATCGGTGAAGCGCGTGCCGACGCGGTCGAGCAGCTCGGCCGAGGTCGATACCAGTGCATCCACCGCGACGCGCTGCTCGTTGGCAGCGTGGTTGACCGCAGCGAGCAGCGTCTCCACGGTGGCGAGCAGGCGGCTGCGTTCTTCCAGCGTGGCGGTATCGCGGACCAGGCTGTCGGAGAGTTTGCTGCGCAGTTCGGCGACGACATCGGCGGCGGCCTTGGGCGCTTCCGAGGCGGCTTGGACCAGCCGCGAGATCTCGCTGATCGTCTCGCTGGCGTGCGCCTGGGCCTGTTGGGTGATGTCGTTGGCGGTGCGGGCGAGGGTGTCGCAGATCTCCTGCTGACGGCTGGCCACGCTGGCGCCGGTCTGTTCCCAGCGCTCGCCCAGGCGGGCGCTCATGCCGGTGAAGGCATCGGTCCACACGCTCAGGCGCTGCTGATCGCGTGCTTCCAGCGCGTCCTGCAGCTGGGCATGCGAGTGCTGCATCGCCTCGCCGAGCGAAACCGCCTGCGCCTGCAGCGTCGCGGCGGCGGCATCCAGTGCGTGCTGGTGACGCTCGCTCACTGCGGTCGCAGCGGCATCCTGACGGGCCAGCGCCTGCTGCCAAGCATCGGCAATCTGCGCAGTCGTGGCCTCCATCCGGTTGCCGACGGCGTCGACCAGGCCGGTGGCCCGGGCGTCATGTGTTTCGGTGAAGCTGGCCAGCGCCGTGCTCAGGTCGCCGGTGAGCGCAGCATGGGTCTGCTGCTGCGCAGCCTGAGCCTCCTGCCAGCGCTGCGCGGTCGCGTTGAGCTCAGTCGAGACTGCTTCAAGCAACGCGCTGGAGCGCTCGCCATGCTGCTCGGCAAACTTGGCCAGCGCACTGCGCAGCTCGGTCGCCATGGCTTCATTCGTCTGCTGCTGTGCGGACTGGGCCGCCTGCCAACCGTCGGCGGTACTGACCAGTTTCGTGGAAACGGCGTCGAGCAGGCCAAGCGCGCGTTGATCGTGCTGGGCGGCAAATCCGTCCAGCGTGGCGCGCAGGTCGGCGGTCAGGGCCGTGTTGGTCTGCTGCTGGCTGTCCAGCGCGGCCTGCCAGGACGCGGCGGTGGCGGCGCGGCTGGCGTCGAAACCCTCGGTCAAACCGGCCAGCTGGTGCTGCACCGCATTGGTCACCGTCTCGTGCATGGTGGCGTTGGCGCGGGTGATGCCGGCGAGCGTGGTGTCCATCACCGGCTGCAAGGCCGCACCGACCGCACGCGCGCTTTCGGCGACGCTGTCCTTGAGCGATTGTTCGATGGCCGCGGTCAGGCGGGCATATTCTTCGTCGGCCTTGGCATGGAAGCTCTGCTGGTTGGCCAGCAACCGCTCGCCAGAGACGTTGCTCTGCTGCTCGATCGCGCTGGTCATGGCCTGCAGCCGTTCGACCAGCGCCGGCATCACTTCGGCCTGCTGCTGCAGCAACCGGAAAGCTTCATTGCGTTGCCAGGACTGCGAGTGCGTGTGCAGGGTGGTGGCGATCTCCACGTCCAGCCGCTGCACCGCTTCCAGCCGCTCACGCCGGCACAGGGCCGAGAGCAGGCCCAGCATCGCGGAAGTGGCGACACCGGCGATCGAGGTACCGAAGGCGACCGCAAGGCCTTCCACCGGCGCGCCCAGCGAGCCGCGGATGGCCTGCAGGTCGGTCGCGCTTTCCAGCGCCAGCCCGGTGCCGCGCAGGGTCGCCATCATGCCGAGCAAGGTGCCGAGCATGCCGAGCAGCACCAGCAGCCCGACCAGGTACGGGGTCAGGACCGGGCCGGGCAGGGCAATGCGCTCGCCTTCCACGCGCAGGCGCACTGCGTTGCGCAAGCTGGGATGCAGCTGGCCGAGCCAAGTGACGAGCCCGGCGCTGGCGGTGCCTGCACTGGCGCTGGCCGCCGTGAGCGAGGCGGTCGCCTGCCGGTAGCGATACAGCTCCAGGCCACCGGCGAGGTAGCAGATAGCGATCAGCAGGGCGACAGCGAAACCGACCGGATTGGTGCTGGCATAGCCCGCGCCGATCCAGCACACCGCGACAAGGCCAAGCAGGAAAACAACGTAGTGAAGACTGGTTCTGAACATGACGTCCCGGTTAGTGGGTGCGAAGCGCTGCAAGCAGGCCTTCGATCGGTTGAAAACGGATATCCAGCTCGGCCAACAGCAGGCTCTGCATGTCGCGGCGGAACACCTCGCGCCAGGCATCATCGCTGCCGCCGTCGCGCAGGCGCTCGAAATGCACCCTCAGCAGCACCGGCACCTTGGCCAGCAGGCTGTACTCCCGCGCGCTCAGGGTCTGCTCCATCAGCGCATCCACCTCGGCCAGCCGCGCCATCTCGGGCGAGGTGCGGGTCAACATGTCGCGCAGGCGCCCCCGCAGACGGCTGGTGGCACTGAGCATGGCGCGCTGCAGGGTGAGGTAGCGCTCGCCGTACACGGTGTATTCGACAGGGGCGTCGGCACCGTCGGCGTCAACCAGCCGGCGAGGCGCCTTGGCTGACTCAGGTTCCTGAACGATGCTCGCCTCCAGCGCCGCGCGGAGGCGTTGGCACTCGGCGTCCTCGTCGGCATCGAAATCCGGCCCCTCGACCGCGGCCGGCAGCCGGCCATCGAGCGCCTTGGACAACGTCACCGCCCGCGTCCAGTCCACCCATTCGCTGAGCCGGTCCGACAGGGCCGGGCCCGCCGAGGACAGGTTGCTTTCAGCGAGGCGGGCCAGCAGCCGGATGAAGGCCGGGCCCGGGACAGGCGTCCGTTGCGCGGTTTTGGCCATTGTTCCGGTTAAAACGACGAATTTTACACCTGATTGGCTGCGGGGTGCCTCGGGAGGTCATTCAGATGCCCCGCGGGCTCGCCCGATATCTAGGTGGAGGGCGGAGCGGGACGACGGACCGCCAAAGGCACCCTCACTGTCGCTGCAGCAAGTTCGAGTGTGGCCAGGGCAACCAGCACACAGACAAACGCGGCCTTGCCGGCAGTGACCAGCAACCAGCCACCGATTGCCGGAAATCCGAAGATGCCAATGAAATACGAAACCACAAACCACGTAAGTGCCGCATGGCGGTCTTGCTCCGGTGAGACGTTGACCGCCCAAGTCTGGATCACCGGATAGAGCAGGCCATAGCCGGCACCGGTGAGGACGGCGGCGGCGTGCAGGGCGAACGCAATCCCAAGAAATGCAGCGGTCAACGAGAGGCCGCCCTGGGTGACAGCCACGAGAAGCAAAATCGATCCTGCCGGCGCATCAACCGACCAGAGGAACACCGATCAGGGTGCCAACCAGGGCCATGCCAAGTGTGTTGCCTGCATCGATATCGCTGCCGCCATGCGCACGGAACCAGACCGAGATCAGGAACGTTGCGCCATATCCCGCCGCAGTGAACAGCGTGCCCAACAGGATGAGTGGCGTTGATGTGCTTGGCATGGTGCGAGGGGTCAATAGAGGCAATTGCGTCAGCCGCAGCCGGTTGTTCTCACCGCCGTCCAACGCGACCCATGAAGTGTTGTTTAGAATTCGGCTAGGATTCTGTCAGGCATTGCGCGACCAGGAGGGCGGGTGGATAAGTATCTGGATTCAGGCTGGATCGCGGTGTACATCGCACTTACGTTGGGATTGGTGCAGGTATTCCAGGTGCTCAATCGCCGCAAGCGGGCGATCCGTTACGAGGTGAGCCCAGTCAATCACCTGGTCTCGATCAATGAAAATGCCTTCGGAGCGGTGGAGGTGTTCTTCCACGGCAGGAAGGTGCCCGATGCCGCCATGCTGTGGCTGACCGTGAAGAATGTGGGGAATTCGGCCATCCGCGCTACCGAGATCACGACGCCGCTCGGGATCCGCTTCCCCGGTGCGCAGGAGATCATCAGTTGTCATGTTGAGCAGGTCAGCCCGGAGTCGCTGCGCGACGAGGTGACCATCAGCGTGGTGGAGGAGCGCGTGCAGATCTCTCCGTGCATGCTCAACCCGGACGACATGATCTCTGTCGGTATCGTCGTGGCGGGTTACAAAGGGCATCAAGCGCATGGCCGGATTGAAGGCATTCGTGAGCTGAAAGAGGTCGCACCCCATGGAGACAGGGTTGGTCAGCGCGACATCGCCCTCGGGGTGGGATCGCTGTGCGTCGGTGGTCTTGGCATGATGATCATCACCGGTCTGTCGTCCGAGCAGATGCTCACACTCTCCGGCACCGCATGGAATCCATTGGCAGTGTTCGGATTGCTGGTGGTAACTGCCCTGGCGGGAATGCGCTGGGTGCAGGCGCGGGGAAAGCGCAAGTAAGCGCGGGACCCGCGCGCGCCCTTAATCAATCGGCAGTGGTGCCAGCGGGGACACCAGCCCTTGCTCGCGAAGCGCGCTCCAGAACGCGGGCGCAATCGCCACCTCTGCCAGCGCCAGATTCTCCGCAATGCGGCTGGGCTGACTGGCACCCGGGATGACCGCCACGACGGCGGGATGCGCCAGCGAGAACTGCAGCGCCGCAGCACGGATATCCACGCCGAACTGCGCGCACAGTTGCTGCAGTCGACCCACGCGTTGCAGTACATGGGCGTCGGCTTTCTGGTACTCGTAATGCGCGCCACCGGCAAGGATGCCGGAGTTGTACGGCCCCCCAACCACGATGCTGGTGCCGCGCGCTTCGCTAGCCGGCATCAGGGTGGCGAGGGCGTCGTCGTGATCCAGCAGGGTGTAACGCCCGGCGATCAGGAAGCCGTCCGGGTCGGCCTGCTGCAGCGCCATCACGCAGGGCTCCACGCGGTTGACACCCAGGCCCCAGCCCTTGATGACGCCTTCCTCGCGCAGCCGGGTGAGCGCGGTCGCGGCGCCGGACATCGCCTGATGGAAGACCGCACGCCAATCGTCGCCGTGGAAATCCTTGGCCGGATCGTGGATCCAGACGATGTCGAGGCGATCAGTTTTCAAGCGTTTCAGGCTTTCTTCGATGGCGCGCAGGGTGCCATCGGCGCTGTAGTCGTAGACAATCTTGTTGGGCAGGCCGTGTTCGAACAGGCCACCCTTCTCGCCGAGGTCGCGGCTGGCCGTGTCTTCGGTTTCCTCCAGCAGGCGGCGCCCGACCTTGGTGCTCAGCACATAAGCATCGCGTGGGTGGTGCTGCAACGCTTCGCCGAGGCGCAGCTCGGCAAGCCCGGTGCCGTACATCGGGGCGGCATCGAAGTAGCGGATACCGTGTTCCCACGCGGCATGGACGGTGTCCAGTGCCTCCTGCTCGGGAATGGCGCGGTACATGTTGCCCAGCGGTGCGGTGCCGAAGCCGACGCGGCCGGGAATGTGAATGCTCATGGGGATTGGGTCCGGGGTTGCAGGCCAGCCAGTCTGCGCGCGGCACCGTTTCTCAACCACCCGCCCACCGGCGAAAGACAGTTGCCCCGGGCGCAAGGATCCCGGTGTGAGCGCCCACCTGGATGCCCGGCACCCCTCGCAGAGCAGGGCGGACAGGGCCTGCATACGCGGTGCATACATCTGTATGCACGGTGCTTACATGACGTTGCCTACGGTGGAACCCGAGTGCACCCGCGCTCGGCTTTCCCCATTAGGAGTAGAAGATGAGCCAGCAGATCCCCGAAGGTACCCTCGTTGTTGTCGCCGATGGCGGCTCGGCCCGCGTGTTCACCAACGCCGGCACCGCGCACAAGCTGCAACTCAAGCAGGAGGGGGAACTGCAGCTGCAGGCCGTCAGCGAAACCGGCGCATCCGGACAGGGCCCCTCCGGCTCCGTGCCGCAGGAGATGACGATCTCCCAGCTCAACGAGGCGACGTTTGCCAAGCAGGTTGCGGCGCAGTTGAACGAAGACGCGTTGAAGAACCGCTACGCGCATCTGATCCTGATCGCCGATCCGCAGACGCTGGGCCGTATCCGCCCGTTGCTGCACAAGGAAACGCAGGAGCGCCTGATCAAGGATCTCGCCAAGGACTTCACCAACGCGCCGCTGGAAGATATCCAGCGCGCTCTGTCCTGAGCATCGCCCATGGCCTTCGTTCGTGAGTACAGCCCATCGGACATCACCCGCGCCGAGATCGATGCGGGGAGCGGGTGGTTGTTGCTGGAATTCGGCACCGGCTGGTGTGGCCATTGCAGTGCCGCCCAGCCGCTGCTGCAGAAGTTTCTGGGTGGCTACGACGCGACACACGTGAAGGTCGAGGATGGGAAGGGGCGGCCACTGGGCCGCTCCTTCGCCGTGAAGCTGTGGCCGACCGTGATCCTGTTGCGCGACGGCCAGGAAATCGCGCGCGCGGTGCGGCCGCATGAGCGCGAGGACCTGGCGCCGCTGATCGATGCGCTGGAACGCGTGTGATAGACCGTGTTGCCGACGTTTCGCCAACGCGTATTCATCGCGTGAAACGCCTTGAAAACAGCTTGAAACACGCTGTTCCATGCGCCGCAGACACGCATGAAGGGGATCGAGTGCGCCAGGTGTAGTAAGATGGTCCGCTTGATCACCCCCGGGCCATTGCCCGCTTCCTGGTCATCCATCCCGCAGCGTCGCTGAGTCCACGCGGCCGTCCGGGATCGTCTGTTGCAACCCCTCTTCGCGCATCGCGCTGTGTCATCAGAGGCGGTATTTCCTGTGCCGTGCGCGGGACCTCGGGCGCCGCGATGGCCTGCTTCCAGGAGAACGCAGATGCAGGACCTGCCTGCCGCACACGCTCATTTCGGCTGGTTCAAACGCCGCCGCCAGATGCATGTCGACGAAGTCACCGTCGTTGATCGCCCGATGTTGAAGAAGGCCGTTGGCGCCGCCGCGCTCGGCAACGCGATGGAGTGGTTCGATTTCGGCGTCTACGGCTACCTCGCCGTCACCCTCGGCCACGTGTTCTTCCCCGACAGCAGCCCGACCGCGCAGCTGATCGCCACCTTCGCCACCTTTACCGTCGCCTTTCTGGTGCGCCCGCTGGGCGGGTTGGTGTTCGGGCCGCTGGGTGACAAGTACGGGCGGCAGAAGGTGCTCGCGGCCACCATGATCCTGATGGCCGCCGGTACCTTCAGCATCGGGCTGATTCCCTCGTATGACCGTATCGGCATCTGGGCGCCGGCGCTGTTACTGCTTGCCCGTATCGTGCAGGGGTTCTCCACCGGCGGCGAATACGGCGGCGCGGCCACCTTCATCGCCGAGTATTCAACCGACCGCAACCGCGGCCTGATGGGCAGCTGGCTGGAGTTCGGCACGTTGGGCGGCTACATCGCCGGTGCCGGCACCGTCACCGCGCTGCACATGGCTCTGAGCAGCACGCAGATGCTGGACTGGGGCTGGCGCATTCCGTTCCTCGTCGCCGGTCCGCTGGGTCTGCTTGGCCTGTACATGCGCATGAAGCTGGAGGAGACGCCGGCCTTCCGCGCGTATGCCGAAGAGGCCGAGAAGCGCGATCACGAACGCCCCGGCCTGGGCGCGCTGTTCCGCGTGCATTGGGCACAGCTGCTGATCTGCGTCGGCCTGGTGCTGGTGTTCAACGTCACCGACTACATGCTGCTGACCTACATGCCCAGCTATCTGAGCGTGACGATGGGCTATGCCGAAAGCAAAGGCCTGCTGCTGATCATCATCGTGATGCTGGTGATGATGCCGCTCAATGTGCTGGGTGGGCTGTTCAGTGATCGCCTCGGCCGCCGCCCGATGATCATCGGCGCCTGCATCGCGCTGTTCCTGCTGGCGATCCCGTGCCTGAAACTGGTGGGCAGCGGCAATGACTGGCTGATCTTCCTCGGGCTGATGCTGCTCGGCGTGGCCCTGGTGTGCTTCACCAGCTCGATGCCGTCCACCCTGCCGGCGCTGTTCTACACCCCGGTGCGCTACAGCGCGCTGTCCATCGCCTTCAATGTCTCGGTCTCGCTGTTCGGTGGCACCACGCCACTGGTCACCGCCTGGTTGGTGGAGCGTACTGGCGATCCGCTGGTGCCGGCGTACTACCTGATGGGCGCGGCGGTGATCGGCGTGATCACCATGCTGTTCGTGCGTGAGACGGCGGGCATGCCGCTGCGGGGTTCTCCGCCAGCCGTGGCCAGTGAGGCTGAAGCGCGCGCCCTGATGCGCAGTGATGAGCCGGTCACGGTGGATGCGACCCAGCCGACGCTGCCGGTGGCTGCGGTGCCGGAGGATGCGCGTCCCGCGTAAGGCCGGCCGAGCTGCTGGGCATCAGTAGTGGGGGGGGGGGG
>NZ_JBHFHW010000004.1:227313-310847 GCF_057333975.1 Stenotrophomonas sp. AGC87
GCGGCCGGCACCTGCTGACGGCAGCTTGAAAGAAAGAAGCCGCCCGAGGGCGGCTTCTTCATGCGTCATCGAAAATGCTCAAGCGTCGCGAGGCTGCTTGTTACCAGCTATAGCTCAGCCCCAGCTGTGCACTCGTCTGGTGATAGCCCGACGCACGCTGCAACGACAGCCCGCCCCAAGCACCGATGCCATTGGCGAACTTCACCGAGGCACCGCCGCTGAACTCACCACGGCTGCGCGGGATGCGCGCATCCACACGTTCATCGTCCATGCTGACCTGCGATTCTGCGCGGGTGTGCAGCCAATGGGCCGCCAGATACGGCTGTACCTGTGCCGCGCCATTGCCCCAGCGGGTGACACCGGACAGGCGCAGGCCGACGCGGCCGAACAGCCCATCGGCATCCTCGGTGGTCACCACCGTGCCATTGCTTTCGACGTGGCGCACGTCATCCCAGCGGTTGTAGCCGACCTGCAGTTGCGGCTCCAGGAACACGCTGGCATTGGCAGCGCCACCCACACGGAAGGCGTAGCCGGTTTCCACGGCACCCTGCCAGGCGCGGCTATCGTAGCGCTCGCCTGCCAGGCCGACACCTTCCACGCGATTGCGGAACTGCGCCCGCTGCACCGAGCCATCCACATAGAAGCCGGCGTACGGATCGACTGCATTGCCGCCCCGCCAGGTGCCATACACGCCCAGCGCCTCACCCTTGACCTTGCCACGGGCGTAGTAGCCGGTGAGCGCATTGGTCGAGGTGCTGCTGGCATTGCCGCTGGACAGCATCACGCCTACGCTGCTGCCACTATCGGCGCGCCACACATCCGCGCCGACGCTCAGCGCCTGGCTGTTGCCGCGGATATCCAGCTGGCGGCTGACCGCGTCGAATCCGGTGCGCGCGCCATCCACGCGGGCCCAGGCGCGGCCACTGTTCTGGCCGGCATGACGGTCGTGATAGCCGATCTGGAACATAGACTGGGCTGCCTGCAGGTTGGCCAGGTATGCACCCGCTTCCGGGCGCAGGACCGGCTGCGGGTCAGGCGTGGGATCTGGCGTCGGGTCCGGCGTAGGATCCGGATCGACCGGCGTGCAACCGGGCAGGGTGGGATCGGCCACGCAGGGGTCCGGCACCACCGGCAGCTCGGAGCGCAGATACCAGTTGCCGTTGTCCGTGCCCTTGAACAGGAAGTACTCGTATTGCCCGCCGACGGCGCGCCCGGCCAGATCGAATTGACCGTTCGATGCGCCAGCGACGCTGATCAGCTCGATGCCCTGGTCTGTCACGGCACCGGCGCCCCCGACATTGTTGACGCGCACGTTGGCCTGGCCGCTGGTGCTGCCACCGATCACGAGCTTGTCGCTGGCCGAATCATCGCCGGCCAGTGCGGTGTTGAACAGGATGGTGCCGCCGTCGCTGCTGAAGTCACCGCCGACCTCCAGCGTGTGGAAGGTGCTGCCGTCGCCCATCGAGATTTCACTGCCACTGCCCAGGGCCAGCGTGCCGACCTGGCTGTCGCCGGTCAGCGCCCATTGCGATTGCGCCAGGCTGAGCGTGCTGATGTTCTGCAGCTGACCTTGGAGGGCAGAGCGGGTCATGTCGATATGGGCGAATGCGCCGGACTCGACGCGGATGTCGCCACGCAGCTGGGAATCGGCCACATGCACGTTGGCCGTCGCCGTATCGCGAACATCCAGCATGACGCCATTGCCGCCGGTCAGCTGGGCACCATTGCGCAGCGTGATATCAGCGTTGGTGTCGATGGGCGTGTCGCCATCCGGAGCATTGGCAACCACGATGGCGCTGTCGTTGCGGCCCAGAACGTGGGAACCATCAATGACGAACGTTGCGCCGGTCTCGATTTCACCGGGGCCGACGAGATAGTCGTTCTCGACGATCAGCAGGCCGTGTTTGTCGCCCGTTACCTGGCTTCCATCGCGGAACGTGGCGTGGCTGCCATACGAGATGTACCCGATACCGCCGTCATAGAAGCCGGCAAGACCGTTGTCCACACCCACCAGTTCGGAGGCGCTCAGGTCAGCGGTCGCGCCGGCCCAGGCGCCGATGCCCATTCCCTTGCCCTGGATGTAGGTGCGCTCGGCCGTCAGTTGGGAGGGCACGTCCGGCGTGCTCGGCATGCGCGCTACGGCCAGTGCCAGGCCTCGGCCTGTATCAGACACGATGCGGCTGTCGTACAGCTCACCGATCGCGCTGCGGATGATCAACCCCGTGTGCCCGGCCGTGTCATACAGGCTGCCGTTGCGGAAGGTCACGCGCGTCCCCTTGTCCGCTTCGACTTTGCCGGTCGCTCCGCCATCACGCACGGTCAGTTCGGCGCCGTTGTACAGGCGCCAGTCTTCCATCGGGGAGGTGGAATCGACGATAGCGATACCGCCATTCTGATTGCCTGCCTTCACGGCAGTAGGCGACAGTGCCAAGGCGACCATCATCGGTAGCAACGCGGTGGTGAAAGTGGGCTTGTTCATGGTGACCTTGGCGATTGAAAGTGGGTTGATCGCGCCAGTTCCATCGGCCAGCGTGAGCAGGCGCACACTCTGGAGGCGATCAAGGTCACGAAATCTAGGTGTCGCGCGGGGCCGTGGCTATGCAACTTGTTGTATTTGCGACACCGCCATGCGGCCCGCAGATGATCCATTCAGGAAGTGCCCCGGTGCTGCTGCCGAGCGAATCCAGCCCGCACCGCAACATGCCAGCCCCACCGGCCAGTGCTAGGATCAACCTCACCTGAATCGATCTAAATTCAACGCCATGACAAAAACGGGGACGGTACGGTGGTTGGGGCTCGCGGTAGGGGCGATGTTGGTGGCCGGCACCGCCACGGGAGCGCCGGCGAAGGTCGGCGAACGCGCGTACGCCGCGGTGGATCCGTTCATCGGGACGGCGGGGGAGGGGCATACCTATCCCGGTGCCACGGTGCCGTTCGGCATGGTGCAGCTCAGTCCGGACACCCGCATCCAGCCGCGTGAGAAGGCGTATGGCTGGGCGGCAGGCTACCGGCATGACGACACCAGCATCGTCGGCTTCTCGCACACGCATTTTTCCGGCAGCGGCCATTCCGATCTGGGCGATGTGCTGCTGATGCCGGTGCGCACCGATGCCAGCCTGGAGCGTGGCGATCCGGACAAGCCCGGCAGCGGCTATACCTCGCGCTTCCGTCACGATGACGAGCGCGCCGAGCCGGGCTACTACGCGGTCACCCTGGATGACCCCAAGGTACGCGCGGAGCTCACCACCAGCACCCGCGTGGGCGTGCACCGCTACACCTATCCGGCCAACCAGCCCGCGCGCGTCCTGCTGGACCTGCGCACCAGCCTCTACGACTACCCGGGCAAGATCATGTGGTCGCGCCTGCGCGCCCGCGAAGACGGCACCATCACCGGCTTCCGCGAGACCCGCGGCTGGGCACCGGGCCGCCAGCTGTATTTCGCGATGCGTTTCTCGCGGCCACTGACCGGTCACGCCTTCCACAACACCGAGACCGACATCGCCTACAAGGGCTTCCCGCCGCCGGGCCACCAGAGCCCGGCGCAGCGTGCACAGATTGAAGGGCGCCAGTTGGTCGGCACCTTCGATTTCGGCGCGCTGGACACACCGCTGGTGGTGACGGTGGCGATCTCGTCGGTCAGCGAGGCCGGGGCGATCGCCAACCTGGAAAGCGAAGTGCCCGGCTTCGATTTCGACCGCGTCCGTGCCGAGGCCAAAGCGCAGTGGACGCAGGCGCTGTCGGTGCTGGATATCGACGGCCCCGAGCATGACCGCCGCAGCGCCTACACCGCGCTGTATCACAGCCTGCTCGGGCCGACCGTCTTCATGGACAGCGATGGCCAGTACCGCGGCTCGGACAACGCCGTGCACCGCGCCGAGGGCTATACCAACTACTCGACGTTCTCGCTGTGGGACACCTACCGCGCCCTGCATCCGCTGCTGACCCTGGTGCAGCCGGAAAAACGCAACAGTGATTTCATCAATTCACTGCTCGCCCACCAGCACAACAGCGCCTACGGGATGCTGCCGGTGTGGGCGTTCCATGGGCAGGAAACGTGGTGCATGATCGGCTACCACGCCGTGCCGGTGATCGCCGATGCCTACCTCAAGGGCATCCGTGGCTTCGATGAGAACAAGGCATTGGCCGCGATGGTGGCCACCGCCAATTACGGCCCGTACGATGGCATCGCGCAGTACCGCGAGCTGGGCTGGGTGCCGATCGATGAGGAGGGCGAGGCGGCCAGCAAGACGCTGGAGTACGCCTTCGACGACTGGACCATCGCGCGCATGGCCAAGGCCATGGGCAACACGAAGGTCGCCGATGAGTTCGAGAAGCGCGCCACCAATTGGCGCAACGCGTACGACAAGGACACCGGTTTCATGCGGGCGCGCAAGCGTGATGGCAGCTTCCGCACGCCGTTCGATCCGAGCGCGAGCGGTTACGGCACGGACTACACCGAAGGCAACGCCTGGCAGTACTCGTGGTATGTGCCGCACGATGTGGCCGGCCTGGCCGCCGCGCACGGGGGCAGCGACGCGCTGCTGGCCCGCCTGGACGAGGTGTTCGAGGCCAAGGTCGACCCCTCGATCTTCGAACACATGGAAGACATCACCGGCCTGATCGGCTGGTACGCGCACGGCAACGAGCCCAGCCACCACGTGGCCTACCTGTATGCCCATGCCGGGCAGCCGTGGCGCACCCAGGCGCGCCTGAAGCAGATCATGGACACCCAGTATGCCGACCGTCCCGATGGCCTGGCCGGCAATGACGACCTGGGCCAGATGTCGGCCTGGTACGTGTTCACCGCGCTGGGCTTCTACCCGGTCGCCCCGGGCAGCGGCGAGTACATCATCGGCCGTCCGTTCCTGCCCAAGGCGGCGCTGCACCTGCCCAACGGCAAGACCTTCACCATCGTCACCGACGGGCTGGGCAAGGGTCACGACTACGTCGGCGCGGTAACCCTCAATGGCCAGCCGCTGCAGCGCACCTTCCTGCGCCACGACGAGATCCTGGCCGGCGGCGAGCTGCGCTTTACCCTGCAGGCCGAGCCGAACAAGGCCTGGCCGGGGCAGGGCGCAGAGCAGCCGTACTCGATGTCCCACTGACGGGCCTGCGGACCCTCCTTCTGGCCAAAATGGGATTTATGTCCAATTTGGCCAGAAGGGGTATAGTGGGCACATCCCGTCCTGGAGCGTGCCATGACCCTGCCACTGGATCTGCCCGGCCTTGAGAAGGCCACTGCCTCCTCGGTGAAAACCCGCGGCTGGCCCAGCCTGATGCGGACCGTCCGCGAGAAGCAGGCGCTGGTGATCACCAACCACAATCACCCCGAAGCGGTGATCGTGGATATCAAGACCTACCAGGAACTGCTGGCCAAGGCGGCTGGCGGCGATGCCGATGAGCGAATGGGAGAGCTGGAACGCCTGCGCGCTGCGTTCGACACCACGCTGGCCAGCCTCTGCCGTGAGGGTGGGCTGGGCAAGGTGCTGGGTCAGCCGATCCGCCGCGGCCGCAAGGTCGCCCTCGGCAGTCCACTCTGACCGATGGGACGGATTCTGGTGCTGGCCGGCGTCAATGGCGCCGGCAAGAGTTCACTGCTGGGCATGTGGCTGGAAGAAGAAGGCCTGACCTGGTTCAACCCGGATACGTTTACCCGCCGCCTGGTCGAGATGGGCTGGGCGCTGGGCGAGGCCAATGCCGCGGCATGGAATGAAGGCGCGCGGCGGCTGCGGCAGGCGATCGACGAAGGCACCGACTTCGCGTTCGAGACCACGCTGGGCGGCAACACCATCCCGCGTCTGCTGCGCGAGGCCTGCGACCGCCACCACGTGGCAATCTGGTTCTGTGGCCTGCAAAGCGTGGAACTGCACATGCAACGCGTCGCCGCACGGGTCAGCCGCGGCGGGCATGACATTCCGGCCGACAAGATCCGCGCCCGCTACGATTCCTCGCGCGAGAACCTGCTGGCCCTGCTGCCGCACCTGGCCGAGCTGCATGTCTACGACAACAGCGCCCCGGCCGATGCCGATGGCGCCGAACCGCTGCCGGTGCTGCAGCTGGACCGCAACGGGCTGCACTATCCGGCCTCGGCGATCGAGCTGCTGCAGACGCCGGACTGGGCCAAGCCGATCGTGATGCGCGCGATGGAGCTGCACGGTATCCGGTGAGGCACGGCTCGCGGCTGCGCCTTGAGACGCGCTCAGCCCACCGGCTCGTGGATGGGGCAGCCGTTGAACCGCGAACGGAACTGACGCGAGGCGGCCATCACCACGCGGCGCGCACGATTCAAGCCGCCGAGCGGACGATGTTCGGCCAGTGCGTGCCACGGCGCGAACGCCAGTGCATCCTCGACGCCGGGCGAGGTATCGGGTTGCCACGCCTGCTGCTGCGCCACGCTCAGGCGTGCGACCGGCAGGAACGGGCTGTCCGCCTCGGGCCAGGCAACCGACGCATCTTCGATCGGCATGCGCTCCACATCGCGGCACAACTGCACCCGCAGCTCCCATTCGACCGGATTGGGCAGGTCGGTGAAGAAGGCCACCACCGCGTCGCGCTGCGCATCTTCGTCCGAGCCGATCTTGTCACCGGTCAGCGCAAGCAGCGCAGGTGAGACCGGGGCGAGGGAAAACTTGGCCATGTACGGGCCATACAGGAACGGCACCTGGCTGAAGAACGTCTCCCCCAGCGGATGATGCTGCGGCTCACCGCCCATGCCCTTCAACGTGGCACTTTGCCCGCCGACGGCTTCAAGCGCCGCCTCGGCACCGCGCAACGTCGCCGAGATCATCCGTTTGGTGCGGGGCATCCGCTCGGTCGTGGCGGCCAGCAGTTTGGCCGCGCGCAGGAAACCAGCCACGCCGGGGGTGTTGAAGGCCGGACCGTTGACCATCAGGAAATCCTGCGTGTGCTGCTCCTCGGCGCCTTCCGCCCGCGGGCCCTGCACGCCGATCACCTTGAGCGCCATCGCGCGTGGGGTGGAAACCGAATCGGGGAGCTGCTCGGCTGGCGGCGAGGACAATCGCACCCGCGCGTCGTAGCTGCCGGGCCGCGCAAACAGGCCGTGGCGCAGCTCCGCCGGCAGTTCGTCCAGTACGCGCAGCCGGCCCTTCAACAAGCCCTGGCCCTTGGCATGCACCGCGCGGTGGGCGTGACCTTCCTGCTCGGCCACCGTCAGCGCCATGCGCGCGAACACCTCGGTCAGCTCACGGATGTGCGTGGCTTCGTCTGCGTCGGCGTGTTCGAGCGAGGCGTGGTAGAGAACGGGTGGGCGCAGGGCCATGGAGGCTCCGAAGGGGACAGGGTGTTTTCGACGCTAGGCGCGTCGGTGTTAGTCCGGCGCGCTTTGTTGTGAAGGGGCTCTGCACGCGTGCTCAGGGGTCGTCCGGCCACGCTTTCAGCAAGGGCAGTGGATCGTAGGCACCGTCGGTTCCATAGATGCCCCAGTGCAGATGTGGCGGGGTCCCCTTGGCATTGCCGGTGTCACCGACATAGCCCAGCACGTCGCCCTGCTCGATGATGTCGCCACGCGCCAGGCCTTCGCGCCAGTCATCCAGATGGGCGTAGTAATAGCGTTCGCGCGCCGGCCCCATCACCCAGACCTGACGCCCGCCCAGGCCGCTTTCGCGGATATCGGCAACGATCCCCGGGGTAGCGCTGCGCACCTCGGTGCCCCGCGTGGCGAAGATATCCACGCCGGCATGCGTGCGGTCGCGCCCGCGAGGTGCACCGAACGTATCGGCCACCTGGCGGGCGGCAACGCCGGCCACCGGCACAGGCAGGGCGGTGGGCGCGGGCATCTGCGAGAGGCGCCACAGCGCCCGGGGCGATTCGGCGATGGGGCTGTTCCACACCACCCCGGCCACCACGATGCAGACGACCAGGACGAACACCCGCACCAGCCAGCGTCGTACGCGGCGGGCCGGGGAGGTGGCGGGTGGCGGGGAACTCACGGTGTGCTCCCGGCCGTTTTCTTCGCCGCGGTGCGTCCCGACACATGCAGATGCGCTGGCACATGCCAGCGCCACGGAAACTCGATGGCCTTGCTGATGCCGATCCGGGGCCCGACCACCGGGGCTTCCGGTGGCGGCATCCCATCGGACACGATGCGGATGCCGCGGTCATTACGCACCAGGTCCGCGCCGTCCAGGGCTTTGGTGATACCCATGGCCTGCGACAACCGGCCCGGGCCACTGGCCAGATCGCGCGCGCGCTTGATCGCCGGCCGCGCTTCCTGGATCAACGCCAGTCCCGCCACCGGCTCCAGCGCCCGCAGCAGCACGCCCCAGCCTTGGCCGATCTCGCCACACACCGCGTTCGAGCCCCAGTGCATGCCGTAGCTGAAATACACGTACAGGTGCCCGGCTTCACCGAACATCGTGGCGGTGCGCGCGGTCATCCCGCGATACGAATGCGCCGCCGGGTCCTGGTCACCTGCATACGCTTCCACCTCCACGATGCGCCCCGCGCGACCGTCATCGCGCACCAGCAGCTTGTTCAGCAGCTCGGGCGCCACTTCGGCCGGGTGGCGCTGATAAAAGCGCCGCGGCAGAACCTTCCACGTCTTCATGATCCTCCGCGCAATGGATACCCCTTGCCAGTCCGAAACGAGCGCTTACTGTGACGCGGCGAGGGTCAATGCACGATCAACGCCGTCATCGTCACGCCGCGCTCGCCCGGCATTCGCGGCAGGTTGATTGGCGCAGGTCAATCCTCGAGGCCCGTCTCCGCCGCCACGCAGCACGCACCGTGCCCGCCAGAAAGCGCCTGAAAATCGCGACCTTCAACGTCAACGGCGTGCTGACCCGGCTGCCGCATCTGCTCGCCTGGCTGGCGCGCGAACAACCGGATATCGTCGCACTGCAGGAGCTCAAGGCCACC
Source organism: Stenotrophomonas sp. AGC87 (assembly GCF_057333975.1). NCBI lineage: Bacteria > Pseudomonadati > Pseudomonadota > Gammaproteobacteria > Lysobacterales > Lysobacteraceae > Stenotrophomonas > Stenotrophomonas sp. AGC87. Next base: position 236,191 of record NZ_JBHFHW010000004.1, read on the forward strand.
CAGGAGGCCTTCCCGGAGGCCGCCATCCGCGATGCAGGCTACGGGTGCATCTGGCAGGGACAGCGCTCATGGAATGGCGTCGCGCTGCTGGCGCGCGGCCAGGACCCGATCGAGAGCCGGCGTGGCTTGCCCGGCGATCCGAAAGACGACCAGAGCCGCTATCTGGAAGCCGCCGCGCACGGGGTGATCGTAGGCGGCCTGTACCTGCCCAATGGCAATCCGCAGCCGGGCCCGAAGTTCGACTACAAGCTGACGTGGATGCAGCGGCTCCACAAGCACGCCAAGACGCTGGTCGCATTGCCGCATCCGGTCGCACTGATCGGCGATTTCAACGTCGTGCCGACCGATGCGGACATCTACGATCCCAAATCGTGGCGCAAGGACGCGCTGCTGCAGCCAGAGGTGCGCGCGGCGTATCAGGCGCTGCTCGGGCAGGGCTGGACCGACAGCCTGCGCGCGGTCCACGGTGACGCACAGATCTTCACGTTCTGGGACTACTTCCGCGAGCACTTCGCCCGCGACCGTGGACTGCGGATCGACCATCTGCTGCTCAATCCCGTGCTCGCGCCCGGGCTCAAGGACGCGGGCGTGGACAGGTGGGTGCGCGCCCTGGAAAAGCCCAGCGACCACGCACCGACCTGGATCGACGTGCAGGCGCCGCCGAAGCCTCGCTAGCCGCAATGCCGATATCGAAAACACCCCGGACGGGGTAGAGTCCTCCGGCAGGTCGTTTGCGAGGATATTGCCATGCCATATCGGAAAAGGGACATCGCCCCGGGCGTCGGCGAGGGCAAGCGACTGCCGGCGGGACCGGAGACGCCGGTGTTCTGCCGGGCGCGCGAGTATCCGGCGGGCACGATCATCGCGCTGCACCACCATCCGGACCGCCATCAACTGGTGTATGCCGAAACCGGCGTGCTGGTGGTCCAGGCCGGGGCAGGGCGCTGGGTGGTCCCGAGCACGCGCGCGATCTGGATCCCGGCCGGCATGGGCCACAAGGTCAGCTGCATCGGCGCGGTCGGCATGCGCAGCCTGTATATCCTGCCGCAGGCGATCGCCCAGCCGCCGGCCAGCGCATCGACGGTCTCGGTGACACCGTTGCTGGCCGCCTTGATCCACGCAGCGATGGACGTACCGACGCCCTACCGCGCGCAGTCGCGCGACGGGCGGCTGATGCAGTTGATTCTGGATGAGTTGCAGATGCTGCCGGTACTGCCGCTGCATCTGCCCCAGCCTGCCGATCCACGCCTGCAGGCGATCAGCCGGCAGCTGGAATCCGCGCCGGACGATCCGTCCACCCTGCAGGACTGGGCCCGCCGCCTCGGCGTGGATGTCAAAACCATCCAGCGCCTGTGCGCACGCGAGCTGGGCATGACCTTCGGGCAATGGCGGCAACAGGCGCGCCTGCTGCGTGCCTTGGAAAAGTTGGCGCACGGCGAAAAGGTGATCGACGTGGCGCTCGCGCTGGGCTATGCCAGTCCGAGCGCATTCACTGCGATGTTCAAGAAGCGCTTCGGGCAGCTGCCGAGCCAGTTCTTCCACTGAGGGCAGATCCAGTCTCTCCGAGCCACGCCGAAGCCAGTTGCGCCCGTCGTTCGTTTGGATCTTTGATGATGCCCGGGCCTCGCCTAACGGCCTGACCAGACGTCAATCGAATTTGTTCGCACTAGCGTGAGAGCGCTGGAGTGAGGCGCCTCTTTTGATTTCCCAGCTCCACCACGATGGCGGATATTTGATTCTTATATTGATCCAGGCTGGCACTTTCAATCGATGGAATTCTTGCGTCCCACGGCTTTATAACCAGGCGCTCTGCACCATCAACAATAAAGAATGCCGCCAGATCGCCGTCAAATGTCTCGATACCAATGGGCAGGCATGAGCTTCTAATGTCCTCTTGCAAAAGGCCTGTAAATTGATCGTGCAAATTACGGGCGTTACAACGCACTGGCTTGTACTTGGTCAGGCGAAAGCTCAAGTCTTCAAACGCGCCAACAAGTGCGTTTGTCAAAACTATTTGATCAAAGTCGCCCAGGGCGGTTGAGGCGAATTCAAGTTGGCATCTGGAAAACAGGTGCTTCCTGTCGTCTGAGAGAAATGTGACCAATTTTGCAAATGGGACGCTCACTTTTCCTGACTCCGTAAATGCAGCTCTCATCACGCCAAGTGCCGTGCGCCCCCGGAGCCTTTCTCCAGGACGAGGTGTCAACGATGCCTTGGATCCAGCGCCCCTGAAATTCCCTGATGAGAAATCAGGCGTTTCAGTGTACTCGGGCTCCCTGGTCGAGTGCTGTGTTGCTGCATGGTCTGCGCCACCCGCAACGGCTGCCCGATTTAAAAAAATCGTGGGTCAGGCGCTCCCGCTTGTCGTTGTAGCCACGCTCTGAGGTAGCCGCCTCAGTGCATGTTCGTCTTCGGCAGGAACGCCGTCGCCAGCCCGAGCAGCGGCAGGTACGAGGTGAAGTGGTAGACCCATACGATGCCATGCACGTCGGCCAGGTTGCCCAGCCCGGCTGCACCGATACCGCCGATGCCGAACATCAGGCCGAACATCAGGCCCGACACCATCCCCACACGGCCCGGCACCGCCTCCTGCGCATACACCACCAGCGCAGCGAAGGCCGAGGACATCACCAGCCCGACGGCCACCGCCAGCACTGCAGTGCCCATGAGGTTGGCGTAGGGCAGGGCGAGCGCGAACGGCGCCACGCCCAGGAAGGAAATCCAGATCACCGCCTTGCGACCGATCCGGTCACCGACCGGGCCACCAATGAAGGTGCCCAGCGCGACCGAGGCCAGGAAGATGAAGAGGTACATCTGGCTCTGCTGCACGCTCAGGCCGAAGCGTTCGATCAGGTAGAAGGTGAAGTAGTTGGTGAACGAGGCGATGTACACGAACTTGGCGAACATCAGCACCGCGATCACCGCGATGGCCTGGATCACCTTGCCACGGCTCAGCCCGACACCATGGCTCTTGGCGAGGCTCTTCATCTTGGCCTGGCCATGCTGCACGGTCCAACCGGTGAGGCGGAACAGCACGGTGATGGCCAATGCAGCCGCCAGCATGAACCAGGCGATGGCACGCTGCCCATGCGGAATCACGATGACGGCGGCGAGCAGCGGCCCGATCGCCGAGCCGGTGTTACCACCGACCTGGAACGTGGATTGCGCGGTACCGAAGCGGCCGCCCGAGGCCATCCGCGCCACCCGCGAGGCCTCCGGATGGAAGGTGGCCGAACCGATGCCAACGATGGCCGCGGCGATGAGCAGCATTTCGTAACTGGTGGCCATCGCCATCAGCGCGATGCCGACGAACGTGGCGATCATGCCCGACGGCAACAGATACGGCAGCGGCCGCTTGTCGGTGTACATGCCTACCCACGGCTGCAGCAGCGAGGCCGTGACCTGGTACACCAGGCCGATGATGCCGATCTGGCCGAAGGTGAGCGAGAACTCGCTCTTGAACATCGGGTACACCGCCGGCAGCACCGCCTGGATCATGTCATTGAGCAGGTGCGCGAACGCTGCGGCACCGACGATGCGGATCGCAAAGCCCTGGTTGGGGGCGGGGGTGAGCGGCTCGGTGGGAACGACGGGTGGTGCAGCGGTTTCAGTGGTCATGGGGGCACGATCAGGAGCAGGGGACACCCAGGCACCGTGCCTGCGCTGCAGGTGGGCCGCGGGAAACAGGACGCCTAGGGTAGGTCGGCGCTGATGCCCCGTCTCTCGCGAATTGGGCGGTGCTCGTCGCGATCAGGACATTCGCGCCGCCCCCCACGCCATTGCATAATCGACCGACCGCCGGAGGGCGGGCTATTCCATTGCAGGAGGCAGGACAGGATGTTGCCGATCAGAACACTGGTGATGGCGCTGCTGCTTTTCAGTGCCACCACCTGGGCGAAAGCACCTGCCGAACCGGTGCACGCCGAGCAGATCTTCACCCGCTGGCTGGCCGCCTACAACGACAGCAATGGCGAGGCGCTGCAGGCCGTGCTGTCGACCTACGGGATCGACCACACCGCGCAGCGGTATCTGGATATCCGCGAGACCTTCGGCTCGTTCGAGGTGCTGACCAGAACCGTGCAGACACCCGATACCGTCGCGGCCATCGTGCGCGGAACATCCAGTGATCGCGGGGTGCTGATCACCGTGGCCATCGATCCGGCCAACAGACCGCGGCTCAAGACCTTGCAGCTGGAAGGCGTGGAGATACCCGACGCGTTCAAGCCCGCGCGGCTTGAGATGCCCGTGCTCATCGCGCAGAGCCGTGCCCGTATGGATGCGCTGGCAGCACAGGACAAGCTCTCAGGCACCTTCCTGCTGGCGCAGGACGGCAAGGTGCTGATGACGTGGCAGGGTGGGCTGGCTGACCGTGACCAACGTATTCCGGTCGATAGCACCATGACGTTCAGGCTCGCCTCGTTGAACAAGATGTTCACCGCGGTGGCGATCCTGCAGTTGGCCGAGGCAGGCAAGCTGACACTGGACGATACGATCGCCCGCCACCTGAGGGACTATCCCAATCAGGCGGTCGCAACATCCATCACGATCCGCCAGCTGCTCAACCACACCAGCGGCCTGGGGGAAATTTTCGACGAGGCGTTTGAAAGCCGGAAGGCATCGCTCAAAACGCTGGCCGACTATTGGCCCGTGTATGGCGCTGCGGCACCGGCCTTCAAACCCGGCACCCAGGACCAGTATTCCAACTATGGTTACATCCTGCTCGGCTCGATCATCGAGGCGGCGTCGGGTCAGTCGTACGACGCCTACGTGGAACAGCACATCTTTGCGCCGGCGGGCATGACCTCCACGGGGGCGGCGCCCGAGGCGACCCTGGTGCCAGGCCGCGCGGTTCCCTACACACTGAGCGACGGCCAATGGGTGCGCGAGACCAACACCCTGCCGTTGCGCGGTACATCGGCGGGCGGCGGTTACAGCACCGCCCAGGATCTGCTCCGGTTCACCGAGGCGTTGCGCAGTGGCCGGCTGATCCCGGCCGCGGGCTTGGACGCGGCCACCTCGCCGCAGAACACCAAGGGGTGGTACGGCTACGGCTTCATGGTCAGCGGCGAGGGCGAGCGACGCCAGTATGGCCACGAGGGTGGGGCGCCCGGTGCGAATGCCGCGCTCATCGTGCTGCCGAGCAACGGCTACGTGGTGATCGGGCTGAGCAATGTCGATCCCGATGCGATGGAGAACGTGGTCAACTTCGTCGGCAATCGCCTGCCGCTGTCGCAGGCTCGCCTCAGCGCCAGCCCAGCAGCGCCGGCAACGACGAGGCCAGCAACGCGATCCCGGACACGGTAAGCAGGCTGAGCACGATCTGCCGGAACCGCAGGTCGCTGATGCCGATGTAGAGGCGGGTGCCGAGCAGGGTCGGGATCAACATGGCGGGCGCGACGATGGCGAACATCGGCAGCATCTCGCGGGTGACGATGCCGGTGCCGACATAGGTGCCCATGGTCACCAGCAGCATCGACAGGTTGAAGTTCTGGACCACGGAGCGCTGCACGTCGCGTTCGTAACCGCGCAGCGTGCACCACAGCGTCGGCAGGGTGCCGGTGAAGCCGCCCAGTCCGCCCATGATGCCGCCGGCAAATCCCACCACACCATCGGCCGCGCGCCCGCCCGCCGTGACCCGCGGCAGTTGGCGGGACAGCAGCATGGCTGGGCACCACAGCACCAGCAGCGTCCCCAGGATGGCCTTGAGCCAGTTCATGTCGAGCATGGGCAGCAGGTAGACGCCCAACGGAATACCGGCCAGCCCACCCAGAACAAAGGGCAGCAGGGTCTTCAGATTGAAGCCGCGGCGCACGGTGAAGGCCGCCAGCACCTGACCGGTCAGGGCGCCGAACACCGAGAGGGTGGCCGCGAGCTTGGGATCCAGCACCCAGGCCCAGAAGGACAAGGCCACCAGCCCGAAGGCGAAGCCCGACAGCCCCTGCACGAAGCCCGCCACGATGGCGCCCAGCGCCACCATCAGGTAGATCGAATCCACGATGACTCCTTACTGGCGCTCTGCGAACGCATCCGTTGCGCGCACCAAGGCATCGGCGGTCGCCGGTTCCGTTGCGCTGTGACCGGACACCACCATCTGCAGCGAGGCCTCGGGCCAGGCACAGGCCAGGTCCCAAGCACTGCGCGCCGGACAGATGATGTCGTAGCGACCCTGCACGATCACGCCGGGCAAATGCCGGATGCGGCCGATATCGCGCAGCAGCTGCGCATGATCGAGGAAGGCATGGTTGCGGAAGTAGTGCGCTTCGATGCGCGCCTTGGCCAGGATGTGCAGCGGATCGTCACCGGACACCGCATCGACGTCGTGTTCCAGCGTGGCAGCGTGATCTTCCCATCCCAGCCAGGCCTGCGCGGCGGCGATGCGGGTCGCCTGGTCCGGGCTATCCAGGCGGCGCCAGTACGCGGCGATCATGTCGCCGCGCTCGTCTTCAGGGATATGCGCCTCGTAACGCGCCCAGCGCTCCGGGAACACCCAGCGTGCACCGCCATCGGCTTCGGCGAACCAGCGGTTCTCTTCGGCACGGCCGAGATAGACCCCGCGAAGGATGAGGCCGGTTGCACGTTCCGGATGCGCCTGGGCGTAGGCGAGTGCCAGCGTGGAGCCCCAGGAACCGCCGAACACCAGCCAGCGCTCGATGCCGAGCCGGGTGCGGACGATCTCCACGTCGGCGACCAGGTGCTGCGTCGTGTTGTCACGCAGCTCACCGAACGGCGTGGAGCGGCCGCTGCCGCGCTGGTCGATCAGGACGATGCGATAACGTGACGGATCGAAGAAGCGCCGGTGGGTCGGCGATACGCCTGCGCCCGGCCCACCATGCAGGAACACCACCGGAATGCCGTCAGGATTGCCGCACTCCTCGACGAACAAGGTGTGCAGGTCATCGACCGCCACCTGATGGGTGAGGAAGGGCGTGATCGCTGGATAAAGCGTGCGCATGGTGGCGTCCTGCGGAAAACTGACGCCACATGATACCGCCCGGGTTCGTCCAGACGCGCCCGTGACGCGTCACAAAGGTGGAGGGCTGTCCCTGTCGCGCTGCACCCGCGTTCGATACGCCGCCACGTTGTCACCACGGATGCGTCGCTCCTGCGTGCCGATCACCGTATCGACCTTGCGGTCCGCGCCGGTCACCGGCTTGGCCTCGATCGCGGTATCACGCTCGAACGCATGCGATTTGTCGGTATTGCGGTAGTACCGGTACAAGGCCCAGTACAACGCCGTTGCACCGGCCGGGCCGGCGGCAAGCAGCCAGAGTCCACTGTCATCACTCATGAGGCAGCTACCAGGAAGAAGAGAACGAGGGCTTCAATGATGGTCCCGGTGGTGAGCGCGGCCAGCAGCAGCTTCCACTGCTGCACGGGCACGCTGCCCATGGTTTCACCGGTGCGGCCGTTCACCGCGATGTAGTGCAGCATGCCGCCATTGCGGCCCGGCTGGTGGTAGGAGTACAGCCACACCGGCAGGTACATCGATACCCAGCGTGTGCCGTGCACATCCACGCGCTCGCGTTCCCAGCGCACGCCACGATCGTAGCGACGTACCGAGCCCTCCACCTGGGCACGGGCGATCGACAGCAGCTGATCTTCCAGCCGTGGGCGCAGCTTTTCCACGTCGAGGTTGCGTTTTTCCGAGGTGAAGCCGGCCAGATAAGAAGCGTTCCACTTCAGGGCGTTCTTGGTATCGAACGGCAGGATCGCGTTGATGATGTTGTTGGTGTTGGTCTGCGTATCGAGGTTGCCACGCTCGGCCGAGGATTCCATGGTGAGATCGTCCACGGTGAAATCGACCTGGCGGTCCACCTGGTAAACGTCGGCGTCGTAATACGTTTTCTTGTTCTTCTCGGTGCCGCGCGTGTACTGCCGGGTCTGGATCTCGCCCTTGCCGGATACGCTGGCGCTGACATTGCTGTCTACCACCATGTAGGGCAGGTAGACGCCGGAGACGTTCTCGGGCGTGAACTGATCCTTGAATGCCTTGAGTGCGAACAGGCGGCGCTTGTCCACGAACTGGCGGATCCGCGCGACCGCATCGTCCTTGCTGATATGGAACGGCAGTACCGCATCGGGCACCGCGCCGTTGGAGATCTGCTCGTTGACCCCGAACACATGGCGGCACCAGTGGCAGCGGGCGGTCATGGTGCTTTCGGTGTTGATGGTGACTTCGGCACCGCAACCGGTGCACTTGAAGCTCATCAGGCTGGCGGTATCGGCCTCGATGTCGCGTGCACCGGACGCGATGACCGTGCCACGCAGCTCGCCGATGCCTTCACCAAAGCCGAAGGCCTCCTCAACGCGCTCGCCGTGCCATTCGTGCCGGCAGAACTGGCAGGCCAGCACATCGGTGCCCAGCTTGAGCCGGATATCGCTGGAGCCACACTTCGGGCAGCGGTTGAGGCCGTCCTTGAGTTCGGCCGCGGCGGTGTCCAGCGCGACCGGATCGGGGGCCTGCACCTCATCGCGGATGGCCTGGGGCAGGGTGGCCGGATCCACCGGGAAACTGCCCGGCAACGGCGGCACATCCCGGGGCGAGCCCGGGCCGGTGACCGGCGCCGCCGGAGAGGGCGGCAACGGTGGCGGAACCGCCGGGATCGGTGGTGGAATCTTGGGGTCGGACATGGTGTCGATGCGCTCGGTGTCTTACAGCCCCAGCGCCTTGGCCTTGAGCTTGTCGTAGTCGTCCTGGGTAATCAGGCCGAGGTCGAGCATCTCCTTGGCCTTCTTCAGCTTGGCGACCGGATCATCCGCCGCCGGAGCAACCGGCTGCTGCATGCCGCCGACCCCGAGCATGCCCGAGGCCATGCCCACGCCGACCAGGCCGGCAGCACCGCCGTTCTCGCCGGCCGACTGGATGCCCTGGGCAACACTGGCCTGCAGGTTGGAATTGCCACGCGAACCGGCCAGCGCATCGGCGCGCTGCACGGTCTTGAGCAGCTCGCGGGTGTTGGCGTCGTACTCGATCGAGACAATGGCGGTCTTGACGATGGCCAGGCCACGGTCGGACTTCCACTGGTAACCCTGCTCGACGGCAGCGGACAGGCTCTGCGCAAAGCCGAGCGAATCCTGCTGCAGCTTGGTGATGCGGTTACCCTTGGCCGGATCGTTCGTATACAGGCTGAAGGCCGGCGCGAGCGAGCCCACCACTTCATTGAACAGCTGGCTGGCGGCGGCGTTGTCCAGATCGGTGAAGTCGAACACCTGGCCGGGCTGGAGGTAGCTGGCCGGCACGAAATTCTTCACGAACAGGATCGGATCGACGATCTTCAGCGTGTACGAGCCGCGCGTGACCGCGCCGACCTGCGTGCCGAGGAAGCCATCGTCCCAGTAGATTTCGGACTGCGTACCGAAGCGGTTGTCGGGCAGTTCCTTCAGTGAGACGAAGAACGCCGCCTGCTGCGACCCCGGCTGGCCACCGAACTTGAAGCGCTCCCAGCTCTGCTTGATCAGCGGGCTGACGAAACCGTCGCCGGCGAAGATCGACTGCGAGTTCAGATCATCCGAGCGCCATTCATAGCCACCCGGTTCGGCGACGAAGCCGGTGATCGCGCCGTCCTGGAACAGCAGCAGGCCGTACCCTTCGGGCACGACGATCTTTGAGCCGTTGGTGATGATGTTGGAGGAGGCGCTGGTGTTGGAGCCCCGGCCGGCATTGGTGCCCCGCGGCACCGCCGCGAACAGCGCTGCCGTGGAGGGCAGGCCCGTCGGCACGGTGTAGAAATCCTTCCACTGGTCGGCCAGAACACCACCGACTGCCCCTGCCACTGCCTGACGAAGACCCATGACCCACTCCCTGCGATTGGTGGGCGGGCACCGTGCCCGCCATGCTCGCCTGACTATATCAGCAGCCGGTGCACCGACAATGGCGCCTCTGGCCCGGCCGCGGTGCCGGGTCAGGTAGCCGCTGCATCCAAACGGCTCCGCCGCCCGTAGACCGGCCATGAACCCCAACTCGCCGATCGCCCGTAGGTGGCCTACGATGGACGCTGACCTGCCTGCTGCAAGGATGACGCCCTTCGAGGCTGCCCGGATGACTGCCGCACCTGCTCAACACCCGGTGGAGCTGAAAGCCTGGGCTGCGGACGTGGCGGCGATCGCCAGCACGCGTGATCGTGAGTGTTTCATGCGGATCTATGATCACTTCATGCCGCGCCTGTGCCGATATCTCAACGGGCTGGGCGCACCTCACGGCGTGGCCGAGGACCTGGCCCAGGAAGTCCTGCTCAAGCTGTGGAACCGGGCCGACCTCTACGATCCGGAGCGGAGCAGCCTGGGCACCTGGCTGTACCGGGTGGCCCGCAACCTCCATATCGATCGCGTGCGGCGCGAGCACATCTGGGTGCATGCCCACGAGGTGGTCGAGCAGGCGGCGGAAGAGGAGGACGGTGGCGGCTCCCTGGCCGAGCTGCACACCGAGCATGTCCGGCTCAAGCAACGGCTGGATGAACTCTCCGCCACCCAGGCACGGTTGATCCGGATGTCCTATTTCGAAGCAAAGACCCATGCCGAGATCGCCAACGAGCTGAACATGCCGCTGGGTACGGTCAAATCACACATCCGGCGGGCCTTCCTGCAGCTGCAGGCGTTGATGGGAGAGCAGCGATGAATCCTCGCCACCATCTGGATCCGACCACCGTCCTGGGCTTTGCCACCGGGACCTTGGCCGCGGAAATGTCCGTGGTCGCCGCCGCGCACCTGGAAGCCTGCGCGCACTGCCGGCAGCAGCTGCGTTCGGCCGAACGGGTGGGCGGGCTGCTGCTGGAACAGCAGTTGTCGCCGCCTTCCGCGGAGGATCGCCAGGCGGCACTGCGCGAGGCGATGCTTGGCAGGCTTGATGCGCCGGCACTTCCTCAGGTGGCGCGGGAGGGTGCGCAACCGGGCCACGCGCGGGCGCACGATCCGGATCAACTGCCGGCCGCGCTGGCCCCGCATTTCGGGACGTCCTACCGCTCGCTGAAATGGCGCTGGATGGCGCCGGGTGTCCACTGCATCCGTGCACCGGCGCACCCGTCGTTGATCATGCTCAAGATCGCCCCCGGCAAATGCCTGCCCATGCACAGCCATGGCAACAGCGAGCTGACCCAGATTCTCCGCGGCGCCTATGACGATTCACTGGGACATTTCGCTCCCGGCGATGTGGCCGATCTGGACAGCGACGTCGAGCATCAGCCCGTGACCACCCCCGGTGTGGCGTGCATCTGTGTGTCAGCGCTGGATGCGCCGCTGGTCTTCAGCGGGTGGTTCGCGCGCAAGCTGCAGCAGGTGTTCAAACTCTGACGTCCGCGCCACCGCGTAGGGCCAGCGCTTACCAGTCGGTCGGCGCGTAGTCCTTCAGGAACTGGCCCCAGACGTGTTCGCCGGTATTGAACCCATGGATGATCGGATCGACGATGCGCGCGGCGCCGTCGACGATATCCAGCGGCGGATGGAAGCGTTCTTCCTTTACCTTCTTGGCCGCGATGTCCGCCGGATCCTCGTCGGTCACCCAGCCGGTGTCGACACTGTTCATGTGGATGCCGTCGTTCTGGTAATCGGCGGCCGAAGTGCGCGTCATCATGTTCAACGCGGCCTTGGCCATGTTGGTGTGCGGGTGGCGGGTGGTCTTGAAGTTGCGGTAGAACTGCCCCTCCATCGCCGAGACGTTGACGATGTGCTTGTCGCGCTCCGGCGTGCGCAGCATCAACGGCTTCAGGCGCGCATTGATGATGAACGGCGCGATGGCGTTGACCAGCTGGGTTTCCAGCAGTTCCACGGAGGGCACTTCGGCCATCAGCATGCGCCAGGAGTTGCGGCCGCGCAGATCCACCTGCTGCAGGTCCTGATCCAGCCGGCCATCCGGGAACAGATGCTGCTGGGCGACCAGCTCATCCTCCAGCAGCGGTACCTGCGACAGCTCGGCGGCACGGGTCAGCCCGTTGGCGGCATTGAAATCACGCCCCTGGACCACCGGCAGCGCGGCCGAGGCCGTGGTGCCAAGCAGTTCGGCACTGCGCAGGCCCTCGTAATCGCCGATCAGCTTGCGCAGCGTGTCCGGCACGTCCTGCAGCGGCGCGGTTTCGCCGGCCATCATGTGCGCATAGAACTGCGGCGGGCGGCGCACGGTCTGGCAGGCGTTGTTGATGATGAAATCCAGGCGCGGCCGGGTGGCCAGCAGCTCGTTGCAGAAGGCCTCCACGCTCGGGGTATGGCGCAGGTCCAGGCCGTACACCTGGAGGCGGTGGCCCCACACGCCGAAGTCCGGCTCTTCGGCGTAGCGCGCGGCCGAATCGCGCGGGAAGCGCGTGGTCACGATCAGCTCGGCACCGGCCCGCAGCAGCTTCAGGCCGGCCTGGTAGCCGATCTTGACCCGGCCGCCGGTCAGCAGCGCGACGCGGCCGGTGAGGTCCGCCGTCTCGGTGCGCTTGACGAAGTTCAGCTCGGCGCAGGCCGGGCACATCTGGTCATAGAAGTGGTGCAGCTGGGTGAACTTCTGCTTGCACACGTAGCAGTGGCGCAGTTCCGGGGAATGCACCGGTTCCGGCGTGGCCGCCGCATTCTCGCCGTTGGAGGCGTCATGCAGGCCGGCCGCGTGCGGCGGGAAGTAGTTCGGGGTGCTGAACACCGGTTTGCGGCGCAGGGCGCGGATACCGGTCTGCGCCAGCAGCGCCTCGGACTTGGCCACCTTTTCCTGATGCCGCGCCTTGGCCTGCTGCTTCAGCTTGGCCCGGCGGGCCTTGGGCTCGGGGTGATACACCTTGGCCACCACCTGGTGCAGGCGGACGCGATCAGCCTCGGGCAGCGCATCGAGCACGCTGCGGTCGGCTTCGATGGCCTCCAGCAGGTCCAGCGCGGTGCGCAGGCGGTCGGTCAGGGGCAGGTCGTCGTCGGCAAGGGGCAGGGCGGTGGTATTCAATTCGGATCCGGAAAGCAGCAGGAAAACGGGCATGGGGCGCCGCGCGACGGCCCCTGACGGGGGCATCCGCCAGCAGCCCGGGGCATACGGTGGGCCGCTATTGTCCCTGATCCTGGGATTTGGTGCTGATCAGGCGGTTCTTCGGCCCTGTGTCGTTGCCGCACTGTGCCCGTGACGGGCCGGGGATTCGTGCAGCCCGGTGTGCAGGCCGTTCCGTTTGCCCTGGGACACCAGCTTCATCCCGTCTGGATCGATGGTCAGCGTATAGGTCTCGTCGCCGATCTTGACTTCCCGGCGCAGTGGTTTATCGAGTGGCGTCATGACGTGCTACGGCTTCGGCGGCGAAGTGTGTTTCGGCTCCGCACCCGTCTCGGTGCCATGCCCGGAGTCCTGCGCCTCGGAGGCTGCGGTTCCACTGCCGCCCCCGGGCACGTTGCGGGCCGGCTCACTGCCTGCTGCCGGGGTGGGCTGCTCGATCGCATCGGCGTGTTTGCCCTGAGTGGTGGGCGCGGGCGGGTTGCAGCCGGCCAACGCCAGCGCCGCGAGGGCACTGAACAACACGGTTCGCATGGCGATTCTCCGGAAGTGAGACGAGCCCGCGTTGTAACGCCGATGCCGTGCGCAGTGCGTGAGTCATCACTTATCACTCCGTGATGACAGACAGGGGGAGTAGCCTTGTCGCCGTCGAAGCTTAGCCGTTCCGTGGTCTACGGGCGGGGAGCCGGCGTGTTACGGAGCAGAGTTCACATCATGAGTATTCCCGAGGGATTGGACGAGAATCGGCGGGCGCACGGCCTCACACGAAGAGGCTTCCTGCTTGCGGTCGGTTCGGCTTCCCTGCTCGCGGCCTGCCGTGACAAAGCGCCTGCGGTGGCAGCGCCGGCTGCAACGGCGCCTGCGGCCAAGACCGATACTGCCTTCCTCGAACTCTCTCATGCCCTGACCGGCAAGACCGATCTGGACCCGGCCACGGCCGACCGGATCGAGCAGGCGTTCGCCCATCTTCAGCCCGAACTGCATGCGCAGTTCCCCACCCTGGTCACACTGGCAGGGCAGGTGACCGGCGCGCAGGCGCTGATCGCGGCGGCTGGCGACGCGAAACCCGCCGCGTTGGCCATCATCACCGCCTGGTACACCGGCACCGTGGGCAAGGGCGTGCACGCCGTGACCGTGTCCTACCGCGATGCGCTGATGCAGCGCTGCGTGGATGACGGTCTTTCACCACCTACCTACGTCCAAGGCGGCCCCGCCTGGTGGACCGCTGCGCCGCCGCCCCCGATTCGCGCCCACGCCTGAGCCTGCGCGGTCCTTTCTCCCCTGTTATCGATTTGGAACCCCTCTCATGAAAGCTCCGGTTTTCCGTGATGGCGACGCCGATGCCGACGTCGTGATCGTCGGTTCGGGCGTCGTCGGTGCATTGATCGCCCACCAATTGGTGCGCGCCGGCAAATCGGTCCTGGTCCTTGAGGCCGGCCCTCGTCTGAACCGTTCCGACGTGGTCGAGAACTGGCGCAACGTCAGCTTCGAACGGCGCATCGGCAGCGATTTCCAAGGGCCGTTCCCGCAATCGAAATTCGCGACGGCGCCTCTGTATTTCCCCGCCAACGATTACGTCGGCCTGACCGGCCCCGATGCCAGCAGCTTCCACCAGGGCTTCATCAAGGCGGTCGGCGGCACGACCTGGCACTGGGCCGCGTCGTGCTGGCGCCACCTGCCGGTCGACTTCAAGATGCAGTCCGCCTACGGGGTCGGCCGTGATTGGCCGATCAGCTACGAGGACATCGAGCCGTACTACTGCCGCGCTGAAGAGGCCATGGGCGTCTCCGGGCCGAACGATCCCGCGCAGCAGAGCCCCTCGGAGCGCTCCAAACCGTACCTGGCCGACATGATTCCGTGGGGCAACGGCGACACGGTGTTCGCCGAGGTGGTCAATCCACACGGCTACAACCTGGTGCCGATTCCGCAGGGGCGCATGATCAAGCCCTGGAATGATCGCCCCGCGTGCTGTGGCAACAACAACTGCCAGCCGATCTGCCCGATCGGGGCGATGTACAACGGCGTCCATACCGTGCAGGCCGCCGAAGCGCTGGGCGCCAAGGTGCTGGCCGAAGCGGTGGCGTACAAGATCGACACCGATGCGCAGAACCGGGTCACCGCCATTCACTGGTATGACAGCGACAAGGTGAGCCACAAGGCTACCGGGCGCAGTTTCGTGATCGCCTGCAACGCGTTGGAGACGCCGCGTCTGCTGCTGCTGGCCGCCAACGAACAGAACCCGACCGGCATCGCCAATTCGTCCGACCAGGTCGGGCGCAACATGCTGGACCACTCCGGCTTCCACTGCTCCTTCATTGCGGACCGCCCGATCTGGCTCGGGCGTGGCCCGGCGCAGTCCAGCTGCATGGTCGGGCCACGTGACGGCGCGTTCCGGTCGGAGTATTCGGCGACCAAGATCATCCTCAACAACATCAGCCGGGTGGCGATCGCCACCGACCAGGCGTTGAAGATGGGGCTGGCCGGTGAGGCGCTGGACGCGGAGATCCGACGCCGCGCGATCTACGGGGTGGACCTGTCGATCAGCCTGGAGCCGCTGCCCGACCCGAGCAACCGCCTGACGCTGTCCAAGACCCGCGTCGATGGCCATGGCCTGGCCTGCCCGGACATCCATTACTCGCTGGGCGACTACGCGCGCAAGGGCTACGACAAATCCTGCGAGCAGCTGCGGCACATCGGCACGCTGTTCAATGCCGAAGAATTCGTGATCACCACGGCACTCAACGCCAACAACCACATCATGGGCTCGACCATCATGGGCGCCGATCCGCGCGATTCCGTGGTCGATGGCGATTGCCGCGCGCATGATCACCCGAACCTGTGGCTGCCGGGCGGCAGCGCGATGGTCTCGGCCAGTGTGGTCAACAGCACCTTGACCATGGCTGCGCTGGCCCTGCGCGCGGCCGATGCCATCGAGCGTGCCGCATGAAGACCGTCCTGCTCATCGCATTGGGCCTGTTGGCCGGCGTCAGTCACACCGCGCGCGCCGATGACACCGTCGAACGTGGGCGCTACCTGTCCGTGGCCGCGGACTGCGTGGCGTGCCACACCAGCCCGAAGCAGGGCAAGCCCTACGCCGGCGGCTACGCCATCGCCTCGCCGCTGGGCGAGATCTGGGCGAGCAACATCACCCCGTCCAAGTCCCACGGCATTGGCAACTACACGGAGGTCGATTTCGCCAAGGCGGTCCGTGAGGGCGTACGCAAGGACGGTGCCCATCTGTATCCGGCGATGCCGTACACCTCCTACGCCAAGCTGACCGACGAGGACATCCACGCGCTGTACGTCTACTTCATGCAGGCGGTCGCACCGGTGAATGAAGAAGCACGTACCACCGAACTGCCATTCCCCTTCAGCGTGCGCTCGTCCATGTCGGTGTGGAATCTGCTGTTCCTGGACAAGACCCCCTTCAACCCTGATCCGGCGCAGAGTGCGCAATGGAATCGGGGTGCCTACCTGGTGGAAGGGTTGGCGCACTGCTCCAGCTGCCACAGTCCACGCGGGCTGATGATGCAGGAGGTGGGCGGCAAAGCCTTCGCCGGTGGTTCGCTGGGCGATTGGTATGCGCCCAACATCACCTCGCACCCGATCAGCGGGATCGGCGGATGGACCGATGACGAACTGGCCCAATACCTGAAGACCGGCCGGGTTGAGGGCAAGGGGCAAGCCGGTGGCGGTATGGCCGAGGCGGTGACGAACAGCCTCTCCAAGCTGCGCGATGAAGACATCAGCGCCATCGTGACTTACCTGCGCACCGTGCCGGCCGTGGCCGACAAGGACGCCACACGTGCGGCCTTTGCCTGGGGCGACCCCACCGCGGCGCCGGGCGAACAGCCGGTGCGTGGCACCGATGCGCCCCTGGCCTCCGGTGGAGTGCTTTATTCGGGGCTATGCGCAAGCTGCCATGGCCCCCAAGGGGAGGGCAGCAAAGACGGCTATTACCCCTCGCTGGTGCACAACAGCACCGTCGGCATGACCCGGCCGCAGAATCTGGTGGCCACCATCATCGGCGGCATCGACCGCGAGGTGGACGGCAAGCACGTGGTGATGCCGCACTTTTCGGAAGGTTCGTACGTTCAGGCGCTGAGCGATGCCGACATCGCCGCCGTCGCGAGCTACGTGCGGACCACCTTCGGGCCCGGTGACCAGGTCACGGAAGCCCAGGTCGCGCTGATCCGCGATGGCGGTGAGAAACCGCTGCTGGCCAAGATCGCGCGCCTGTGGCTGCCGCTGCTCATTCTGGGGCTTGCGGCTGTCGTGGTGGTGATCCTGCTGGTGCGACGCGCGTGGACCAGGCGCAAGCAGCGGAGGGCCTCGGCATGAAGCGCACTTCCCTCGTTGTAAGCCTCGGGCTGCTGGCATCCGCGGCCGTCCTGCCGGCATGGGCGGCTGAACCACAGGTCCCCAAACCCAAGGCCGTGGACACCATTGCCCAGACACCGCTCAGCGCCGACTGGGCGGCCCGCACCTGGCTGCAGGACCGAGGCGTGACGCCGAGCGCCCGCATCGTGATCGCCACGGGCGTCAACAGCGACGGCTACAAGGGTACCGGCTGGTCCACCGCCGAGCACGTTGATTTCGGCGCCATGATCGATACCGGCAAAGCCTTCGGCTTTGACGGCACGATGCGGGTGGTGTTCTCCGACCGCTTCGGCAATGCGGTCAATGACCGCTCGACCGGTTCCTACGTGCAGAACCAGGCGTTCTATGGCCAAGGGCAGAACCTGCGCTTCAACGAGCTCTCCTACGAGCGCTGGCTCCTGGACAAGCGGCTGAGCCTGAAGGGCGGCTTCTACTCGATGGGCAACGACTTCGGCGGCTTGCCGTACACCTGCAATTTCAACAACAACGGCCAGTGCGGGCATCCGCTGGGGCCGATCTACAGTTCCGGCTGGCTGGACAACCCGACCGGCCAGTGGGGCCTGCGGGTGAAGTGGGCCGATCCCTCGGGCTGGTACGCACAGACCGGCATTTACGATGTCGTGCCGATGCGCAAGCAAGCGGGTAGTGGTTTCCGCGTGTCCGACCGTGGCAAGACCGGCCTGTTCCTGCCCGTGGAAGTGGGCTACAGCCACGGCAACACTGGCGAGCACTACGGTGGCACCTACAAGGCCGGCTACTACCTGGATACCTCCAACGCCGACGACATCGGCAATCCGGCCGCACCGCGCGCCTCGCATCGCAGCGGTTCGTACATTCAGCTGGCGCAGCGCGTGCTGAAGCCCGAAGGCGACACCGTGCGCGGTCTCTCGGTATTCGGTGTGGCCACGCGTGCGGATGCCAAGACCGGCCTCATGCGTTACTCGTGGGAAGCCGGCCTGAGCTGGCGTGGTCTGGTGGCCTCGCGCGAGGATGATGTGCTGAGCCTGGCATGGACCCGGCTGGATATCTCCGACCGTCTTGCCCAGTACCAGCGCATCACCGGCAAGGACGTGCAGAGCAACGAGCAGTTCGTGGAGCTCAACTACGGTGTGCAGGTCACTCCGTGGCTGGTCCTGCGGCCTGCGGTGCAATATGTGGCCCGCCCTGGGGCGTATGAGAGCCGCCCGGACAGCTGGGTGTTCACGCTGCAGGCGCAGGCCACGCTGTGATCACACGGCACTGCGTCACACCAGTGCCACGACGCCACGGCATCGCTACAGCAGCAGCAACGCCGCGATCAGCGCCGGCGGCATCACCAGTACCCCCAGCTTGAAGAACTGCAGGGCGCTGACGTTCTCGCCCTCCCGACGCAGCGCGACCAGCCACAGCATTGTGGCCAGCGACCCGGTCACCGAGAGGTTCGGCCCCAGATCCACGCCGATGAGCAGCGCCGCGCGGGTGTGCACCGGCAGGTCCGCCATCTGCCCCAGCGAGCCGGCCACCAGCCCGATGGGCAGGTTGTTGGCCAGATTGCTCGCCACCGCTGCCGCGATCCCTGCCACCCAGCTGGCTTCCGAAGGCGAGGTCCGTGCCAGCGCTTCCAATGCGTGCGCTGCCGTGCGGATCACCCCGGTCTGGGCAACGGCCTCGACCAGCACGAACAGGCCTGCCACCAGGGGCAGTACCCCCCAGGCGACGTGCCGCAGTATCGGCATGGCACTGCGACGCTGGCGCAGGCGAACCGCCGCCAACGTGAGCGCACCGGCGCAGAAGGTCGTCACGCCGAGCGGGCCGTTCATCGCCGAGGTCGCCAGCAGCACGATGCCGGTGAGCCCGACACCGATGGCGCACAGGCGACCGCCCTCGGACAGGGCGCGGTGCTCGATCCGCTCCGCCAGCGGGTGTGCGATCTGACGGCGTTGAGCCAGGCGCAGCACCAGATACGTCATCACGATCGCGGCCAGCGACGGCAGGCTGAACTGCCGCAGCCACTCTGGCAGCGAGGGCATGTGGCTGCCGAACACCACCAGGTTGGCGGGATTGGAAATGGGCAGCACGAAGCTGGCTGCGTTGGCAATGAACGCGCAGACGAACAGGTAGGGCAGTGGATTGGCGCGGGCCGCTTTGCAGGCCGCGTACACCGCCGGTGTCAGCACCACGGCGGTGGCGTCGTTGGACAGGAACATGGTCACCAGCGTGCCGACCAGGAAGACCAGATCAAACAGACGCCGCCCGGATCCCTTGGCGTGCTGGACGGCATACATGGCCAGCCAGTCGAACAGACCTTCGTGACGCGCCAGCTCGGCCAGCACCATCATGCCGATCAGGAACAGGTAGACGTCGCCGCCTTCCGCCACTGCCGCGATGGCCGTCGGCACGGGCACCAGCCCGGTCGCCACCAGCAGCACGGCAGCGCCCAGTGCCCAGACATACTCGGGGATCCGCCACGGACGGAAGATGACACCGAGGGTGGCAACGGCAGTCACTATCCAGATGATCAGGGAGGGTGTGGGGACGTGCATGGAGGGGTTGCTTGGGCACACGGCTTGGCGAACGCGACATCATACCCAGCGAGCGGGGGAACCATGCCTGCATGCCCAGATGAAGCCCCCGGATACGCCGCGTTTGCCAACGCGTTAAAATGGCCCACCGCCGACGCCGCTCCAAGGCCCATCGCAATGCCTTACGCCACCCGCGACGCGATCCAGCGTCTGCGCGACCAGATCCCGACCTTCCGCTGCATCGTGGGGTGCACGGATTGTT
The DNA here is from genome assembly GCF_057333975.1 of Stenotrophomonas sp. AGC87. Lineage (NCBI taxonomy): Bacteria > Pseudomonadati > Pseudomonadota > Gammaproteobacteria > Lysobacterales > Lysobacteraceae > Stenotrophomonas > Stenotrophomonas sp. AGC87. The sequence continues at coordinate 256,271 of NZ_JBHFHW010000004.1, forward strand.
GTGGCCCGGTCACCGCCTCAAGCGAGGAAGTGGCGCGGCTGCCGGTCAAGACCGATGCCGAGCACGCCGCCGCACTGGAGGACCTGAGCTGTCCGTATCTCGGCAAGCAGGGCTGCGAGGTCTACGAAGAACGCCCTTTGATCTGCCGCATGTTCGGCACGACCCCCAGCCTGCGCTGCCCCAACGGCCAGCGGCCGGTCTACATGCTGGATGAGTCGGTGGAGAAAGAAATCCATCACTTCCTGCGCAGCACCCGGCAGGTGCTCATCTAGCAGCGCGAGGCCTCCAGCGAGGCCCAGGATCAGTTCGACCTGCGGGTACCCAGCCGCCATATCGCCAGGCCGCCGTATAGCACCAGCAGCGCGAGCAGGGTCCAGAGCTCGTGGCTGACTTCGCCCAGGCTGGCATCCATCTGATTCAACCGCACCATCAGGTTGATGCCGGGGGTGGTGGGCAGCAGGTGCGCCAGTGCGACCAATGCCGGCGGCGAAGTGACTGCCGGCCAGGACAGGTTGGCCAGGAAGAACAACGGAATCGAACAGGCGATCACGACCTGGAACGCGCGCTCGCGAGTGGCGAAGAAACTGCCGACGAACAAGCCGAATGCCACCGTGGCGGCGATGAACAACGTGCCGCCCAGCAACTGCCCGAATGGATTGCCACCGCGCGGGTAGTCCTGCACCCAGGCGGTGAAACCGGCGTAGTAGAGCAGGCCGAGCAGGCCGATGGCGCCGAAGCCCGCCGCCATGCCGGCCAATGTGGGCAGCTCGAAACGCAGGCGCCGACCCAGCGCCCACCGCCGGGCGCCGAGCAGCACGCCGATGCCCATGAGCAGCGTCTGATGCACGATCAGCTCCGCCACGCCGGGCACGATGGCGCTGCCGTACCCTTCCTGCGTGTTGAACAGCGGCCGCTGCACCAACGTGATCGGCGGTGCCTGGGGTGCCCCCATGAACGCCGCCTGGGAGACGGCCGCCTCACGCGCGAACGCGGTCAGGGCCTCGGCCACGCCGCCGAGCACCCAACTGGCGCGGCCAAGGTAGGCACCGTTGCCCATCAACACCAGATAGCCGTGGCCGCCGCGCAGAATGTCCCGTTCAAGGTTGGCCGGGATCAGCAGAATGCCTTCGGCCTTGCCGGTTTCCAGCACATGGCGCGCCTGGTCGATACTGGCCGGCTGATCGACAATGCGGACCGTGTGCAGCGCATCCACCCGTCGCAGCAGCTCACGGCTGGTTGCACTCTGGTCGTGGTCGACCACCACGATGGGCAGATTGCTGGCAACCTGGTGGCGGTACGCAGCAGGGTAGAAGAACGAGTACAGCACCACCGCGCCGACCATCAGCACAACGGCATAGCGGTCGGTGAGCACCGTGCGCAGGGTCAGGCGGAGGCTGTCGACGAAGCGGCTCATGCGCCGGTCCCGTGCGGTGCGCCCGGTAGCACGGGATCGGTGCTGCGCGCGGCAGCGATCAACCGCCAGCCACCGATGCCACCGGCCACCAGCACCATCAGCAGCAGCGTCCCCAGTGGCCAGAGTGAGACACTCCACGGCGCGCCGACGAACTGCTGCTGGGTCTGCAGCTTCACGTAGGCGGTCAGCGGCAGCAGGAGATTCCAGATGCGGGTGAACAACGGCGCATCCACCACGGGGAAGGTGGCGCCGGAAAATGCCAGCGCGGTGCCGATGCTCAAGCCGATCGCCGAGAGTGACGTACCCATGTCCCGGGTGAGCCCGACAAACAGCAGGGCTACCGCCGCACAGGCCAGGTAGAACACCGGTTGCCCCAGCATCAGCAGCAGCGCGCTGCCGGCGATGCCATCGCCACGGAGCAGGGCAAGGTAAAGCACCCCGAGCGCACCGTAGACCGAGAACAGCAGAACGTACGGCACGACTTTGCCAGCGATCGCCGACCATGGGGTGTCGCCCAGCCAGTCGCGCAGGTGCCCATCGCGGACCTCACGGCCAAGGCTGGCTGCAACTGCCAGTGCCAGCCCCAGTGAGAGGATCGCCGGGAACAGCAAGGGCAGCAGGAACAACTCATAGCTGCGCGCCGGATTGTGCAGGATGTCCGACTGCACGGCGATCGGTGGCGCGCGCAGCTTGGCCGGGCCGACCTGCTTGCCGATGCGCTCGCCCAGCAGCCGCGCGTTCCAGGCGCTGACCGCCTCGACGATATCGCGCACCGCGGATTGGCCGGTGGTGAGGTAGGTGGCGTTGTAGTACGCGAACACCGTGCCCTGTTCGCCGCGCAGTGCCTGCCGCGTGGCATCGCGCGGCACCAGTACGACCGCAAAGACGTCCAACCGGCGCAGCTGCGATTGTGCCTCGGCCAGGCTGGACGGCTGGCTGGCCACGCTGACGCCGGGGCTGGCATCGAGCATGCGGGCCAGCTGCCGGCTTTCAGCACTGCGGTCCAGGTCGACTATGGCGATGGGGATGTCGCGCATCACCGAGGCGGCAAACAGCCACGCCATCAGCCCCAACATCACGACGGGCAGCAGCGTGATCAGCAGCAGATCGGCACGATCGCGGCGCAGGTGCTGAAGCTCGCGCTGGAACGAGGCCGCAGCGCTCGCCCACACCGGCCGGCTCATCCCTGCGGCCACCCGAACAACACGCTCATCCCGGGCCGGAAGCCTTCCACCGGCTCGACCGGGCGCAGCCGGATTTCGAAGCTGCGCACGTCATACCCGGATGACTGCCGGGTGGCACGCCACGTGGCGTAATCACCGGCGGGATTGATGAAGTACACCTCGAACTCCGCATCACGATCCAGCGCGGGGACCGTGCCACGCAGACGGGTTCCGACCTTCAGACCCCGCATCTGCGACTCGCGCAGGTTCACCGAGACCCACATGCGATCGATGTCGACCAGGGTGAAGACCGGGTAGCCGGCAGGCACCAGCTCGCCGATATCCGACATGCGCTTGTTGATCTCGCCGGCCACGGGCGCGCGGCCATTGACCTCATCGCGGGCGGCGTTCACTTCTGCCACCGCGCCCTGCGCCTGGCGCACCTGGCCCTGGGCGGCGCGTTTGTCCTGGTCGCGCGCGCCGGCCAGCGCCTGGTCGTACTGGGCCCGCGCGGCGTTGGCCAGCTCGCGCGAACTGCGCGCCTGGGCCAATGCCTCGTCACGTTTCTGCCGCGTCATCACGCCTTCGTTGAAGAGGTTCTGCACGCGCTGATATGTCGCATCGGCCAGGGTGGCACCGGCCTCGGCACGTTTCCAGTTGGCCTGCGCGGCGCGGATATCCTCGCTGCGCGCGCCTTCATCGGCTTTGTCGGCCACCGCACGCGCCGCTTCGAGTGCACCGTGCGCCTGTTCTTCCTTGGCGGCGACTTCCGGGCTGTCCAGCACGAACAGCACTTGGCCGGCGGTGACCCGGTCCCCCTCGCGCACTTTCAGCTCGGCCAGCCGGGCGGTGATCTTGGCGGCCACGTTGATGGTGTCGGCGTCGGCCATGCCCTGCAGCTGTTCGGCCGGGGTGCGCCAGGCCAGCCACAGCCCAAGCACCACCACGATCGCCAGCACCAGCCCGATGAGGATGCCGACCCTGCGTTTTTTCGGCGGCGGCGCGTCGGCCGGTGCCTGCAATGTGTCATTCATGCGTGATCACCTCGTCGCCCCGGCGGCGGAATTCTTCATATCGGTCCATCTGTCCACTGATCTCCAACAGCTGGGCCAGCGCCACGTCATATTGATAGGCCGCCTGTGCGCGCTCCACCTGCGCGCCGCCCAGCCCCAGCCGTGCATCGATGACGTCCAGCGAGGTGGCCTGGCCCTCGCGGAAGGCCAGCTCCTGCAGGCGCAGGTTTTCGCGGTTCTGTTCGATGCTGCTGTCCAGCAACAGGTACTGCTGGCGGGCGGTGTCCAATTCGTACCAGGCCTTGCGCACGCCCAGCGTCACCTGGTTCTCGGCTTCGCGCAGGCCGGCTTCGGCCTGTTCCTGCTGCGCGCGGGCGGCGCTGATCTGGGCCGGGCGTGAGGTGGGCGAGAGGAAGGTGTACTTGAGGCCGATGCCGAACGCCCAGTCCGGGTCGGTGAGCATTTCGTCGCGGCGGCGGAAGTCGTACTGGCCGAACAGGAAGATGGTGGGCTTGAGCTTGGCCTGCTGCACACGCACGCCTTGCTCGGCCTGCGCCACCAGGGCGCGCAGCCGGGCGATCTGCGGCTGCCGGGCCTGTGCATCGCGTTCGAAGGCGGGCAGCGCACCGATCGGCGCGCGATGCACGAACAGAGGCGACAGCGGCCGGACTTCACCGCCGCTGCGCAACAGCGTGGCCAGTGCCGCCTTCAGGGTCTGCAGATCATTCAGCGATTTCTGATAATCGCGCTCGGCCTTGTCGCGGGCGACGTTGGCCTGCAGGCGCTGGGCGCGGGTGGCGAAGCCCTCGCGCTCCAGTTTCAACGCATCATCAAGGTGGCGCTGCAGCCCATCGCGCACCTCGCGACGCACATCCACCGCCTGCTCGGCGAGGCGCTGGCCGAAATAGGCCTGGGCCAGCTGTACGCTCAAGGATTGGCGCTGCGATTCGCGCTCGGCGCTGGCCTGGTCGGTCGCGCCTGCCGCGGCCTGTTGGGCGGCCGGGATCAGCCCGCCGGTATACAGCGGCAGCACGGCAGTGACGACGGGCCGGGTACGCCAATCGCGCTCGGTGAACTGCAGTGGCGAGTCGATGCCGAAGGCCTCGGCAACCGGGGCAAGCGAACCGAGGGGCAGGGTCAGCGTCTTCTGAAACTGCAGGCGGCGCACTTCCCCGGTTATCTCCGGAAGACGCAGCAGACGGGTGGCGTCCTGCAGGTCCTGCTTGTTACGCACCGACGCATCCGCCGCGGCCAAGGCATCGGAGACCTGCTCCAGCCGCTGCTGGGACTGCTGCCAATCCAAGGCGGGGATTACAGCGCCGTCGGGCGCGGCTTGGGCGAACGCAAAAGCACTGCAGAGCAGCAGGGGAAGACTGTAAAGTCCTTTTAGCGCGCGCGTTGGCGGCCATTGCCGGCTCACGAGGGGGCAGCTCCATGGGGTGTAACGGCAAGAGGGTAGTGTGCGCCGCGTGAAGTGCGGGTCTTCACACATCTCGGTACCCTTGTTGTCTTTGCCCATCAATGGACTGACTGCGGACAAGTCGAAAAGCGGCTGCAGCTTCGGCGATGAGGCGTTTCTTCGCGGTAGCGTCGGCCCCCTCGCCAACACGCCACTGCCCAGCACGCCGGCAGTAGACCCTGTGCAGGTACGCGCGCCGTCGGCGCGCTACCCGCTGGCGGCCTTCAGGGAGGGGCGAGAGGGAGAGGGGCAGTTTCTGGTGGATGTGGATGCACAGGGGCGCACCTTCGGCGCGAACGTGGTGCGCAGTTCGGGTCACCGTGACCTGGATCGCTCCGCTCTGGAGTGGATTCGCACACTCCGGTTCTTCCCCGCCATGGCCGGAGGGATGCCGGTGGCCGGCCGTATCCGGATGCCGGTGAAGTTCGAGATCGGCGGGCGGCAGATGCCTGAGGACAAGATGCATATTCCGGCTACTGCGCCCGCCGAGTAGACCGCCCAAGGCCCGAGAGCAGTACCTCCAACGCCTCTGCCCCATCGTGGTCAGTCCGCTCAACCTGACCCGGGCGGCCGGCCAAGTGGCGCACTGCACATTGACAATTCTCCTATCAGGACGTTTATATCCCATTCGGGATGATTGCCTGCCGCATGGGTCAGTCCTCCCTTGAACGCTCTCCGGGTCGGATCCGTGGGGCGACACGCGCTTCAGTACGCCATTCAAGAGAGCACGACATGACAGCAGTAAAGGGTTGGCGGCGGTTTCGGCGATGGGTGAAGTGGATCCTGCTGGGTCTGCTCGCGCTCGTGATCCTTCTCACCCTGGTCGGGGTGGTGTACGAGGCGCTGGCGCGCCGCAATGCAGAGGTGGACCACCCGCTGCGCGGCCAGATGGTCGATATCGGCGGACGCCAGATGCACATCGAGTGTCGCGGCAGTGGCACCCCGACCGTGATCTTCGAGTCCGGCCTCGGCACGGGCGGCACAATGGACTGGACCCGGGTGCACGACCGGATCGCCCGCTTTACCCGTGCCTGCGCCTACGACCGCGCCGGCATCATGCGCAGCGATGCGAAGGACACCCCGCAGCGTGCGTCGGCCGTGGCCGATGACCTGCACGCCCTGTTGAAAGGCGCGGGCATCACCGACCCGCTGGTGCTGGTCGGCCATTCCATCGGCGGGCCGTACATCCGGACCTATGTGGGGCGCTACGGCGAGCAGGTTGCCGGGCTGGTGATGGTCGACCCCTCGCACCCGGATCAGATCGCCCGGCTCGGCAGCGTGGTGAGCATCGATGTCCACCCGAAGAAGGTGTCGCTGTTGATGCATACCGCCACGGCACTGTCGCGGACCGGCCTGGTGCGCTTCCTGTTCTCGCGCGCCGATCATGGCCCACGCCCGAAGGATGAGGCCGCGGAGATCACGGCCTTCTCCAGTGCCTCGGTCACGGGCGCGACCGCTGAACTCGACGGCTTCGACAGCACCATGGACGATGCCCGCGCGGTCACGTCGTTTGGCGACCGCCCAGTGATCGTGCTGACCGCGTTGAAGCCGTTCAAGCCCGACGAGCTGAAAAAGATGGGCCTGACGGCGGAGGAGGGCGCGCGGTTCAAGCAGGAATGGCGCACGTTGCACGCCGAGCAGGCCGCCCTGTCCAGCCGTGGGCAGCGACAGATCGTGAGCGATGCCGGCCACTACATCCAGATCGATCAGCCTGATCGCGTCGTGGCTGCGGTTCGCGAGGTCGTGGATGACGTGCGTGCGCAGGCGCGCACCGACAAGGAGATGAAATGATGAAACGCACCCTGCTCTGGGCGGGCGTATCGATGCTGTTCGCCGCCAATGCGGCCGCCGCCGATTATGACCTGGTGATCCGTGGTGGACGCGTGCTCGACGGCGCCGGCAATCCGTGGGTCCGTGCCGATGTGGCGGTCAAGGAGGGGCGCGTGGTCCAGGTGGGCCAGGTCCCCGGGCAGGGCACCCGCGAGATCGACGCGACGGGGCGCTATGTGTCGCCGGGCTTCATCGACATGATGGATCAGTCCGGCGCGGCGCTGCTCAAGGATGGCGCGGCCGAGAACAAATTGCGGATGGGCGTGACCACGCTGATCGGCGGCGAGGGCGGACCGCCGGTGCCTGCGGCGGGGATGCCGGGCTACTTCAAGCAGCTCGAAACGCAGGGTATCGCGGTCAACTTCGGCACGTACTACTCCTCCACCCAGGCCCGCGTGCATGTCATGGGCGATGCCGCCGGTGCGCCGACCCGGAAGCAGCTGGATGCCATGGGCGAGCAGGTGAAAATCGCCATGGAAGCCGGCGCGTTCGGTATCTCCAGCGCCTTGATCTATGCACCCAGCAGCTTCCAGAGCACCTCGGATCTGGTCTCGCTGGCCAAGGTGGCCGCGCAATGCGACGGCTTCTACGCCACGCATATGCGTGACGAGAGCGAGGGCGTGGTCAAAGCCATTGAAGAGGCCATCGAGATCGGCGAGAAGGGCGGCGTCAAGGTAGAGATCTTCCACTTGAAGGCTGCCTATGCGCCGGAGTGGGGCAAGCTGATGCCGCAGGCGCTGGCGACGATCAATGCAGCGCGGGACCGCGGCGTCGATGTTGCCGCCGATCTCTATCCGTACACCGCCGGCGGCACCGGGCTGGAAATCATCGCGCCGAGCTGGGTCTGGGCGGATGGCCTGGAGAAAGGTATCGAGCGCGTGCGCGATCCCAAGGTGCGCGAGCGGATGAAGAAGGAGGTCGCCGCCGGCTCGATGCCGGGCTGGTCGAACCTGGTGCATGCCTCGGGTGGATTCCAGAACGTGCGTCTGGCCAACAGCTTCAGTGACAAGTACCGGCGCTTCCATGGCAAGACGCTGGCCGAGATCGGTGCCGAACTGAATCTGGATCCGGCCGATGCGGCGTGGGACATCGCGCTTGAAGGGCTGCCCAATCGGGCGGTCGCGCTGTATTTCATGATCAGCGAACAGGATGTGCAGCTCGCGCTGCGCCAGCCCTGGGTCAGCATCGGCAGTGACGCGGCCGCTGCGGTGAACTACGGCAGCGACGGCGCCATTGGCCTGCCACACCCGCGCGCGTATGGCACCTTCCCGCGCATCATCGCCGAGTATGTGAAACGGCAGCAGGTGCTGACGCTGGAGGATGCGGTCCGCAAGATGACCAGCTGGCCGGCGCAGCGGATGGGGTTGAGCGATCGCGGGCTGATCCGTGAGGGCATGCGCGCCGACATCGTGTTGTTCGATCTGGACACGCTGGATGATGTGGCGAGCTGGGACGCGCCCGCCGGCGCGCCGACCGGCATCGAAACCGTGATCGTCAACGGTGTGGTGAGTTTCGAGGGCGGCAAACCTACCGGCGCCCGGGCGGGCTCGGCGCTGCGCCATCAATGCCGCACGCGCTGATCCACGTGCGCGCTCCAACAACCACAGGACACACCTCATGATCCGACACGCCTCCGGTTGGAGTCTTCTCTCTCTGGCGCTCGCCGCCTCCGCGCCGGCACTGGCCGCCGCACCACCGATCACCAGCGCGGAGGATCTGGGCACGGCGGTCTCGGCACAGATCGCCTGCGCGGGCATTTTCGTGGCCAACCGCGCCGAGGCCGACGTGCTGCGCGATGACATCCATGCACTGGCGCCATTCACCAGGACGGTGGCGCTGGCGGTCGATCGCAAGGCAGGGACGGTCACCGCCTCCGCGCCTGGTACGGCCAGCCGAACGGCGTTGCATCGCCCGGCGGTCGGCTGCACGCTGACCACGGGCGACGTGCCGCTCACGGCGCTGAAGGCCCAAGCGGCCCAGCTCACGCCACTATCGCCACTGGCGGCGCGCCCGTGGCCACAGGGCGACCGGCCGGTACCGGCGCTGCAGGCCGCCGCAGAAGCGAAGCTCGACCGTGCCGCACTGGATGCGGCCGTGAGTGCGGCCTTCGATGAGCAGAACGTGGGCGGTTACCCGGACACCCGTGCGATCGTGGTGGTGCAGGGTGGGGCGATCGTTGCCGAGCGTTACGCGCCCGGCTTCAACCAGAACACCCGCATGTTGGGCTGGTCGGCCACCAAAAGCATCATGGGCACGCTGGTTGGCCTGCTGGTGGATGACGGCGTGCTCGAGCTGGATGACCCCGCCCCGGTGCCGGAATGGAAGGGCGAAGGCGATCCACGTGGCGCCATCACCCTGCGCCAGTTGCTGACGATGTCCAGCGGGTTGGCCTTCGTGGAGAGCTACAAGCCCGGCAACGAATCGATCAAGATGCTGTTCGAGGCCGGTGACATGGGCGCGCTGGCCGCCGCGATGCCGCTTGAACATGCGCCAGGCACGCACTGGAGCTATTCCTCGGGCACGACCAACATCCTGTCGCGGATCGTCTTCCAGGCCACCGGCGGCACTCTGGAGGGCATGACCCGATTTGCACAGACACGGTTGTTCGAGCCGGCCGGCATGCGCAGTGCGCTGATCGAGCCGGACGAATCCGGTGTCCTGGTCGGCAGTTCCTATGGGTATGCAACGGCGCGCGATTGGGCGCGTTATGGGCTGCTGCATCTGCACCACGGTGAGGCCGGTGGCAAGCGGCTGCTGTCGCCGGAATGGCTCGGATTTGCGCTGACACCCACCCCGGCCTCGGCGCGCCCGTCTTACGGCGCGCAGCTGTGGTTGAACCGGGCCGCGGCAGCGGAAGAAGGTCGCAAGGTGCTGCAGGACGTGCCGTCCGACGCGTTCATGGCGATGGGCCACAACCATCAGATCATGGCGGTGATTCCCTCGCAGGATGCGGTGATCGTGCGCCTGGGCTGGACACCAGAGGGGCAGAAGTTCGACTGGAACAAGTATCTGTCGCAGATCGCGGCCGCGCTTGCACCCGCAGCGGTACCTGCGAAGTAATCCGTAACGCGGCACGAAGGAGGGGCGCCGGACACGGCGCCCATTGACAGTTCTCTGCACAGAGAACTAATGTCTCGATGTGAGAATTACTCACCTTGAGGCAGGGAAACCCGATGTGCTCGATCAAGCTGTTGGCAACGCCCGCTGTGGCGCGTGACGTGGCCGCATCCGGAGTGAACGCCTGATGGCCCGCCTCACCCTCGGCATCGCAGTCGACGCGCTGCGCCTGGCCGCGCCGTTCCGCATCGCCAGCCACGTCTTCGACAGCCGGCTGGCCTGCCTTGTCACCCTGGATGACGGCACGCACGTCGGCCGCGGTGAGGCGACCGGCGTCTATTACCTGGGCGAAGACATCGAGACCATGCGCATCCAGCTCGAAGCGGTGCGTGATGCCATCGAGGCACACCCCACCCGCGAGGAACTGCGCGCGATCCTGCCGGCCGGTGGCGCACGCAACGCGGTTGATGCTGCCCTCTGGGAGCTGGAGTCGAAGCAGGCGGGCAAGCCCGTGTGGGCGCTTGCAGGCCTGCCGCCGCCGCGGCCGCTCCCCACGACCTTCACGGTCGGCGCCGATGAGCCGGCGGCCATGGCGGCCGCTGCGGTCGCGTATCGCCAGGCGCGTTCGATCAAGGTCAAATTGACCGGTGATCTCGACCTGGACATCGCACGCGTCGCGGCGATCCGTCAGGCACGCCCCGAGGTATGGCTGGGGGTCGATGCCAATCAGGGTTACCAGGTCGGCGATCTCGAGCGGCTGGTGGCAGCGATGGTGGACGCCGATGTGGCGCTGATCGAACAGCCACTGGCGCGCGGGCGCGAGGCCGATCTGGATGGATTCGTCTCGCCGATTCCTCTGGCCGCCGATGAAAGCGCGCTCACCCTGGCCGATGTCGAGGGCCTGAAGGGGCGCTTCAACGTATTCAACATCAAGCTCGACAAATGCGGCGGCCTGACCGAGGCGCTGCTGATCGCCGCCGCGGCACGTCAGGCCGAGCTCGGCGTCATGGTCGGCTGCATGGTCTGCAGCAGCCTGGGCGCTGCGCCGGGCTTCGTAGTCGGGCAGTTGTGCGATCTCGTCGACCTGGACGGGCCCACGTTCCTCAAGCAGGACCGCACGCCCGGGGTGCTCTATCGCGACGGCACGATCTGGTGTGACGAAGCGGTCTGGGGCGCCGGACGCTGAGGTTTCGGGGCGCGCCTGGCGCATGAAGTGATGTCAATGCTGCGACGCAGGATTGACAGTTCTCTGAACAGGACTATTGTGTCCTACATGGGCTTACAAATAGCCATTTATCCCAGGAGCGTCACTGCCAGGCCGGCCCCCACCCCAGCACGACGGGGTGCCTGACTTCCGCATCCCGTGCCCATTGCCGTGGGCGTCCAGCTTCGCTACCGAGGTCTCATCACATGAGTCACTGTTCGCTCCGAATGAACGCGTTGTCGTTGGCCTGCACTGCAGGCATCCTGGCCTTGGGCTGCAGCGCCACGGCACTGGCACAGGTCGCCGCCGAGAACCCCAACCGCGACGACGTACATACGTTGGGCACTGTGACCGCGACCGCGCAGAAACGCGTGGAGGTGGTCACCGATATCCCGATGTCCATCAGCGTGATCAGCGAAGAGCAGCTCGACCGCCTCCAGGTCAACAACATGAATGACCTGGCCGGGCTGGTTCCTGGCCTGCAGATCACCAGCCTCGGTGCGCCGGGCCGCTCGACGATCTCCATCCGCGGCATCACCCCGATGGGCAACACCGCCTCGACCTCGATCTACGTTGACGACGTGCCGCTCACCGCCAATGGCTCACTGTCCGGCGCCACCTCCGGCATGTTCGACCTGCTGCCGTACGACGTGCAGAACGTGGAAGTGCTGCGCGGCCCGCAGGGCACGCTGTACGGTGCCAGTGCGCTGGGCGGCGTGGTCAAGTACGTCACCAAGCGGCCGGACCTGGAGTATTTCTCAGGCCGCGCCGGCGCCACGATGCGCGTTGTCGACGATGGCGGCCGGGTGGGCCATTCCGAGCGCGCCGCGGTCAATGTGCCGCTGGTGAAGGGTCAGCTGGCCCTGCGCGCCAGCTACGCCGAGCAGACCAGCCCGGGCTGGATCGACAACAGCGTCCTGCACCGCCGCGACACCAACGATGTGTACCAGAACGCCGGCCGCGTTTCGCTGCTGTGGAAGGCCTCCGATACGGTGGACGTGCTGCTCACCGCGATGCGCCAGGAAAACAAGGGCGACAATTTCGCGACGGTCGCGCTCGACCCGGCCACCTTCAAGCCGAAGCTGCCCGGCTACTCCAACGAGTATCTGTTCCTGCAGCCGAGCACGATCAAGTACGACGTGTACGGCCTGACGGTGGACTGGGATCTGGGCTGGGCCGACTTCACTTCCGCCAGCAGCTGGATGAAATCCAACGCCTGGCGCCTGCAGGACCAGTCGGTGGAGTACATCCCGTTGCTGGGCCAGAAGCCGGGCGTGGGCCCGGTGATGGCATACGCCGGCCTGGACACGGATATCGAACTGAAGAAGTGGACCCAGGAATTCCGCCTGACCTCCAAGGGCGACAGTCGCCTGCAATGGCAGCTGGGCGCGTTCTATACCGATGAAGATGCCGCCTACATCGAGCGCGGCAGCGCACTGAGCCCGGCGTTCAATCCGGTGCTTGATCTGTTCACCGCCTCGGTGCTGACCACGTACAAAGAGAAGGCGCTGTTCGGCAATGCCACCTGGAAGTTCACCGACCGCTTCGATCTGGCCTTGGGCGTGCGCCATGCGCGCAATGACCAGCAATTCCGCCAGACACTTGGCGGTCCGTTGGGTGGCGATGGTGTGCAGCGCATCACCGACTCCTCGGAAAGTGTGACCACCTGGAGCGCCAGCCCGCGCTTGTTCCTGGGCGAAGACACCATGGCCTACGTGCGGGTCGCCACCGGCTACCGCGCAGGCAGCCCCAATCCCATCCTGCCGGCCGCCCCGGAGGTGCCTGCGCAGGTCAAGTCGGACACGTTGATCAACTACGAAGCCGGCCTGAAGAGCCACTTCTGGGATCGTCGTGCACTGGTGGAAGTGGCGGCATTCCGGATCGACTGGGATGACATCCGCTTGAACCTGCTCACCGCGCAGGGCATCTCCTATGGCGTCAATGGGGGCGAAGCACGCAGCCAGGGCGTTGAATTCACCGGCGCACTGATGCCCGTCGACGGCCTGCGCCTGAGCGGCAGCCTGGCCTACACCGACGCCAAGTTGACCGCGCCGATTCCCCCGGCCCGCCCGGGCGGCCCGAACCAGGCCGAATCCGGTGCCCAGTTGCCGCAGGTGCCGGAATGGGCCGGCAGCCTGCAGGCCGACTACCAGTTCCCGACCAGTGGCGAATGGGGCTGGAGCGTCGGCGGCGCGCTGCGCTATTACGGCGAGCGTGCGGCATCGGTGGCTTCAACGCAGTCCTTCGACTTGCCCAGCTACACCACCGTCGATCTGACTGCCGAAGTGAGCAGCCAGAACACGACCGTGCGCTTCTTCATCACCAACCTCACCAACAAGGACATCTACGTCGCCGCCGGCAGGACGATTCCTGCCGCGGGCGCGCAGCAGTACCGGCGCTGGAATGCGGTGATGATGCAGCCGCGTACCGTGGGTGTCTCGTTGGATTACAGCTTCTGATCCAACGGGGCCGGGCAGTGCGGCACCTTCGGGGGCCGTACTGCCCGGTAACCGTGGCCGAAGCGGATATGCTTGCACGGATCCGATCCCCGACCCGCAGGCAGCAGCGCGATGCACGCCAGAAGATGTTCCGTCCTGCTTTGTGCGGCGCTGCTGTGTGCGGCGCTGCTCACCGGTGGATGTGCACGCACCAAGCGGGAGACCGTGTTCTCGTCAGACACGCTGAAGGTTGTGGCCGTGACGGAAAGCAGGCTGGATATCAACAGCAGCAAGTACCAGCACCACACCACATACGCCGTTTACGTGAATGGCAGTGCGCTGTCAGATAACGACTTTGCGACGCTGCTGCAGGATCCTGACACCACAGACGCCCCGTTTGTGCATACCGATGCGGTGGTGCTGGACGAAGTCGCGGTGCTGCTGGCATCGCACAATCGTGACAGCTCACGCTGCTGGACAACGCGGCTTTCCGGAAGCCGCGGCAGGGCCACGCTGGACAAGATCACGACAGGGACCGCCGACTGCAGCATCCGTCCGGCATCCCCGGGCTGGCGGGCGCTCTACGATGACCGCAGTGATCTCATCCTGATCCGTGAACACCCGTTCCAGGTCCATCCCATGGCGGGGTACGGGTACGTCCTGTGGATCGATGGCGACATCGCCGCCCTGTATCACAAAGACCGGGACCATGAGCGACTGGTCGTCAGGCTGGCGAGGATTTCGTCCGACACGCCCCTCGCCGAGCAGACACTTCCGATGCGGACCTATGCGGAGCCGGACCTTCTGTATGCCTCGCCTGAGCTGCGCCGCCAATGGCTGTTCGATAACTTCACGGTGGCCATGGGGGCATCTCCCTCGATCCAGTTGCGCTCCGATCATCAACTGCAGACGATCACGCCCGAGGTGTGGGCGCAGTACCAGGAAAACGACCGGCAGAACAAGGAACTCGATGCCCAGGCACGTGCCGCCGGGAATGCCTGGATCGAGGCCCAGCGCCGGGAGTTGATGGAAGCAGATGCCAGGGAGCGCGACGCCAGGAAGTAGGGCGGTTGCCGGCCCCATCGTCGCTGCTTGTTGGCAGGCGCCCACCGCCCTAAGATCGGCGGCATCACATGGTGTAATCGGGACTCACATGGACGTCGTCGTGCAACCGCTCGCCACCGATCTCGGTGACCGCATCATCAAGGTCAACCACGCTGGTGAGCATGGCGCAATCTGCATCTACAGCGGGCAGATCCTCCTGGCCCGTCTGACCGCGCCAGACAGGGTGGGTGAGCTGCGTGAGTTCCGTTCTCACGAGCGACGGCATCGGGCCATTTTCGGTGCTGAGCTGGAGCAGCGCGGACGCGCCCGCTGCAGGAGCTACTGGCTCTGCGGTATCGGCGGCTTCGTGCTGGGTGCAATGACTGGCCTGCTGGGCCGCGGGGCCATCGCGGCGACGACGACAGCCGTTGAGAGCGTGGTGCTTCGCCACCTTGAGCATCAACTGTCCCTGCTGGAGGGTCACGACCCTGCCGCGGTGACGGCAATCTCCTCGATCATCGCTGACGAGCAGCAGCATCATGACCAGTCCCTCCAGCAGGCGCCTGCTGGCGCGTTCTGGCCGAGGGTTCTCAGCCCGATCGTCTCCGGCGCGACGGAAGCGGTCATCTGGCTGGGGATGCGGCTGTGATCCTGCCTGCCGACAACGGAGCGATTTGGCATGTTCAACACCCTCAATTCCGGTATTCCAGAGGTCTGGTGTTTCAGTGATAGAGACCCGCCTGCTCCAACAGTTCATTGCCGTGGCCGAGGAGCTGCACTTCAATCGCGCCGCCGAGCGGCTGCACATGGCGCAGCCGCCGCTGAGCCAGGCCATCCGCAAGCTGGAGGGCGCCGTCGGAGCGCCGTTGTTCGAGCGCACCCCTCGCAGCGTCGCGTTGACACCGGCGGGTGCAGCCTTTCTTGAGACCGCGCGCCGTACCGTGCAGTTGCTGGAGGAGGGCGTCGCCCAGACGCGCCGCGTGGCCCAGGGCATGGAGGGCCACCTGACGCTCACCTTCATCAACATCGCCCCCTATGCTTCGTTGCTGCAGGCACTGCGCCGCTTTCGTGAGCTCAACCCGGGCATCGCCTTCACGATGCGGGAGGCAACCACCCAGGAGCAGGTCAACGCCCTGGAGCAGGGAGAGGCGGATATCGGCTTCATGCGGACACCGGGCACCACGACGCCGCACCTGCGCATGGAAAGGCTGCTGAGTGAACGGATCTGCGTCGCGCTGCCGGCCGGTCATCCGCTGGCGGCGAAGGCGCGCATCGACCTGGCATTGCTCAGGAACGAAGCGTTCGTCGCCTCGCCCCGGACACTCGGCAAAGGATTTCATGACCAGCTGATCGGCCTGTGCCAGACAGCCGGGTTCGTGCCCGACATCGTGCAGCACGGCCGGCAGATCCAGACCTTGATTGCATTGGTGGCTGCGGGGTTCGGTATCGCGCTGCTGCCCGCTTCGCTGGCGACGGAAACGCGCGAGGACGTCGTGTTCCGGCCGCTCCAGGTGGATGCGGCCGAGGACGTGTCACGGCTGGACCTGTTCATGGCCTGGAACGAGACCCGGACCTCCGCGATCCGCGACCGGTTGATACAGGCAGTCCTGCAGACCCTTTCTCTGCCCTGAGGTGACAAGACGCGCGGCGTCTTGCTGCGGGATGTAAACCGTCCTTCACCCGCACATGGCCAGGCACTAGGCTTGCGCAGCTCTGCTGTATAGGACCTGCGATGCCTGCTGCCATCTATGTGTTTTCCCTGTGCGCGTTCGCGTTCGGCCTCTCCGAGTTCGTGGTCGCGGGATTGTTGACCACGATTGCCGATGACCTCGGGGCGCGGATATCCCTCGTCGGCACGGCCATTGCCGCCTATGCACTGGGCGCGGCCATCGGCGCACCGTTCATCACCGCCCTGGTCGCGCACTGGCGGGACCGGCAGATCCTGCTGCTGGCCACGGCATTGCTCGGGCTGGGCAGCCTGCTGATGAGCGCCTCGCCCAATCTGATCACACTGCTGGCCATCCGCTTCGTGGTCGGCCTCGGCCACGGGGTCTTCATGGCGGTCGCCTCCGACGCGGCGACCCGGCTAGTGGACCCGCAGCGTTCCGGACGGGCGCTGTCGGTGGTGTGGATCGGGTTGACCCTCGCACTGGCATTCGGCGTCCCCATCGGCACCTATCTGGGCAGCGTGTGGTCGTGGCGCGTGGTCTTCCTGTCCATCGGCGTCCTCAGCGTGGTCGGCATGCTGGGCCTGGCGTTGTGCATGCCGAGGGGAGCTGCCGGCTCGGCCCCGACCCGCGGCGGTGCATGGAAGGGCATCCAGGCCATCATCCATCCCCAGCTCCTGACGACGGCCGGTATCGGCGCGCTGGTGAGCATCGCGACGTTCTCGTTCTTCACCTTCGTCTCGCCGTATCTGCAGCACGTCACCGGTGTGGACGTGCAGTGGCTGAGCCTGGGCATGCTGTTGTTCGGCGTCTGTGCGATCGCAGGCAATCTGCTCGGGGGCGCGCTGGGCGACGCGATGGACGGGGAGCGCAGCCTTCAGTTGGCACTGTGCGCGTTGGCGTTGAATCTGCTCGGGCTCTACGTGTTCGCCAGCATGCCGGCCATGATGCTGCTGCTGATCGGTGCGCTGGGCACCTGTTTTTTCTGCATCGTGACCCTGCTGACGCTGCGTCTGCTCAAGCAGGCGCAGCGCTTGATTCCCGCCTACAGCCCGGTGGCGGCGGGGTTGAACATCGCCTCCTTCAACCTGGGCACCGCGCTCGGGGGCGCCATGGGCAGCCTTACGATCAGCTATGCAACGCTGGCATCGGTACCGCTGACAGGGGCCGTGGCCGCGGTACTGGCGGGCACCGTGTTGTATCGCCTTGCTCGCCGCAGACACTCATAAGGTGTACTGGCGCGCCCAGGGCACGATCAACAGGCCGACGATTCCGCCGGCAAGCATTTTGCCGCCCTCTACGGTTCCCCAGTTGCTCCCTCCCAGGTCCACGAACACATCATTGATGTCCGAGAAATGGCGACGGGAGGATTGCAGCTGCCCGGTGGGAATCACAGCTTCTACCAGTTCCAGCGCATGCCCAGCTTGCCGTTCCACGCAGTCGCGTGGCCGTTGAAACTCCAGCTGTAGTCGATATCGGCATAGAGGTAGCCGGTCTGGGTGACCTGCCAGGTTCCGCCGATGCCCACTTCGCCCCATGAGCCGCCCATATCGACGGCAAACGGTACGTATCCGCTGTTGGTGGCGAACGCGGCGCTGGGCGTGCCCCGGAATTCGTGCCACACATTGGCGCGCAGCCAGGCATTGCCGCTGCGATTCAATCGCGCGCCGATGCGCCCGACCAGCGAGTCACCGTCGCTGAAGTGCACCTGCGCGGTGTGATCATCGAGGTCATCGACGTCGATCTGTTGCCAGATCACCTGCGCCTGCGGCTCCAGACGCCAACGCCCGTCCTCTCCCGAGGACCCGTCGCGCTCGTTGAGTAAAAACGGCCAGCCGCCTTCCAGCGACAGCGCCAGCCCATCGGCATCGACAAAACTGTCGGACGTGCGCGGGGACTGCAGTCGCATGTCATACCAGGTGTACTGGGCCACGGCGTCGATATAGGCGCCTTTGGCGGAGAACGCTGTCCAGTAGCCGCCGACCGAGCCGGCCTTGAACCGGTCCGTGCCGGCATGGAAGCGGTAATCCAGGAGGTTGTGTCGCACTTCGCCCTTGCCTTTGCCATACGCCAGGTAGAAACCGGCGTGACGGCGGCGCCGGTCATCGGCATCCACGCGCCGGTAGAGGTCGGTACCGATCTGCAACGCATCGAAACGGTAGTCGAAGTCGGGGCCGCGATCGCCATAGATGCCGCGCCGGCCACCATCATGTTCGCCGTCGTGGCCGAGATAGCGCATCCAGGCGCCGTTGAATCCACTGCGTTCGGTATCCAGGTCGCCGCGCTGATGCAGTAGTTGCTCGTCGCCGACCCGTTCGTGCAGGGTATCGATCAGGGTGCGGCCGTACACCTGTGCCATCGCCGGTGCGGCCGCGATCAGCGACACCTCCTGGCGATAGGCCGGGGGCGGAGACGGGGCAGGCGGTATCGGCGGAGGTTCGGGTGGCGGCTTGGGTGGCGGGCTGGGGCAGGGGGGTGCCGGTGCACCCGGGCTCGCGCAATCGATCACCGAGCGCAGGTACCAGCTGTTCTCCACGTCCGGGCCGGAGAGCGTGGTTGCACCGCCGCGGTACAGGAAGTACTCGTAGGGGCCGGCCACGACCGGCACGGACAACGCGAAATTGTCTGCCGTGCTGGTGGCGTTGGCTGTCTGCACCACGCCGATGCCATCGGCGAGCGTAAGGTCGCCCCGGCCGCCACTGTTGCGGATTTCCAACGCGCCAGGGCCGCTGCTGCTGCCGTCCACCACGACCAGCTGATCCGAAGGGGAGGCATCGTCACCCAGCCAAGTGTTCAGCGCGAGCGTGCCATTGCCGCTGTAGCGGGACACGGTCAGGGTTCTGTAGCTGGCCACTTGGGCGGGATCTCCGCCGGGCACCGCGAACACGATCCGGCTGCGATCATTGAGCAGCGTGGTGAGCGTGGAGCTGCCGGTCAGATTCCACAGCGTGTCGTGCAGCGCCACATTGGAGAGGCTGCCGGGCAGGGTGATCGCGGCGCCGGTGAGCACGCTGCCGGTCGCGGTGATGCTGGCAATGGTCGGGGTGTCGGCGGCCGGCAACAGCGGCATCTGCATCGGCATCGCCATCGGCATCGGCAAGGGCGCGGCCGGATCATCGGGCGGCAGGTCTGGCGGGAGCACGGGGACCGCCGCATCCATCCCATCGAAATCGGCGATGGCACCGACCTTCAGCCACAGATCGCGCCCGCCTACCGTCGCACCGCTCAGGTCGATCTGCGCTGCGCCAATGGCGCCTATGCCGGGGCCGTCCGCAGCGGATAGCGTTGACTGCGTAACGAACGCTGACGCTGGGGCGGGGTCGCCACGGACCAGCAACGCCGCTGCGCCGGGACCGGTCGTGGCGAGCGTGGTATCCGCCACGTCCACCCGGCCGCCGTTCCATGCCACCGCAGCGTGGGCCAACGCACCACGGGTAGTCACGCGGCTGCCGCCGCTCAGCAGCAGGTGCCCATTGTCGGCCCAGGCAATCAGTCCGTGCGCCTGCACGCCTGTGGTGGCGATGGTGCTTGCCGTCGCGGTCAGCAGGCTGTCGGCATACGCGGCCAACCCGTAGCCATGCAACCCGCTGGTGGTGACGGTCATGCCGCTCGTACGAATCTGCCCGGCACCCGCCGCGCGTGCGCCGATGGAATCGGTGCCGCGCGTGGAGACACTCACACTGGCCAGGGTCGCGATCGTATCCACGCCCTGGATGTTGAAGCCTTCGCTGGCGTTGCCCAGCGTAGTGATGCTGCTGCGTGCGCCGTCAGCCTGACCCGTCACCGGAGTGACGTTCATCCAGACCCGGCCGCCGGCCGTGCCCACGTATACGCCATGCCCGGAAATGCCCGAGGGGACGAATGCGGCTGGATCGGTCACCGCGTTGCCGCCGGCATCCACCGGCCGCCCAAACGTCGGCAGCGCCAGATCGGTTCCCAACAGCACGCCTGTGTGGAGGGTGTCGCCGCTGGAGATCAGCGTGCCAGCCGTGCCACCGCTGGCGTTGAGCGTCATCCCGGGGCGGCCGGCATTGATGATGGTGGAGCCGGCGCTGTCGATGGTGCCGCCCGTCGCGTTCAGGCCGATGCCACCCGCGCCACCGCCGCCGATGTAGAGATTGCGCGCAGTGATGCGGGTTGCCGCGCCATCGGCACGGATGCCGCCCCCGCTTCCCGAGGTGGTCAGGGTACTGTCGGTGACGCTGACCTGCGCACCAGCCTGGCCATACACGCCGTTGGCATTGAGATCCGTGGTGCGCGTGTCCATGCGCAGCAACGTGGCCTGCGGTCCGGCGGCGCCGGCCGTGCCCTGGACCAGCACGGCATTGGCATTGATGCCGTGCGTGGTGATCACCGTGTTGGCCGCCTGCAGCCGCGATGTCGCCGAGGCGGCCTGGGCGACCAGTACGCCGGTGCTGTTGTTGCCAAACGTCTCGATCCGCGTCGAGGTGGCCAGCGGTGACCCGTCGGCGGCCACGTCCAGGCGGAGCGTGCCGCCGCTGGACGACACCTGCGCACCATTCGCGCCGGTGGTGCCGGTGGCCACATAGGCGGCCGGATCGGTCGTGGCATTGCCACCGGCATCCACCGGCAGGCCATAGCTGGCGGCGAAAGGATCGGTACCGAGCTGTATGCCTGTGAGCAGGACATTGCCTTGGCTGACCACCGTGCCGCCGCTGGCTGCCTGCAGACCAACCGCCGCGTTGCCGCCGGCAATGCCGGAGGTGTAGACGGCACTGCCGCTCAGCGTGAGCGTGCCTGAGGTCAGCGCATGGGCAGCGATGGCACCGTTGAGCAGCGTTGAGAGGCGCAGCCCGTTTGCCGTGAGCGCGCTGCCACTGCCTTCGGCGCGCAGCGCATTGCCGGTCTGCCCCGCAGCGATGACGATACCCGGCGCTCCTCCGAGTGTGACCGTGCTGCCGCTCCCGGCCAGCACGCCGTGCGCATTCTGCCCGGCCACGCGGATGTCCAGCCCATCAACCTGCACCTGGGAGGTGCCGGCGGCCGACAGCCCGTGCGCGGTGGTGCCGATGGCGTTGATGGTCAGCCCGGACACGGTGCCTTGCCCATCAGCGAACACCAGGCCGGTCGCGCCGGTGCCGGTGGTATCGATGGAAAGTTGGGATGCCTGGAGGCGCGAACCGGTGCTAAAGCGTCCACCACTGTTGTTGTTGCCGCGGGTCACGATGTTCACCGCATGCACGTCGAACCGCGCGCCGCTGGCGCCGAGCAACCCGTGGCTGCCATTGGTTGCTCCGGCGCCGGTGCCCAGGATATGGATCGATGTGGTGCCACCCGTGGGAATGCCGGCGCTGTCCACATTCAACCGGACGGTGCCGTCACTGGCACTGATGCCGTGGGCCGCCGTTGCGGCCTTGCCCACGTAAGCGCTGGGATCGGTGACGAGATTGCCGCTGGCGTCCACCGGCAGACCGTAGGTGGCGGGGTTGCCGGGTTGCGTCCCCAGCACTACCCCGGTGGCAATGACATCGCCGCTGCCGGTGAAACCGCCGCCCTCCACCTGGATGCCTTCGCTGTTGGCCAGGGTCGTGTAGAAGCGCGTGCCGTTCGAGGTCAGCGTGGTGCCTGCCTCCAGGCGGGCAGCAGGACCCCCGGCACCCAGTCGGCTGACGGTGGAGCCGGCCGCCAGGAAGTTCACCGCGCCCACGTTGGTCGAGCACACCGTCGCTGTGTTGGCGGCACTTGTGATCAACGCCACCGCGCCGGTAGCGTTGATCACGCCGGCATTGGCGGCATAGAAGGCCGGTGCACCGGCGGTGATCGGCGCGTACGTGCCGCTTGCGATCGTCTGGACCGTACCGTTCGCGCGGACCTGCTGGGCGGGTACGCTTGCCGGTACCGTAATGCAGCTGGCCGCGCCCACGCTCTGCGCCAGTGCGCACCAGGGGGCCGACGTAGCCAGACCGACCACGAGCAGGCTGCCGCGGATCGATTGCGGTGACACGAACGTACCCGCACACGTCACGCCGGATGCTGCTCGGCGACCAGATCGGGAAGTGTCCACGTTTTATCCATGATGTGCTGTGTTGGTCTACATGCACGAAGCATCTCGAACAGGGTGTCCAATGTGTCTGGCGTGTCACGTCGTATGGTCATCGGACCTTGACCGGGAGGCAGCTTGCCGGGCAGCGACGCGGTGTCGCCACGCAAGGCGGGCACCGGGTGTCACTCGAGTCTGGCCACAGCGCTTTACGCGCTCAACCGCAATACGTGCGGGGTGAGGGCAGTAAATCTACCGGCACCCGCGGCGCTCAATCATTCCTGGGCGTGGCTACGTGCCAACCGCAGATCCACCATGCGTCGACCGCCCTGTTCATCCAGGGCCTTACCAAAAACGGCGCACAGCATCCCGCAGACAGGCAACGCAGCGCTGACATCGGCCCGGGTATAGTGATCCTGACTTCACCGCAAGGATCGAAGCAATGCAGAAGGGCTCGGATCTACTGGTCAAGGCGCTGGAGAACGAAGGCGTCGACCGCATCTTTGGTGTCCCGGGCGAGGAGAATCTCGACTTCCTCGAGTCGCTCCGGACCTCGCACATCGAGCTGGTGCTCACCCGCCACGAGCAGGCGGCCGCATTCATGGCCGCCACCCACGGCCGGCTCACCGGCAGGCCCGGTGTATGCCTGGCCACGCTCGGCCCGGGCGCGCTGAATCTCTCCACCGGCGCGGCCTATGCCCACCTCGGCGCGTGGCCGATGATTCTCATCACGGGGCAGAAGCCGGTGATGAGCGCCAAGCAGGCACGGTTCCAGATCGTGGATATCGTGGCCTCGATGAAGCCGCTCACGAAAATGACGCGTCAGATCGTCAGCCCGGCCGCGATTCCGGCCACCGTGCGCGATGCCTTCCGCGTGGCCATGGAAGAGCGCCCCGGGCCAGTGCATCTGGAGCTCCCGGAGGATGTCGCCGGCGAGGAGGTCGAAGATATCCCCGTCATCCCGGTCCATCCACTGGAGCGTCCGGTCGCACCGTCTGCAGCGCTCGACCGCGCAGAAGCGGCCATCCTGGCCGCCAACCGGCCGCTGGTGATGATCGGGGCGGCCGGAAGCCGCCCGTGGCTCGCCGAGGCGCTTTCCGCGTTCGTCGCGCGGACCGGCCTGCCGTTTTTCAACACGCAGATGGGCAAGGGCGCCGTCACCGGCGGCTCCAACCTGTACATGGGTACGGCCGCACTATCCGAGGGCGACTATGTCCACGAAGCCGTTGCCCGCGCCGATCTGATCATCGCCATCGGCCATGACACGGTCGAAAAGCCGCCCTTCCTGATGAAGAGCGGCGGCGGCCCCAAGGTCATCCATATCAGCTTCCAGTCCGCCACGGTGGAGCAGGTGTATCACCCCGATATCGAGGTCCTGGGCGACATCGGGGCCTCGGTGGATGCTCTGGCCGGGCGGCTGGAAGGCTGCTTGGCGACTGACGACGGCATGATCGAGCTGCGCCAGAAGATCCTGGCCCGTCTCAATGACCGCGCCGAGGAGGACCGCTTCCCGGTCACGCCGCAACGGTTGGTGCATGACGTGCGCCAGTCCATGCCCGACGACGGCATCGTCTGCCTCGACAACGGCATGTACAAGATCTGGTTCGCCCGTAATTACCGGACGCACGTCGCCAACACGCTGCTGCTCGACAACGCGCTGGCCACCATGGGCGCGGGCCTGCCATCGGCGATGATGGCGGCCATGTTGTATCCGAAGCGGCGCGTCATGGCCGTGTGCGGTGACGGTGGCTTCATGATGAATTCGCAGGAAATGGAAACCGCCGTGCGGCTGGGACTCAACCTCGTCGTAGTGATCCTCAACGATAGTGCCTACGGCATGATCCGCTGGAAGCAGGCTGTGGACGGTTTCGAGGATTTCGGCATGCGCTTTGGCAATCCGGATTTCGTGAAGTATGCCGAGACGTATGGCGCGAAGGGGAGCCGGGTGACCGCAGTCGACGAGCTGGTGCCAATGATCGAGGCTGCTTTCGCTGGCGGCGGTGTCCACGTGCTGGATGTGCCGATCGACTATGCCGAGAACACCCGCGTGCTGGTGGACGAGCTGCGCAACCGCACGCCGGACGTGGGCTGCGCGTGATCGCCCCTGCTGACCCTTTCGCAAGGAGCTCAAGATGTTGACCGTCGTACAGGCCTTTGATCGCGCCCCGATCGCAGAGATCGGGCTGGATACCGCCGCCGCGCTGGAGCGCAAGCTCAGTGCTGCCGAGAGGGTCTTCAAGAACCGCGACGGCTGGCTCGCCCCGCACCAGCGCATCGCCATCCTGCGCAAGCTTGCCGCCCTGATGGATGCCAAGCGCGACCACCTCGCCCTGCAGATTGCACGCGAAGGCGGCAAACCGCTCCCGGATGCGATCATCGAGACCACACGTGCGATTGATGGCGTCCACAACGCGGCCGACGAGCTGCGCAACTTTGCCGGTCGCGAAATCCCGATGGGTCTTTCCGCAGCGTCCGAGGGCCGCTGGGCGTTCACGACCCGGGAGCCCATCGGCATCGTGGCGGCCATCTCGGCGTTCAATCACCCGCTCAACCTGATCGTCCATCAAGTGGCACCGGCCATCGCGGTCGGTTGCCCGGTCATCATCAAGCCGGCCTCGGCAACGCCGCTGTCCTGCCTGGATTTCGTGGCGATGGTGCATGAAGCCGGGCTGCCCGAACCGTGGTGCCAGAGTTTCCTCCCGGACGGCAATGACCTGGCCGAGGCGCTGGCCACCGACAAGCGCATTGCCTTTCTGAGCTTCATCGGTTCGGCGAGGGTAGGGTGGTCGCTGCACGCCAAGCTGGCACATGGCGCACGTTCGGCGCTGGAACATGGCGGGGTTGCGCCCGCCCTCGTCGACCGCAGCGCTGACCTGGCCAAGGTCATCGAGCCGATCGTCAAGGGCGGCTACTACCACGCCGGCCAGGTGTGCGTGTCCACACAGCGCATCTTCGTCCACACCGACATTGCCGACGATTTCACCCAGGCCCTCGTCGCGCGCGTTGAGCGGCTGCGAACCGGCGACCCGACCCTGAAGGACACCGAGGTGGGCCCGCTGATCCAGCCACGCGAGGCCGACCGCGTGGCCGAGTGGATTGACGAAGCGGTGAGCGGCGGTGCCCAGCTTGCCACCGGCGGCAAGCGCCTCTCCGAGACCATGTTGCAGCCCACCGTCCTGCTCGATCCGGCCAGTGACGCACGGGTAACCACGCAGGAGATCTTCGGCCCGGTGGTGGCGGTCTATCGCTACACCGACTTCGACGAGGCGATCACGCGCGCCAACGCCCTGCCCACCGCCTTCCAGGCCAGCGTGTTCGCGCAGGATATCGACATCGCCATGCGCGCCGCCAACCGGCTGGATGCCTCGGCCGTGATGATCAATGATCCGACTGCGTTCCGCACGGACTGGATGCCTTTCGCCGGCCGCCGCGAATCGGGTTATGGGACGGGGGGCATTCCGTACACGATGCGGGATATGTCGCAGGAAAAGATGATTCTGATGCGCAGGAGTTGAGTACTTCCTGATGCCTGACACCTGTCACTTGTGATGGGTCGGTGCAAAGCGAGAATGAACCCATTCCCGCACGGTGCTGCATCGCCGGCACCCACCCCCTCAAGGACTCTCCGTGATCATGCTGCAGCACCTCATCTCGAACACCCCTGTGTGGGTCTGGGCGCTTCTGGTCTTTCTGGTCACCCGTGGCGTCGCCGCCATGAAACCCGGAGAAACCTCGCTCACGAAACTGGCGATCGTGCCGGCCCTATTTACCGCTTGGGGAGTCTGGTCGCTGGGCCACCGCTTCGGTAGTTCCTGGGAGGCGTGGGGGGAATGGCTGGTCGGCATCGGTGCGGGCATGGGCCTTGGCTGGATGCTGCTGCGACGGGCAACGCTCACCGTCAACATGTCCACGGGGAGGTTGTGGCGCAGTGCGGACTACAGCCTGCTGCCGCTGCTGCTGCTCACGTTTGTGGTGAAGTACGGCTTCGAGGTTGCGCTCTCCGCGTCTCCTTCACTGAGCGCCGATGGCAGTTTCCGCGCGGCCTACCTGCTGTTGTCGGGCGGTTTCACCGGCATCTTCATTGGCAAGTACGTGCGGTACCTGCGCGCCGCGCGGCTTGTCATGCCAGGCAGGAAGCTGGAAGCGGCAGGCTGAAGCCACCGGGGTCACATACACCGTATCGGCGATTGCAAACGTCGCTATTGACCTGAATCGCGGTTGAGGTAATAGGCTGCTCAGCCCAGCTTCCTCAGGATGGATTCTCCCATGTCGTTGCCGACGTCTGCAGCGCGGGCAACTGATGCTGCTTGTCTGGATCCTGGGCGCATTCTTCCTGTTCAACGGGTCATGGGCGTGAGCGCTAGGCATCCCGTTTGAGCCACGCGACCAGCGCCGAGAATGCCGGCGAGGGTTGCCGACGGTTCGGATAGTAGAGGTGATAGCCGGGGAAGGGGACACACCACTTGTCCAGGACGGCCACAAGCCGCCCCTCGGCAATGTGATCGGCCACCATCGGCTCGGGCGCATACGCCAGGCCCAGCCCGTCGAGTGCGGCATTGATGACGTGGACCATGCTGTTGAACACCAGCGGCCCGTCGCCACGCACGGTGAATTCCTTGCCCTTTTCCTCGAATTCCCAGGCATAGATGGCGCCGTTCGGGCGGTGCCGGATGTTCACGCAACGGTGGCGCGTGATGTCGGCGGGTTTCCTGGGCTTGGAATGCGTCTCGAAATAATCGGGAGACCCCACCACGACCAGCCGCCAATCCGGGCCCACCCGGACCGCGATCATGTCCTTGCTCAGCGCCTCACCCAGCCGGATGCCCGCGTCGAAGCGCTGTTCCACCACATTGGTGAAACCGTAGTCGACGTAAAACTCGAGCGTGATGTCCGGATACTCGGCGAGGAACCCGGCCAGGCGGGGACGGATGATGGTCTCCATGGAGTCGTCCGTGCAGGAAATCCGCAGCGTCCCGGCCGGGCGGTCGCGCAGGTCGCCGAGTGCCTCGACGCTTGCGCCGATGGCCTCGAAGTGCGGGGCAATGGATCGCATCAGGCGCTCACCCGCCTCGGTCGGGGAGACGTTGCGGGTGGTCCGGGCCAGCAGCCGGATGCCCAGGCGCTCTTCCAGCAGCCGCATCGAATGGCTCAACGCAGACGGGGTGACGCCCAGGCGAGCCGCCGCCTTGGTGAAACTCTGCTCCTGCGCCACCACCAGGAAGGCTTGCAGGTCGTTGGTCTTCACTGCGCTCATGGGCCAATTGTGAGCTCAACTCAGCAATGCATCAACGTTCAGCCGGCTTATCGCGGTAACGGCCCGGGCCTATCGTGGCGTCCTCACTCCTCCAGAGGCGGTCCGCATGAAACCCACCACGCTGCTGCTGGCGCTGCTCGCCAGTCACCTCGTTCCACATTCCGCGTGGGCTTCCGACGCGCCAGCGGCCACCAGGACCACGGGGGCGGACAATTTCTACAAGAGCGACCGGGTGACCGGCGAACGCGTCCGGTTCAAGAACCAGTACCAGATGGAGGTGGTGGGCACGCTGTACCGGCCCGAGGGTCTGGGACGCGACGGCCGCGCGCCGGCCGTGGTGGTCGGTCATCCGATGGGCGCGGTGAAGGAACAGAGCTCGCATCTGTACGCGCAGAAGCTGGCCGAACAGGGCTTCGTGACCCTCGCGATCGACCTGTCCTTCTGGGGTGAAAGCGCGGGGACGCCGCGTCACCTGGTATCGCCGGAAATCTATTCGGACGACATCAGTGCGGCCGTGGACTTCCTGAGCACGCAGTCGTTCGTGGACCCGGAACGGGTGGGCGGCCTGGGCATCTGTGGCAGCGGCAGCTTCGTGATCAGCGCGGCGAAGATCGACCCGCGGATCAAGGCGATCGCGACGGTCAGCATGTATGACATGGGCGCCGCCGTGCGCCAGGGGCTGAACCATGCGCAATCGCTGGAGCAGCGGAACGCGGTGATCCAGGCGGCCGCGCAGCAGCGTCTGGTGGAGTTCAAGGGCGGGCAGCGCGTGTACGTGCCCGGGACCGTGAACACGCTCGAGCCCGATACCCCGGACGTGCAGCGCGAATTCTTCGACTTCTACCGCACGCCGCGCGGCGCTTACGCGGCCGCCGGCGAGCGCCCTGAACTGACCACGCAGCCGCTGTTCAGCAGCTTGGTCAAGTTCATCAACTTCCATCCGTTCAACGATATCGAGACCCTTTCGCCACGGCCGATGCTCTTCATCTCCGGCGACACCGCGCACTCCCGTGAGTTCAGCGAAGACGCATATCGGCGGGCCGGCGAACCGAAGGAGCTTTACTGGGTGAAGGGTGCCGGGCACGTGGACCTGTATGACCGCGCCGACCTGATTCCGTTCGCCAAGCTGACGACGTTCTTCCAGCAGAGCCTGGCCGGGAAATGAGTCGTCCCGACACCACCGTGGACAAGGGCAACTGGGGCGGCGTGCTTGCGATGACGCTGTGCGTGTTCGCGTTGATCGCATCCGAATTCATGCCGGTGAGCCTGCTTACACCCTTGGCCGCGGACCTTGGCGTGACCGAGGGCCTTGCCGGCTATGGGATTGCCATCTCGGGCGCCTTCGCGGTGTTGACCAGCCTGTCGATCTCCCGGCTGGCCGGGACCATCGACCGCAGAACGTTGCTTCTTACGCTGACTGCGTTGATGGCGGTGTCGGGTCTGGTCGTGGCGCTGGCCCCCAACTATCCGGTCTACATGATCGGCCGTGCGCTCATCGGCGTGGTGATCGGCGGGTTCTGGTCACTGTCCGCGGCGACCGCCATGCGGCTGGTGCCCGCAGCACAGGTGCCGCGTGCCTTGGCGATCTTCAACGGCGGCAATGCGCTGGCAACGGTGATCGCCGCGCCGCTGGGCAGTTACCTGGGCGGCGTGATCGGGTGGCGCGGGGCATTCCTGTGCCTGCTGCCGGTGGCGGCTGTCGCGCTGGCGTGGCAGTGGGCCTGCCTGCCGTCCATGGCAGCGGAGCGCAGGCAGCCACAGCGCGGCGTGCTCGTGCTGCTCCGGCGGCGGGTGGTGGCGCTGGGCATGACCGCGTGCGGCGCCTTCTTCATGGGACAGTTTGCCTTGTTCACCTATGTGCGACCGTTCCTGGAACGGGTCACCAACGCGGGTGATGCCACTGTCCCGCTGGTGCTGCTGGCCATCGGTGTAAGCGGCCTGATCGGGACACTCGCCATCGGGGCGTTCCTCAGGCGCGGGCTCTACCGCACGCTGGTGACGGTTCCTGCCTTGATGGCGGTGATCGCCGCGGCACTGGTTCCGCTGGGTCCGCAGCTGTGGCCGACGACTGCACTGCTTTCAGCATGGGGCCTGCTGGCCACCGCGGCACCGGTGGGGTGGTGGAGCTGGCTGGCGCGCACCTTCAGCAACGACGACGCCGAAGCGGGCGGGGGGCTGATGGTGGCGGTGGTGCAGTGCTCGATCGCGCTGGGTTCCACCCTCGGCGGCCTGCTGCTGGACAGCGTCGGCTTCGCCGGCACATTCCTGGCCAGTGCCGGCGTGTTGGTGTCTGCGGCGCTGCTGGCCTATGTCACGGCCGCGGACGCGGGCTCCGCCGCCGCGTCGGCGGTGGCTGCGCAGGCCCGCGGCTGATGAGGCGCATGACGGCGATCACTGGGCAACTGCTGGGCATGTCCGCCGATCGCACGCACAATTGAGCAGCCGCATCATGGGCCTTGCTGATCGGTATCAGGAGAGCTGGCCGTCTCGCGGTCCAGCGTCAGCGGCCTCGCCATGTCTTTGATCCAGCCCCACAGAATAAAGAAGACGGCGTAGGCGCTGAGGGCGCTGAGCAACATCGGCCAAATCGCTTCTTTCATCAGCTCCCCTGGGTCGCATTGGAGCGGGCCGCTGTTGCCCTTGCCCATCCGCACGCAGCCGTGTTCGGGATAGGCCATCGCATAGGCGCCCCAAGCGAAGAACGCGGCGAGCAGTGCGAACAACAGCATCACGCCGACGTCGGCATCACGATTGCCCAACCGCTCCCAGCGTTGCGCCAGCCGCAGCTTCAACATGCTTCAACATCCTTGTCCATACAGGCGTTCATGAAAACGGTGCACAGTATCGCGCAAACACCACGTCGGTAGACTTGGTGTCTGCGGCCGATGACCGCAAACTACTGCTGGTCGTGGCGTAGCGCCACCAGGCAGGAGTGACATGCGTGACTGATCCAGGAAAGGAAGCGCTGACCATCCGTCGCGCCAGCGTGACCGATGCGCCCGCTGTGCTGCGGTTGTTCGACGAGGTGATTGCCTGGTTCGCGGCCATCGGCAACCCACAGCAGTGGGGTAGCGAAGCGTGGTCATCGATTCCACGTCGTATCACCCAGGTGGCTGACGCCTGCGCGCTGCCCGGTGCCTGGGTGGCTGAAACAGGGCAGGGCGAGGTGCGCGCATTCCTGGCGCTGGGCGAGGCCATGCCTTACGTGCCCGCGGCGACCGAGCCAGAGGTCTATGTCCGTGTGCTGGTTGCTTCGCGCGATCCGCGCGTGCGTGGTATCGGCCGCCGGCTGATGGCGTTCGCCGACGAGCAGGCACGTGCCGCGGGTGTCGCTTACCTGCGCGTGGATTGCTATGGCGGAGGCAGTGGCGACCTGGTGTGTTTCTACGAATCGTGCGGTTACGAAAGGCTGTCGACCTTCAACATAGACGGATGGCCGGGCCAGGTTCTGGACCGTCGCCTGTAAGGTGGCTGCCTCCGCGGCAGACGGCTAAACGTCCGGCAAAGGCCGCGATACGGACGCTCGCGTGACCAACTGGTGCGCAAGCACGTGGTTGACGATGCCGCGCGCGGAAGCAGCGGGGCGTCGCATCTCGCGTAACAGGATGTCGATGGCAGTGTCCGCCATATCCGCCACCGGTTGACGGATCGTGGTCAGTTCCGGCCACACCATCGTCGACGCCGAGGTGTCATCGAAGCCCACCACCGACAGATCACGCGGCACATCGAGTCCGCGACGATGTGCGACGGAAACCACGGCAGACGCCATGTCGTCGTTGCTGGCGAAGATTGCACTGGGCGGCGTTTGAAGGGTCAGCAACCGCTCGGCCGCCTCCAGTCCGGAGCGGTAGGTGAAGCAGCCGGGCTGGACGAGTGCAGCGTCGTACGCGATGCCCGCGCCAGCCAGCGCATCCCGGTAGCCCTGCCAGCGGTGCGCGCTGGCGGTCTGATTCGGATCGCCCTTGATATAGCCGATGCGGGTATGTCCCTGGCTGATCAGGTGCGACACCATGTCGTGGCTTGCCTGGCGGTCGTCAATGCGCACACAGGACACCCTGTCGCTGAAATGACTGGACGCGATGGAGATGACGGGAATGCCGCCGAGCAGGAATTCGTCGACGATGTCCTTCGACTCACACAGGGGTGGGGGAAGGATCACGCCGGCCACGCTGCTGCACAGTTGCCGTGCCGCCTCGCGACGCGCCTGCGCGCCAAGCTCATCCCAGGTCGCGATCATCAGCTGCGCCGCGGCCCGGGTCGACCCCCGCAGGGCCCCGACCAGCAGTTCGCGAAGGTAGCTGGAGCTGGGGTTGGTATAGATCAGTGCGATGCAGGTGTGCTGCGCCGCGGCCAGTGCGCTCGCCGCAAGGTTGGGGCGGTAGTCCAGTGCGAGCACGCTGCGCATGACACGCTCGCGGTTGCCGTCACGCACCCCCGCATGGCCATTGATGACGCGCGACACCGTCATGGCGGACACGCCGGCGTGCGCTGCGACGTCGTCGATGGTGATGGCGCTGGCTTTCCGACGCACGGCTTTCTGGCTGTTTTTCAGGACACGCGCTCCTTTGCTGCGCTGCATGATGACAAGCGCGACCCCGGATGATTAGTCTGCGGCCGTGACGTGATGGTAGCGCTACCACTTGGCCGGGGTAAGGGCCAACGGGTACCCCCCCTTACCACGCGGCTGTTCTGGCAAGCCTGAAAGCGAGTGTGAGTCGCAGCAAGCGCACAGCGCGCTGCGATGTTCGGTGTGGAAGACGGGCATCGCCCGTACGTGCCCCCAGGAGGGGCGGTACATCCATTCGATCGTTATGTCAGAGGGGAGAGTCATGAGCGCTTCTACGTTCCGTCGTACCCAAGGCCGGGGGGCTCGTTCATGAGCCGCACGCTGGCGAAGTTCACCTCCAGGGCCATGTTTACATTTGTCGGTGGCGTCCTGGTCGTCAATCCCGCGTTTGCACAGGACGCGCCAACGCCTGCCCCTGCGCCCGTCGCCCAGGCGCAGGCCCAGCCCAGCCCGACACAGCTGGACACCGTGCAGGTCACCGGCATCCGCAACAGCCTCAGCCAGGCGATGGACATCAAACGCGACTCGGCCGGCGTGGTGGATGCCATCAGTGCCGAGGATATCGGCAAGTTCCCGGATACCAACCTGGCCGAATCGCTGCAACGCATCACCGGCATCTCCATCGAGCGTCGCGATGGTGAGGGCGCGCAGGTCACGGCACGCGGCTTTGGCCCCCAGTTCAACATGGTCACGCTCAACGGACGGCAGATGCCGGGCGCGGATGCGTTCGGCGCCTCTGGGCAGGTCGCCATCGGCGGTGTCGACGGGGGTACGCGCGCCTTCAACTTCGCCCAGTTGGCCGCTGAAGCCGTCAATGGCATCGAGGTCTACAAAACCAGCCAGGCCAATGTCCCCAGTGGCGGTATCGGCGCCACCATCAACATCCTGACCGGACGCCCGTTCGATCATGACGGCACCGTCGCCAGCGCCGGTGCCAAGGTCGTCTCCGACCAGAGCCAGCCGTTCGACAACGACCTGACGCCTGAACTGTCCGGCATTTTCAGCTACAGCAACCCGGAAAAAACCTTCGGCGTCGGCGTGAGTGCGAGCTACCAGAAGCGCAAGGGTGGCTCGGTGCAGGCCACCAACAACTACTGGAACATCCAGCCGTGGACCGGCACGATGCCCGGCAACCCGACCGTGGTCAATGCCCCGGCGGTGGGCGCGTTGTACGGTCGCCCGAACGACCTTCGCTATGCGTTCTCCGAGTTCGAGCGTGAGCGCATCAATGGCCAGGCGGTGCTGCAGTTCGCGCCGACCGACGCGGTGACCCTGACCCTGGACTACACCTATTCGACGAACGAGATCACCGAGAATCGTGGCGAACAGGGCATGTGGTTGCAGAACAGCAACTACACCGATGTCACGTTCGACACCAGCGGTGCGGTGGCGACGCCGGTCTATATCCGTGAGATCGCGGGCACCAAGGATTTCGGGCTTGAGCAGCAGCGCAGCATGCAGAAATACAAGCTGGGGTCGCTCGGCTTCAATGCCCTGTGGAACGTCACCGACCGCTTCAAGCTGACCTTCGACGCGCACAATTCAAAGAACGAAAGCCGGCCGAACGATCCGCTCACCGGGGGCGGTTCCATCTTCAGCAGCATCGCCGGCACCAACAACTGCACCACCGGGCCGCATTGCGGTGGGTCGTGGGTGCAGGAAATGAACTTCAACAACGGCTTGCCGGTGGGCACCCAGGTCTGGTACCCGAGCACGGCCGATGCCCTCGCCAAGACCAACGGCGTGGTCAACCCAGGCTTCGTGCCGGGCGAGATCGGCTCGCAGGTGCTGCGCATCAATTCGCAGACCCAGGTCAGCGAGATCAAGCAGGGTCGCATCGACGGTGAGTGGAGCTTCGACAAGGGTCGCTTCCAGTTTGGCGTGGACTCGAGCAAGCAGACCACCCACCGCATCCAGGCCGCGGAGAATTACAGCACGCTGGGCGACTGGGGCGTGGCCAATGTTGACGGGGATGTGGCCAACGGGCTGATGGACCTGCTGCAGCCGGTCAACATCGTCGGGTTGTTCAATGACTTCAATGCCAACAGCTTCACCGCCTGGCGCGGCGATGCGGGCCGCCTGGCGCAATGGGCGGCGGACAACTATGGCGCCAGTCTCGGCGTGAGCCCGCAGCGCGCCGCCGATAACCTGGTGGAAGAGAAGACCAGATCGGCCTATTTCCAGGTCGAGCTGGACGGCGAGCTGGGCGGCCTGCGCACCAATACCCGCCTGGGCGTACGCTATGAAACCACCGATGTGGTGTCCACATCGGTCATCGCCATCCCGGAGGCCATCGAGTGGCAGTCCAACAACGACTTCCGTGTGGTGTTGTCCGATGAGCAACAGCCGTTCACCGAGAAGAACAGTTACAGCTACATCCTGCCCAACCTCGATTTCAGCATCGACCTCATGGACAACCTGAAGGGGCGTGTCTCGTTCGGCAAGAGCATCGCGCGCGCGCCGATCGGCAACCTCTATGCAGGCCCGACCGCACAGCAACCGTTTGGCTCGGTGCTGATCGATCCGTCTTCGCGGGCCAGCGGCACCGCCCAGAACCCGCAGCTGAAGCCGCTGGAGTCCGACAACCTCGATCTGGCACTGGAGTGGTACTTCGCCGATGCGAGCTACGTGTCGTTGACGTACTGGAACAAGTCCGTCAACAACTTCATCGGCAACACCATCGTGCAGGAGAATCTGTATGGGCTGAGGGACCCCACTGCCGGCCCGGATGCCCAGGCCGCCTTGGCGTTCCTCAACAGCGGCGCCTGTATCACCCAGGTCGGTGCGGCCAATGCGGCGGCCTGCTCGGCCAACGATACGGCCCTGTTCACCGCGCTGGCCCTGTTGCGCAACAACCCGGCCGGGCTGGGCGCCTACAACGGTACCGACGCGCAGGTCCTGGCCACCGAAGCGGCCTACGACCTGTACGGGGAGGGTGATGACCCGCTCTATGCGTTCAACGTCAACCGGCCCATCAACCAGAACCAGGCCAAACTGCACGGTTGGGAGCTGGGTGGCCAGTACTTCTTCGGCGATACCGGCTTTGGCATCCTCGCCAACTACACCCTCGTGAACGGCGATGTCGGCTACAACAACGGGGGCGACCCGGCCATCGATCAGTTCGCGTTGACCGGCCTCAGTGACACCGCAAACGCCGTGCTAATGTACGAAAAATACGGTTGGTCGGTCCGATTGGCGTGGAACTGGCGTGACCAGTATTTGATTCTGGCCAACCAGGGAGCCAGCCGGAATCCTTACTACGTGGAAGCGTACGAACAGTGGGATCTGAGCGTGAACTACACGCTGGATGATCACTGGTCGTTCGGCCTGGAGGCGATCAATCTGACCGGTGAGGATGTCCGTTGGCGCTCGCGCACCTCGCAGATGATCGTGAAGCTGGCTGACCAGAGCCCGCGTTACATGCTCGGCGTTCGTTACAGGTTCTGACGTGTGGGGGTGGCGCCGCCCTGGCAGCGGCACCCGTTCTAGGGTCCTGATGGGGTGGGAAGAACACCATGCCGCGTTACGAAATGCTCAACAACATCGCCCACCGCGATCTGCGCGTGGCCACCGACTTCGGGCCCGAGTTCGGCGATGCGGTCGGCATGGTGCCGGCCTACCCGAGCGAGTTCGCCGAACTGCAGCGGGAATACCCCATTTTCCTTCGCAAGGACGCTGCCACGGGCGAGTGGCAGTCCGTGGTCCTGCTCGGGTTCGAGCAGCACGAGAATCTGTTCCTGCAGGACGGCCGATGGAATGCGTCCTACCTGCCCGGGGCGGCCGCCAAGGGGCCGTTCCTGATCGGATTCCAGGAGAACCGGATCGATGGCACGCTCACCCAGGAAGCGGTGCTGCACGTGGATCTGGATCACCCGCGCGTGAATGCACTGCAGGGCAAGCCGGTATTTCTGCCTCAGGGGGGCAATACGCCTTATCTGGA
This sequence comes from Stenotrophomonas sp. AGC87, assembly GCF_057333975.1. NCBI lineage: Bacteria > Pseudomonadati > Pseudomonadota > Gammaproteobacteria > Lysobacterales > Lysobacteraceae > Stenotrophomonas > Stenotrophomonas sp. AGC87. The sequence continues at coordinate 292,322 of NZ_JBHFHW010000004.1, forward strand.
TCACATGGCAGGCGTGCTGCGTGGTATCCATGAAGGACACGCCTTTGGCGCGGCGATGTTTGCCGTGCTGGATGCGAAAGGACTCATTCAACCGATCACGCTCGACGTGCAGATCGCCCAGGAGCACCGGGTGGGTGTCAACGGCCTGCACGCCATCGACCGTGACCTGCTTGCCCAGCTGGACGGTCCCGCACTGGCCGAACTCAATCGCGCCGGCTACCTGGAAGGTGCCTACCTCATGCTGGCGTCGCTGCATAACATGCGACGCCTGATCGCAGAGAAACAGAAACGTCTGCGGCTGCAGGATGCCGCCACTGCGGCGGGCAGGACCTGACCGGTGCTGGACGGCACTGCCATGCGGACACTGGAAGGCCTGGAGCCTGGCGCGCTTCCGCTGGAGGCGCTGGTGGCCGCAGGCGAACCGGTGGTGCTGCGCGGCATCGCGCGCGACTGGGCGCTGGTGCAGGCCGGGCTGCGCTCAACGCAGGCGGCGCTGGGCTATCTGCGCGGCTTCGAGGCAAGCGTGCCGGTCCCGTACTCCTTCGGCGGGCCTGAGATCGAGGGGCGCCCGTTCTATAACGAGGACTTCACCCGGTTGAACGTCGAGGTCCGGCGTGGGCTGTTGACGCAGGTGCTGGCCGAGATTGAAGCCACCCTCGATGCACCGCGGCCGCCCACCTACTATGTCGCGTCCTTGCTGATCGATCGGGCACTGCCCGGGTTCACGCAGCACAACGATGCCGGCCTGGCCGGGCAGGGCATCGACGCTTCGGCGAGCATCTGGATCGGCAACCGCGTGACCGCCTCCTGCCATTTCGACACGCCCGACAACCTGGCGTGCTGCGCCGTGGGCCGGCGCCGGTTCACGCTGTTTCCGCCAGAGCAGATCGACAATCTGTATCCGGGGCCGCTGGAACCCACCCCGGGCGGGCAGGTGGTGAGCGTGGTGGATTTCGACGAGCCGGACTTCGCGCGCCACCCACGGTTCCGCGATGCATTGGCAAGCGCACAGACCGCCGAGCTGGAACCGGGCGATGCGATCTTCATTCCCAGCCTGTGGTGGCACCACGTGCGCAGCCTCGCGCCTTTCAATGTGCTGGTGAACTACTGGTGGCGCAGTTCACCGGCCTTCTTGTCCTCGCCGCTGCCGGCACTCCACCACGCGATGTGGGCCGTGCGCGATCTGCCTGCGCGCGAGAAGCAGGCCTGGGCAACGATCTTCGAGTACTACGTATTCGGTCCGGGTGAGCGTGCAGGACAGCACCTGCCCGACGCCGCCCGGGGCGACCTGGCACCGTTCGACGAGACGCAGGCGCGCCGCATGCGCGCCCAGTTGCTGTCTCGACTCAACCGCTGATGGGAGTACCGCATTGAACGTGGCGAACACAACCCAAGGGCGCATCCGCAAGGTCGTCATCGCCGGTGGCGGCACTGCAGGCTGGCTGGCCGGCTGTGCGCTGGCGCATCAGTTCCGCGACCAGCTGGACATCACCCTGGTGGAGTCCGAGCAGATCGGTACGGTGGGTGTCGGCGAGTCGACCGTGCCGCCCATCCGCACGTTCCACCGTTTCCTGCAGATCGATGAGCAGGAGTTCCTGCAGGCCGTCGCCGGCACGTTCAAACTCTCCATCTCGTTCGAGAACTGGCGTCGGCCCGGCGATCGTTTCATCCATCCGTTCGGCACGATCGGGCAGGGCACCTGGGCCACGCCGTTCCACCACTTCTGGCTGGACAGCCTGCGCCGCGGCATGCCGTCAGACCTGGGCGATTTCTGCCTGGAAAGCGTGGCCTCGCGGGAAGATAGGTTCTCGCTGCAGACCCAGCCCCAGGTCAATTACGCCTATCACTTCGACGCCGGGCTCTACGCGAAATTCCTGCGCCGCAAAGCCGAAGGCCACGGGCTGCGCCGGGTGGAAGGCAAGATCCGCGAGGTCCGGCAACATGCCCACGACGGCGCCGTAGCCTCCCTGGTGCTGGAAGACGGGCAGGTCATCGAGGGCGATCTGTTCATCGACTGCACCGGGTTCCGCGGCCTGTTGACCGAGCAGACCCTGCAAACCGGCTATGAGGACTGGAACGAATGGTTGCCCAGTGACCGCGCCGTCGCGGTGCAGACCGAGTCGGTCAGCCCGGCGGTGCCGTACACCCGGGCCATCGCGCACGAAGCCGGGTGGCGATGGCATATCGCACTTCAGCACCGGGTCGGGTGCGGGCTGGTGTTCTCCAGCCGACACATGTCCGATGACGAGGCGCAGGCCAAGCTGCTGCGTGACGTTGACGGGCCGCCGCTGCGCGATCCCTGGCTGGTGCCGTTCCGCAGCGGGCGCCGGTTGAAGGCCTGGAACAGGAACGTGGTCGCGCTGGGACTTGCCAGTGGTTTCATCGAGCCGCTGGAGTCAACCAGCATCCACCTGACCATCAGCGCGGTGGTGCGCCTGATCCAGCTGTTTCCGTCCGACGGCATCAGTCCGGCGCTGGTGGACCTGTACAACGAGGTCAGCCGGCAGGAGATGGAGCACGTGCGCGACTTCATCATCCTGCACTACCACGCCAACCAGCGCGACGAGCCGATGTGGAAGGCCTGTCGTGAGATGGAACTGCCGGAATCGCTTGCGGTCCGGCTGCGCGCCTGGCGCGAACGTGCGCATGCATGGCAGGACCCCGGCGAGCTCTTCCGGGTGGACTCCTGGACAAGCGTGCTGATGGGGCAGGGTATCCAGCCGGGCCCCCCGCATCCGCTCGCCGCCGCCATCAGCGACGCGGACCTGCGCACGCTGTTGATGCGGATCCGCCAGCCAGTGGAGCAGGCGGTCGCGACGATGCCGTCGCAGGCAGCGTTCATCGAACGCTACTGCCGGGCGGCGCAGGACGTCTGGCCACGGGCCTCAGCCCTGGCATGACAGGGCTGCACACTGTTGCACAGAAATGGTAGCGCTACCTCCATACACCCACGGGATGAGATAGATGGATCTGGTTGCAGGAATCGATGCAGGTACACAGAGTCTGAAAGTCGTGGTGTACGACCCTGCCGGGCGGCAACTCATTGCCAGCGCGAGCTCACCTCTGGAGCTGGCGTCCGCCGCCGATGGCAGCCGTGAGCAGCAGCCGGCCGCGTGGGTCGCGGCCCTTCAGGCCTGCTTTCGTGCGATCGATTCCAAGGTTCGTTCCCGCATCTCCGCGCTGGCGGTCTCGGGGCAACAGCACGGTTTCGTACCGGTCGACGCTGCGGGGGAGGTCCTCGCGCCGGCCAAGCTGTGGTGCGACACCAGCACCTCGGCCGAGTGCGTGCAGATCATGGACGCACTCGGCGGACCAGCGGGCACCATCGCGCTGGCCGGCAACCCCATCCTGACCGGTTACACCGCGTCCAAACTGCCCTGGACGAAGACGCACCGGCCCGACGCCTACGCCCGGCTCGCCACGATCCTGCTGCCGCACGATTACCTCAACTTCGTGCTGACCGGCCAGCGCTTCTGCGAGTATGGCGATGCGTCGGGCACGGGCTGGCTGGACGTGCGCACCCGGACCTGGTCAGCCGCGCTGCTGCGCGCGACCGATCCGGAGCGCGACCTGGCCCTCTGCGTGCCGCGCATCGCCGCGCCCGACGAGCTGTTCGACATCGATCCGGCCACGGCGGGCGTGTTGGGGCTTCCCAGGACGGTGAAGGTTGCGGTTGGCGGGGGCGACAACATGATGGCGGCCATCGGTACCGGCTGCGTCGTGCCCGGCCGCCTGGCGATGAGCCTCGGCACCTCGGGCACGTTGTTCGCCTATTCGGACACGCCCGTGGTCGATCCGGATGGCGCCTGGGCCGCGTTCTGCTCGTCCACCGGTGGCTGGCTGCCGTTGATCTGCACGATGAACTGCACCGTGGTGACCGAACAGGTCGCCGACGCCTTCGGCTTCAGCACCCGCTATGGCGATGGGCACCTGCGGGCGACCTCGCCCGGTGCCGACGGCCTGGTGATGCTGCCGTTCCTCAATGGCGAACGCACGCCGGACCTGCCGCTGGGCAAGGGCGTCCTGGCCGGTCTGGACACGACGAACATGACCCCGGCGCACCTCTACCGCGCGGCCATGGAAGGCGCCACTTACAGCCTGAAGTATGGATACGACGCCTTCGTCCGCGCGGGCATGCGGTTCGACCGCATCGTGCTGACCGGTGGCGGCAGCAACAGCGCGCAGTGGCGGCAGATGGTGGCCGACGTCTTCGGCCTGCCGGTGGACGTGCCGACCCAGTCCGAGGGGGCGGCGTTCGGTGCGGCATTGCAGGCCCTGTGGGCGCTGGGTCACGCGCGCGGTGACGCCGCCTCCATCGCCGACATCGCGGGCCGGCACGTTGCGGTCGATCCGCTGCAGTCCGCTCACCCGGATCCGATGCGTACGCACGCCTATGCCACGGCCTATGCACGTTTCCTGCGACATCTCGACGCTCTCACGCCGCTGTATCGCGGCTGATCCCTCTACGCACCACCTCGCACAACGACAGGAAGACGCACCATGAGCAATCAACCCTTCATCGGCGCCAAGGAATACTTCCCGGGCATCGGCCGCATCCCCTTCGAAGGCCGGGGCTCGGACAATCCGCTCGCGTTCAAGGTCTATGACGCGGACAAGGTGATCGGCGGCAAGACGATGCAGGAGCATCTGCGTTTCGCGGCCTGCTACTGGCACACGTTCTGCAACGCCGGGCATGATCCGTTCGGCCCGGGCACCCGCAATTTCCCGTGGGAAACCGGCTCGCCGATGGCGACCGCCGAGGCGAAGGTGGACGCGGCGTTCGAATTCTTCACCAAGCTTGGCGTGCCGTACTGGTGCTTCCACGATATCGACCTGGCACCGGATGCGGACGATGTCGGCCAGTACGAGAAGAACCTGAAGCACATGGTGGGCCTGGCCAAGGCGCGGCAGGATGCGACCGGGATGAAACTGCTGTGGGGCACGGCCAACCTGTTCTCGCACCCGCGCTACATGAATGGTGCGTCCACCAATCCGGATTTCGCCGTGGTGGCGCGCGCCGCCGTGCAGGTGAAGGCGGCCCTGGAAGCGACGGTTGAACTGGGTGGCGAACACTATGTGTTCTGGGGTGGCCGCGAAGGCTATGCCTCGCTGGCGAACACGCAGATGAAGCGCGAGGTCGATCACTTCGCGCGGTTCCTCACGATGGCGCGCGACTATGGCCGCAGCATCGGCCTGAAGGGCAACTTCCTGATCGAACCCAAGCCGATGGAGCCGATGAAGCACCAGTACGACTTCGACAGCGCGACCGTGGCGGGCTTCCTGAAAGAGCATGGCCTGCACAAGGACTTCAAGCTCAACATCGAGGCGAACCACGCCACGCTCTCCGGCCACACCTTCGAGCACGACCTGCAGGTCGCCTCGGACCACGGCCTGCTGGGCAGCATCGACGCCAACCGCGGCAACGCGCAGAACGGCTGGGATACGGATCAGTTCCCGACCGACCTCTACGACACCGTGGGCGCGATGCTGGTCGTACTGCGGCAGGGTGGGTTGGAGGGCGGTCTGAACTTCGACGCCAAGTTGCGTCGTGAATCCACCGACATGGAAGACCTGTTCATCGCCCACATCGGCGGCATGGACGCGTTCGCGCGCGGGCTGGAAGTGGCCCACGCGCTGCTGAACGACTCGCCGCTGGAACAGTGGCGCAAGGCCCGCTACGCCAGCTTCGACAGTGGTGCCGGCAAGGAGTTCGCGCGCGGTTCGCTCAGCCTCACGGACCTGGCCGCACTGGGTGCCAAGGGCGGTGAGCCCAGCCAGACCAGCGGCAAGCAGGAACGCTACGAGAACCTGCTCAACCAGTACCTGCTGCGCTGAGTGCGATAGCTCGCAGCGATGACACCGAACCGGGGAGGGGCAGGGCAATGAACCAGGCAGTGAGCGGTGGGGAGAATACCCGGCTGATCGTACTGATCAGCGTGGTGGCGACGATTGGCGGATTCCTGTTCGGGTTCGACAGCGGCGTGATCAACGGCACCCAGGACGGGCTGCACCAGACGTTCAGGTCCGGCGAGTGGATGCAGGGGTTCGAGATCGCCTCGATGCTGTTGGGGTGCGCCATCGGTGCCTTCAGTGCCGGCCGGCTGTCCGACCGCCTGGGGCGACGCAACGTGCTGATCATCTCGGCGGTGTTGTTCCTGCTGTCGGCGATCGGGGCGGGTGCGGCGGCGTCCTCGACCCTGTTCATCATCGCGCGGGTGATGGGGGGCTTTGCGGTGGGTGCGGCCAGCGTGATCTCGCCGGCGTACATCGCCGAAGTTGCGCCGGCGCGTTACCGTGGCCGCCTCGCGACGGTCCAGCAGATCGCCATCATCAGCGGCCTCACCGTCGCGTTCCTCTCCAACTATCTGTTGGCGGCCACCGCCGGTGCCTCGACCGAGGCGCTGTGGGGCGGGTATGCGGCGTGGCGCTGGATGTTCTGGATGCAGGCGGTGCCCTCGCTGCTGTTCCTGGCACTGTTGTTGACCATTCCGGAGAGCCCACGCTACCTCGTGGTGAAGCGCCGCAAGGACGAGGCGCTGCACGTGCTGACGCGGCTGTTCGGCGGTGCGGAGGCACAGGCCAAGCTGGCCGAGATCGACGCCTCGCTGTCGACCGACCACCATCGCCCGCGGCTGTCGGACCTGCGCAGCAAGGTCACCGGGAGGATGCGGCCGATTGTCTGGGTCGGCATCGGCCTGGCCATCTTCCAGCAACTGGTCGGCATCAACGTGGTGTTCTACTACGGCGCCGTGCTCTGGCAAGCGGTCGGTTTTTCCGAGAACGACGCACTGCTGATCAACGTGCTGTCCGGTGCGCTCAGCATTGGCGCCTGCGTCGTCACCGTGCTGCTGATCGACCGCATCGGGCGCAAGCCGCTGCTATGGATCGGCTCAGCCGGCATGGCGGTATCGTTGGCGCTCCTGGTGGTCGCCTTCGCGAGTGGCTCGCTGGTCGATGGGCGCCTGCAGCTGCCCGGGAGCATGGGCACGCTGGCGCTGGTGGCGGCCAATGCCTACGTGGTGTTCTTCAATGTTTCCTGGGGCCCGGTGATGTGGGTGATGCTGGGCGAGATGTTCCCCAACCAGATCCGCGGCTCGGCACTGGCCGTGGCGGGGGCGGCGCAATGGACCGCGAACTTCGCCGTCACGGTGACGTTCCCCATTCTGTTGGCCGCCATCGGGCTCGCGGCGACCTACAGCCTCTACCTGGCGTCGGCCGTCATCTCAGTTTTCTTTGTGCTCAGGTATGTGCACGAAACCAAGGGCAAGGAACTGGAGCAGATGGAAGGATGAACACGATGACGAATCGATGCCTTGCCCACGCCCGCCGTGGCGTGCTGCTGGCCGCGCTGATGGGGGTGTTGGCTGCCTGCGGGAACGATGACAAGGCCGCTGCACCTGCGGCGGCCGATCCGGATCCGTGGCCGCAGGTGGCCTGGCCGCTGCCCCAGGATGCCGCGCTGGAGAAGCGGATCACCGAGCTGATGGACACCATGACAGTGGAGGAAAAGGTGGGTCAGCTGGTGCAGGGCGACATCGCCAGCATCACGCCGGAGGACCTGCGCACCTACCGGCTCGGCTCGATCCTCGCGGGCGGCAACTCCGATCCCGGCGGCCGCTACGATGCCTCGCCGGCCGAATGGCTGGCGTTGGCCGATGCGTTCTATGCGGCCTCAATGGACACCTCGCAGGGCGGCAAGGCGATCCCGGTGCTGTTCGGCATCGACGCCGTCCACGGGCAGAGCAACATCACCGGCGCGACCCTGTTCCCGCACAACATCGGCCTGGGCGCGACCCGCAACCCGGAACTGCTGCGCCGTATCGGTGAGATCACCGCGCTGGAAACCCGTGCGACCGGGATGGAGTGGGCGTTCGCGCCGACCGTGGCGGTACCGCAGGACGACCGCTGGGGGCGTACGTACGAGGGGTACGCCGAGTCGCCCGAGGTGGTGGCCAGCTTTGCCGGCGCGATGGTCGAAGGCCTGCAGGGCAAGGTGGGCTCGCCGGGCTTCCTTGACGGTCGTCATGTCATCGCGTCGGTCAAGCACTTCCTCGGTGACGGCGGCACCACCGATGGCAAGGACCAGGGCGATACCCGGATCAGCGAGGCCGAGTTGGTGCGCATCCACGCGGCCGGCTATCCGCCCGCCATCGCGGCGGGCGCGCAGACGGTGATGGCCTCCTTCAACAGCGTCAACGGCGAGAAGATGCACGGCAACAAGCCGTACCTGACCGATGCGCTGAAGGGCCGCATGAACTTCGGTGGTTTTGTGGTGGGCGACTGGAACGGCCACGGGCAGGTCAAGGGCTGCACCACCACCGATTGCCCGGCCACCATCAACGCCGGCCTGGACATGGCCATGGCGTCGGACAGTTGGAAGGGGTTCTACGAAACCACACTGGCGGCGGTCAAGGCCGGCACCATCACCCAGGCGCGCCTGGATGACGCCGTGCGCCGGATCCTGCGGGTCAAGATGCGGCTGGGCTTGTTCGAAGCGGGCAAACCATCGTCGCGCGTGGTCGGCGGCCAGTTCGCGCTGATCGGTGCCCCGGCGCATCGTGAGGTTGCACGCCAGGCGGTGCGCGAATCTCTGGTGCTGCTGAAGAACCAGGGCGGCGTGCTGCCGCTGTCGCCGAAGCAACGCATCCTGGTCGCCGGTGACGGCGCCAACGATGTCGGCAAGCAGTCCGGTGGCTGGACGCTGAACTGGCAGGGCACCGGCACCACCCGCAAAGACTTCCCGAACGCGAACACGATCTTCGAGGGCATTGCGCAGCAGGCCAAGGCCGCTGGCGGCGAAGCGCAGTTGGCGGTGGACGGCGTTTACACCACGAAACCGGATGTGGCCGTGGTGGTGTTCGGCGAGAACCCCTATGCGGAGTTCCAGGGCGATCTGCCGACCCTGGCCTACAAGCCGGGGGACGACGCGGATCTCGCGTTGATCAAGCGGCTCAAGGCCGACGGCATCCCCGTGATCGCGGTGTTCCTCAGCGGACGCCCGCTCTGGGTGAATCGTGAGATCAATGCCGCCGATGCCTTCGTGGCGGCCTGGCTGCCTGGTTCGGAAGGGGCCGGCATTGCCGATGTGCTGCTGCGCAGGCCGGATGGCAGCGTGCAGCACGAGTTCAAAGGCAAGCTGAGCTTCAGCTGGCCGCGCACCGCGACGCAGTACGCCAACAATGTCGGGCAGAAGGACTACAACCCCCTGTTCGCCTTCGGCTTCGGCCTGACCTATGCCGACAACGGCGATCTGGCCGCGCTGCCGGAAGCCTCGGGCGTGACCGGCAACGAAGGGGCCGCCGGGGTGTTCTTCGCGCGCGGGGATGCCGGCTCCGGCATGGCCCTGCGGCTGGAGGGCAGCACCGGGCAGGGGGTGACCGTCACCCAGGTGCCGGAATCCCTCGAGGGCGACCTGCTGAACGTCACCGGTGTGGATCACCTGGCGCAGGAAGATGGCCGCCGTCTGGCGTGGTCGGGCAAGGGTGAGGCGATCGTCGCGCTGCAGTCGCACACGCCGCTGGACCTGCAGCGCGAGAGCAACGGCGACCTGATGCTGTTGACGACGATGCGCGTCGACGCCGCACCCCAGGGCGAGGCGTGGTTGTCCGTGGGCTGCGGCACGGGCTGTTCGGCACGCGTCGCGCTCGGACCGGCGCTGGCAAAGCTGCCCGTGGGCCAATGGACCCGCGTCGGCGTGCCCTTGAAGTGTCTGGCGGCGGCAGGCGCGGAGGTCGGCAAGCTGGATCGCCCCTGGTCGATCGGGACGGCAGGCGCGATGACGCTCTCGGTGTCACGCGTTGCCCTGGGCGCCTTGAATGAAGCGGAGGCCACCATCGCATGCCCCGGCGCGTGACGATGCGGCGTGCGCCCTCAGCGCTTGGGAGGGCGCGCGACCGAGTCGCGCACCACCAGCCGGTGGGGCATGACGTGATCGGTCAACACGCGCGTGTCGTCGCCCTTGCGGCGGATGGTGCGCAACAGGATATCGATGGCGGCGTCGGCCATCGCGGCGATGGGTTGATGGAGGGTGGTGAGCTCGGGCCAGACGGTCGTTGCCGCCGAGGTGTCATCGAAGCCCACGACCGACAGATCGCGGGGCACCTCGAGGCCGCGTCGGTGTGCAACAGAGATGGCCGCCGCGGCCATGTCGTCGTTGCTGGCGAAGATGGCCGTGGGCGGCCGACGCTGGGACAGCAGCTTCTCGGTCGCGGCAAGCCCGGAACGGTAGGTGTAATCCCCCTGTTCGACGAGGCCGGGTTCGACCTGCAGCCCTGCCTCCTGCAGGGCGGTGACAAACCCATCGTAGCGACGCGCGCTCGCACTGAGGTCGCTGCGGCCGCAGATGAAGCCGATACGGCTGTGACCGTGCTGGATGAGGTGCTCGGCCATCTGCTTGCCCGCGTGGAAATCGTCGATGCGCACGCAGGAAATATCGTTGCTGAAGTGGCCAGATGCGATCGCGACCACCGGGATGCCTGCCTTGACCAGCTCGGTCACGGCCGCCTGCGACTCGCACAGCGGCGGCGGCAGGATGACGCCATCCACACGTCCGGCCAAGGCGCGTGCAGCGTTGCGCTCGGCCTCGGGGTCGAAGTTGTCCCAGTAATGGATGACCAGCTGGATGGCCGCGTTGGACGCGACACGCAGCAGGCCGACCAGCAGCTCCCGCAGGTAGGCGCCACTGGGATTGGTGTAGATCAGCGCGATCCGCGTGTGCTGCGCCGCGGCCAGCGAACTCGCGGCCAGGTTGGGCGTGTAGCCCAGTTCGCGCACCGCGCGCATCACCCGTTCGCGCGTGACATCGCGCACCTTGCCTTGGTTGATCGCGCGCGACACGGTCATCGGCGATACCCCGGCCAGTGCAGCCACCTCGTCGATCGTCACGCCACTGGTTTTGCGGCGGACCGATTTCTTCGGCTTGTCCAATGCGTGTTGCCTTTCTTCTTTGTGACGCTGCCGCGAGGCGGGCACATCCCCAGCTTACAAGGTTTGCTGGCGACGCTGCTGCTGCGCCGGAATGTCGAGCGGTGTCACTGGATACTGGGTGTCGCCGTGGCACTTTTCGCCTGCGCGGGCAGCGTGCGCGCAGAGGACGGCTACGCCCTCTGGCTGCGCTACGCACCGCTGGAACCGACGCTCGCGACGGACTACCGGACACGGCTGGGCGGGGTCGTGGCCCCCGATCACACCCCGACGCAACGTGCCGCGCGCGAGGAACTTGTGCGTGGCCTCACCGGCCTGCTGGGCCTCGCGCCGCGGATGCAGATGGCGCCCAGCGCGGACCCCACCGTGGTGCTGGGCACCCCGGATTCGTCGGCCGTGATCGCGCCCCTCCGCAAGGAGATTGACTCACTTGGCGACGATGGCTACCTGCTCAGGCGTGCGCACATCGGCGGGCGCGAGGTGCTGCTGGTGGCCGCACGCCAGGATATCGGGGTCCTGTATGGCGTGTTCCATCTGCTGCGACTGCTGCAGACCGGCGCGTCACTCGATGCCCTTGAGGTTCGCGAATCACCCCGGCTCCGGCTACGCGTGCTCGACCATTGGGACAACCTGGACGGCTATGTCGAACGCGGCTATGCGGGTCGCTCGCTGTGGGATTGGCAGACCCTGCCGGAGTGGCGGGACCCGCGTTATACGGACTATGCGCGTGCCAACGCCTCGCTCGGCATCAACGGCACCGTGCTGAACAATGTAAACGCGAGCGCGCAGAGCCTTGCGCCGGCATATCTCATCAAAGCGGCCGCGCTCGCGGACATGTTCCGGCCGTACGGCATCCGCGTGTACCTGAGCGCGCGCTTCAGCGCCCCCATCGAGCTGGGCGGGCTGAAAACCGCCGATCCGCTCGACCCGGACGTGCAACGTTGGTGGCGCGACAAGGCTGACGAGATCTACGCGCACATTCCGGATTTCGGCGGCTTCCTGGTCAAGGCCAATTCGGAAGGACAGCCCGGACCTCAGGACTATGGCCGTTCGCATGCGGACGGGGCCAATCTGCTGGCGGACGCGCTGGCACCGCATGGCGGCATGGTGATGTGGCGCGCCTTCGTCTACGCGCATGAGGTTCCCGAGGACCGCGCCACGCAGTCCTACACCGAATTCGCCGGCCTGGACGGTGACTTCCGCCCGAACGTGATCGTGCAGGTGAAGAACGGGCCCATCGACTTCCAGCCGTGGGAGCCGTTCCATCCCCTGTTCGGGGCCATGCCACGCACGCCGCTGATGATGGAGGTCCAGATCACCAAGGAGTATCTCGGCTTCGCCACGCATCTGGTGTACCTGGGGCCGCTGTACGAGGAGGTGCTGCAGTCCGATACCCACGCACGCGGCGCGGGCGCCACGGTCGCGCAGTTTCTGACCGGGATCGCCGGCGTGGCCAACATCGGCAGCGATCGCACCTGGAGTGGGTCGCACTTCGACCAGGCCAACTGGTACGCCTTCGGCCGTCTCGCCTGGAATCCGGCCCAGCCCGCCCGCGACATCGCGGCGGACTGGGCAGCGATGACGTTCGCGCCGGATCCCGAGGTGGTCGTGCCCATCGTCGACATGATGATGGTCTCGCGCGAGGCCGCGGTGAACTACATGACGCCGCTGGGCCTGCACCACCTGATGGCGCGCGGGCACCATTACGGGCCCGGCCCTTGGGTGGACGGTGGTCCGCGCGCGGACTGGACCGCCGTGTACTACCACCGCGCCGACCGCGATGGCATCGGCTTTGATCGCACCGCGCGCGGCAGCAACGCGGTGGCCCAGTACGCCCCCGAGGTGGCCGCCGTGTACGGCGACCTGGCGCGGGTGCCGGAGCCGCTGCTGTTGTGGTTCCACCATGTCCCGTGGGATCACCGCATGGCGTCAGGACGACCGTTGTGGGACGAACTGGTGGGGCGTTACTCCCTGGGTATACGTCAGGTAGAGGGCATGCAGGCCACCTGGGCGGGCCTGCAGGGCAGGGTGGATGCGCAGCGGCATGCGCAGGTCGCCGCCTTCCTCGGCATCCAGCGGCGCGAAGCGCAGTGGTGGCGCGATGCCAGTGTCGCGTACTTCCAATCGATCAGCGGCAGGCCCTTGCCTGCGGGCGAAACCGCGCCGCCACACGCGCTGGGCTGGTACCAGCGCCTGCAGTTTCCGTCCGCGCCGGGAGATGGGCGATGAGTCGGACACGGGTGATCGTCTGGATGCTGGCGACCGCCGTGGCATGCGCTGGCATGCCGGCCGTGTCACAGGAACCGGCAACACCGCTGCTGCATCCACTTTTCCAGGATCACGCCGTGCTGCAGCGCGACCAACCGATTCCGGTCTGGGGCCATGCTCCGCCCCGCACTCCGGTTTCCGTGGCTTTCGCACGACAAACCGTCACCACGCGCGCGGATGCCGGCGGCCAGTGGCGTGCAACGCTGCAGCCCATCCCCGCAGGCGGCCCTCACGACATGACCGTCCGCGCCGGGCCGGCCACCCAGAACGTGCATGACGTGCAGATGGGCGATGTCTGGTTGTGTTCCGGGCAGTCGAACATGGAACTGCCGGTGTGGCGCGCGCTCAACGCAGACAGTGAGATCGCCTCCGCCACGCACCCGACGATCCGCCTGTTCACCGTGCCCAAGGCGGCAGCCGTTACGCCGCAGAGCACGTTCCCGGCGCCGGCGGCCTGGAAGCCGGCGTCGCCAGCCGCGGTGCGCGACTTTTCCGCCGCCTGCTACTACTTTGCGCGTGAACTGCAGAAGACCATCGACGTCCCGATGGGGCTGATCCAGGCGGCGTGGGGCGGCTCGCGGATCGAGGCGTGGACCAGCGCCGACGCGCTGCGTACGCAGGGGGGCATGGACCCCGCGCTTGACCTGTTCGCGCTCTACGCGAGCAACCCTGCGGCGGCAACCGCAGGCTGGGGCGAGGTATGGCAGCAGTGGTGGTCGAAGCGCGAAGGAGCCCGGCAAGGCGACACCCCCTGGCAGCCGGGCGCAGACAGCACGGCATGGCACACGTCACCGGCCGCGCTGGGGGCATGGGAGCGTTGGGGCGTGCCGGCGCTTGCCGCATACAACGGCATGGTCTGGTACCGCACCCAGGTCACGCTGACCGCCGCGCAGGCGGCGCAGGGTGCACGGCTTGCGCTGGGCGCCATCGATGAGACGGACATGACCTGGGTCAACGGCGTGGCGGTGGGCAGCCAGTACGGTGCAGCGGAGGAGCGGCGTTACACACTTCCGGCCGGTCTCTTGAACGCCGGTGAGAACACGGTGGTGATCAACGTGCTGGATACCTACGGCGAGGGTGGGCTGTCGGGACCGGCCGCCGCCCACGCGGTGGAGCTGGACGACGGCACGCGTATCGTCCTGGACGCACCGTGGCACTACCGGGTGGCGCCCGGTGCACAGGCACCGCCGCTGGCGCCCTGGCATGCCGCCACGGGTCTGTCGACGTTGTACAACGGCATGATCGCGCCGCTCGGCGGCTATGGCCTGCGTGGGATGCTCTGGTACCAAGGCGAGTCGAACACGGGTGACGGTGCCGCTTATGCCAACCGGCTGCGCAGCCTGCGCGATGACTGGCGCAGCCGGTTCGGTGCGCGGCTGCCGTTGCTGGTGGTGCAGTTGGCCGGTTATGGGCAGCCGCCCCAAGCGCCCGTGGACAGTGGCTGGGCGCAGGTGCGCGAGGCGCAACGTCGCGTCGCGGCGGAAGACCCGCATACCGGGCTCGCGGTCGCCATCGACATCGGCGATGCGTACGACATCCACCCACCCAACAAACAGGAGCTGGGCCGGCGCCTGGCCCGGGTGGCGCGTCAGGTGGTCTACGGCGAGCGGGCGCTGGCACCTGCCGGCCCGACGGTTCGCACCGTGTCGCGCGGGCAGGGCGAAGCAAGGATTGCGTTCGACAATGTCACCGGCACCCTGGTCACGACCGGTGCGAACGGCCCCATAGGATTCGAGCTCTGTGACGCCGATGCACGGCACTGCCGCTATGCCGAGGCGGTGCTGGAGGGGCGCGAGGTGGTGCTGTCGTGCCGGGATTGCCTGGATTGCGTGGATTGCGTGGAGCCGGCCAGCGGCCGGCACTACAGTAGCGCCCCCTTGCGTGTGCGCTACTGCTGGGCCGACGGCCCGATCTGCACGCTGCGCGACAGCAGTGGTGCGCCGGCCGGCCCCTTCGAGATTTCCTTCACCGCCGCAGAGGTCCCCTGATGCGTCTGCTGATTGCCACGCTGCTCCTGCTGCTGCCTGCTGCGCCATCGCTCGGCGCCACGCCGGCGCCGCCGGTGTTCTTCGACTGGTTTGAATACGCCGGTCACGACGCGGCTTTTGAAGCGCCGCTGCCCGCCGGTCATTACCGTAATCCGATCCTGGCCGGCTTCCATGCGGATCCGAGCATCGTCCGCGCCAACGACCGCTTCTATCTGGTCAATTCCAGCTTCACCTACTTCCCGGGTATTCCGGTATTGGAGAGCATCGATCTGGTGCACTGGAAACAGATCGGCAACGTGATCGACCGCCCCACGCAGCTGGACTTCGATGGACTGAGCGTATCGCGCGGCATCTTCGCGCCGGCGATCGAGTACCACGACGGCATGTTCTATGTGGTCACCACGGCGGTCGACAGTGGCGGCAACTTCATCGCGACCGCGCGCGACCCTGCCGGCCCCTGGTCCGACCCGCACTGGCTGCCCAGCGTGGAGGGCATCGACCCGTCGCTGTTCTTCGACGAAGACGGCACCGTCTACCTGGTGAACAACGATGTGCCGCCCGGTCCGCAGCGCTACGAGGGTCACCGCGCGATCTGGATGCAGCAGATCGATCTGGCCGCGTTCACACCGGTCGGGCCGCGCAAGGTACTGATCGACGGTGGTGTGGAGCCGGCGAAGAATCCGATCTGGATCGAGGGGCCGCACGTCTACAAGCACGACGGCTGGTACTACCTCTCCGACGCGGAGGGCGGTACCGGGCCGCAGCATTCCCAGGTGGTCCTGCGCAGCCGCGAGGTCTGGGGGCCGTACCTTCCGTATGCGGGCAATCCGATTCTTACCCAGCGCGACCTGCCGGACGACCGGCCGCTGCCGATCACCAACGCCGGCCATGCCGATCTGGTGGAAGGTCCTGACGGCGCCTGGTGGGCGGTGTTCCTGGCCAGTCGCAATTACCAGACGCGCCACTACAACACGGGGCGGGAGACGTATCTGCTGCCCGTACAGTGGCGGGATGGCTGGCCGGTGATCCTGCCGGCCGAGCAGGCCATCCCGTACGTGGTCAAGGCGCCATCGTGGATGCAGGGCGATGCCTCACAGGCGCCTTCAACCGGCAACTTCCTCGATCGCGACGGCTTCGATGCACCGACGCTGGGCGCGGGATGGTTGCAGGTCCGCGTCCCCAAACAGGCGTGGGCAGACCTGGGCCTGCGTCCGGGTAGCTTGGCCGTGCATCCGTTGCCGGAGAACCTGGACACGCTGCGCAACCCCGCCTTCCTTGGCCGCCGTCAGCAGCATCTGCGCTTCGAGGCCAGCGCCGACATGACGCGGCCGGCGACGGGTGTGGCGGCGGGCCTTGCTGCGTTCCAGAGCGAGAGTTACTGGTACTTCCTGGGCGTGCGCAGCCTCGGCGGGGATCGCGTGGCGGTCTTCCTGGAAGGGCGCGATGGCAGCGGAGTGACCCGCACCCTGGCCACGCGCACCGCGACGGCGTCCCCGTCACTGCGCCTGAAGATCGCCGGTGACGAGGGCAGCTATGCGTTCGCATTCGACACGGGTGATGGGAAGGGCTGGCAAACGCTCGCCGACGACGTGGACGGAACGGTGTTGAGTACGGATCGCGCAGGCGGCTTTGTCGGCGCGCTGCTGGGACCATTCGCGCGCGACGAGCGCGCCTTGAGGAGCAAATGATGACGCGTGCGCCTTACCTCTGCAGTGGCCGTCGTGGCCCGATCTTCCGCACCCTGGTGCTGTGCGCTGCCATGGCAGCGGCGACCGTCGGTCATGCGGCGGAAACCCAGCCCTGGCTGGACACCTCGGCCAGCTTTGAAACCCGCGCCGCCGCGCTGGTGGGGCAGATGACCCTGGAGGAAAAGGCCGCCCAGATGCAGAACGCCGCGCCGGCCATCGAGCGCCTGGGCGTTCCGGCCTACGACTGGTGGAACGAAGGCCTGCACGGTGTGGCGCGGGCAGGGCAGGCGACCGTCTTCCCGCAGGCGATCGGGCTGGCCGCCACCTTCGATGTGCCGTTGATGGCGCAGGTCGCGACCACCATCAGCGATGAGGCGCGCGCCAAGCACCACCAGTTCGTGCGCGAGGGGTCGCATGGCCGCTACCAAGGCCTGACCTACTGGTCGCCGAACATCAACATCTTCCGCGATCCGCGGTGGGGCCGGGGCCAGGAAACCTACGGTGAGGACCCGTACCTGACCGCGCGCATGGGCGTTGCCTTCGTGCACGGCCTGCAGGGCGACGACCCGGTGTACCGCAAGCTCGACGCCACGGCGAAACATCTGGCCGTGCACAGTGGTCCCGAGGCCGACCGCCACCACTTCGACGCACGGCCCAGCAAGCGCGACCTGTACGACACCTACCTCCCGGCCTTCGAGGCACTGGTGAAGGAAGGCCAGGTCGACGCGGTGATGGGCGCCTACAACCGGGTGTACGGCGAGTCCGCCAGCGCCAGCACGTTTCTGCTGCGCGACGTGCTCCGCCGGGACTGGGGCTTCAAGGGCTACGTGGTGTCCGACTGCTGGGCCATCGTCGATATCTGGAAGCATCACAAAATCGTGCCCAGCCGCGAGGCCGCGGCGGCACTGGCGGTCAAGAACGGCACCGAGCTGGAGTGCGGCCAGGAATACGCCACGCTGCCGGCCGCCGTACGCCAAGGCCTGATCAGCGAAGCCGAGATCGACGATGCGGTGACGCGCCTGTTCACCGCGCGGATGCGGCTGGGCATGTTCGATCCGCCCGAGCGGGTGCGCTGGGCTCAGATTCCGGCCTCGGTGAACCAGGCCCCGGCGCACGATGCGCTGGCCCTGAAGGCCGCACAGGCATCGCTGGTGCTGCTGAAGAACGATGGCGTGCTGCCGCTGCCACGCAACCTCAAGCGCATCGCCGTGGTCGGGCCGACCGCCGATGACACGATGGCATTGCTCGGCAACTACTTCGGCACACCGGCGGCACCGGTGACGATCCTGCAGGGCATCCGCGACGCGGCGAAGGGCATCGAGGTGCGCTATGCGCGTGGCGTGGACCTGGTCGAAGGGCGCGACGATCCCAGCGCGACGCCGCTGATCGAGGCGGCGTATCTGCGCCCGTCGGCCGACTCCCCGGAACGTGGCCTGCGCGGTGAGTACTTCCGTACGCCCGATCTGTCAGGGACGCCGGCGCTGGTGCGCACCGATGCCCAGATCGGGTTCCGCTGGGACCGCGGCTCGCCGACCGACAACCTGCTGGCCCGCGGTGAAGCCGCACCGGGGCAGGGCATCCCCAACGATGGCTTCAGCATCCGCTGGCGGGGCCAGCTGCTGCCGCCGGTCTCGGGCCGCTACCGGATCGGGGGGGGGG
>NZ_JBHFHW010000004.1:310906-391337 GCF_057333975.1 Stenotrophomonas sp. AGC87
CCCCCCCCGACGACGGCCTCCGCCTCTACGTGGATGGCAAGCGGGTGCTGGACCACTGGGCCAACAGTGATCGCCTGCGCAGCGACGGGGTGGACCTGGACCTGCAGGCGGGCCGTGCCTATGAGCTGACGCTGGAGTACTACGATGCCGAGCGCGACGCCGGCGTGCGGCTGGGTTGGCGCATGCCCGGGGCGAAGCCGCCGTTCGAGGAGGCGGTCGATGCCGCCCGCAACGCGGACGTGGTCGTGTTCGTCGGCGGCCTGACCGGCGACGTGGAAGGCGAAGAGATGACGGTCAACTATCCGGGCTTCGCCGGCGGCGATCGCACCGACCTGCGTCTGCCCGCTACCCAGCGCGCCCTGCTGGAAGCACTGCACGCCACGGGCAAGCCGGTGGTGATGGTGCTGACGGGAGGATCGGCGCTGGCGGTGGAGTGGGCCCAGGCGAATCTGTCCGCGATCCTGATGAGCTGGTATCCGGGTCAACGCGGCGGCACCGCCGTGGGCGCGGCGCTGTTCGGCGACGTCAATCCGGGCGGCCGGCTGCCGGTAACGTTCTACCGCGCAGACCAGGCAATGCCCGCGTTCGATGATTACGCGATGGAAGGCCGCACCTACCGCTATTTCCACGGCACCCCGCTGTATCCCTTCGGCTACGGGCTCTCGTATACCCGGTTCGACTACGGCAAGCCAAGCCTCGACGCGCCCCGCATCGCCGACCACGGCACGCTCAAGGTGCAGGTGGAGGTGGCGAACGCCGGCAAACGCGCGGGCGATGAAGTGGTGCAGCTGTACGTGCGGCGGCTGGCGGCTGGCGCAGGCGATGCACAGCAGACGCTGCGCGGCTTCCAACGTGTTCACTTGGCTGCGGGCGAGCGGCGCACCGTGACCTTCGATCTGGACGCGCAACAGGCACTGCGCGAGTACGACGACGCGCGGGGCGCCTATGTCGTGCGGCCCGGGGCATACGAAATACGGATAGGCGGCTCAAGCGCCGATGCCCGCGTGCGGAGCCGTTTCACCGTGGAGGCGAGTCGTGATTGATGCCCGCCACAGCGATACCCCCGAGCACACGCTGTCGGTCCGGGAGAAGCTGGGCTACAGCCTGGGCGACCTCGCCGCCAACCTGATCTTCCAGACGCTGATCACCTACCTGGCGTTCTTCTATACCGACGTATACCGGTTGCCGCCCGCCACGGCGGCAACGATCATCTTCGTGATCGGCCTGCTGGGTGCCTTCGTGTTCACCCCGCTGATCGGCATTGCCGCCGACCGCACCGTCAGCCGGTGGGGAAAGTTCCGGCCCTGGATACTGTGGACGGCGATCCCGTTCGGTGTGCTGTCGCTGCTCGCCTTCAGCACGCCGGACCTGGGCGCGCAGGGCAAGGTTATCTATGCCCTGGTGACCTATGGCCTGCTGATGTTCGTGTACGCGGCCAACAACCTGCCGTACTCCGCGCTCAGCGGCGTGCTCACCGGCAGCATGGCCCAGCGCAACAGCCTCTCGGCCTACCGCTTCGTGGCAGTGATGATCGCGCAGTTCATCATCCAGGTCCTGCTGTTGCCGCTGGTGCTGATCCTGGGCGACGGGGATCGCGTGCAAGGGTTCGAGCGGGTGATGACCGTGTTCGCGGTGGTGGGCACACTTTTCTTCCTGATCACCTTCGCCACCACCCGTGAGCGCATCGTGCCGGCGAAGGAACAGACCGGCGGCGTGCTACAGGACCTGTCCGACCTGCTGCACAACCGGCCGTGGAAGGTGATGCTGGCCCTGACGGTGCTGGTCTTCATCAACCTGGCCCTGAAGGGCGGCACCTACATCTACTACTTCCAGTACTACATGAGCGAGGCCGCACTGGCGGGCTTTCTCGATGCTTCCGGTTTCAACCGCCTTATCAGCGGATTGAACGCGACCCTCAACGGATGGGGCCTGTCCGGCTTCACCTGGCCGGAGGATCCGGCGACCTCGGCGTTCAGCCTGTTCAACGCCTGCGGCATCCTCTGCATGATCCTGGGCATCGGGGTCTCCCGGCGCCTGGCCGACCGCTTCGGCAAGCGTGATGTGTTTGGTGGCGCGCTGCTGGTCTCGACCGTGTTCCTGCTGGTGTTCTACCTGTTTCCGCCTACAGCGGTGGGGGTGGCCTTTGGCGCCTTCATGCTGCACGGGTTCTGCTACGGCATCACCATCCCGCTGCTGTGGGCGATGATCGCCGACGTAGCCGACTACTCGGAATGGAAGAACCATCGCCGCGCCACGGCAATCATCTTCTCCGCGATGCTGTGCGGCTTGAAGATCGGGCTCAGCATCGGCGGTGCGCTGGTCGCCGGCATTCTTGCGCACCACGGCTATCAGGCCGGCGCGGAACAACAGCCCCAGGCCGTGGTGGACGGCATCCGCCTGACCATAAGCATCTACTGCTCCCTGCCGTTCCTGGTCGCGGTCGCGCTGCTCTTCTTCTACAAGATCGACAAGCGCATGGAGACGCGCATCGAGCAGGACCTGCACCTGCGTCGGCAGGGAAGCACCCTTGACCAGCTCAAGG
The DNA here is from genome assembly GCF_057333975.1 of Stenotrophomonas sp. AGC87. NCBI lineage: Bacteria > Pseudomonadati > Pseudomonadota > Gammaproteobacteria > Lysobacterales > Lysobacteraceae > Stenotrophomonas > Stenotrophomonas sp. AGC87. Next base: position 313,449 of record NZ_JBHFHW010000004.1, read on the forward strand.
CGCATGCCATCTCCCCGCCGCTGGTGACCCACATCTACACGGCCGACCCCTCGGCCCATGTGTTCGAAGGGCGCCTGTACATCTATCCGTCGCACGATATCGACGGCGGCGCGCCCTTCGACGACGAGGGTGGGCACTTCCGCATGGAGGATTACCACGTGCTGCGGATGGACTCTCCCGAGGGTGAGGCCACCGATTGCGGCGTGGCGCTGCATGTGCGCGACGTGCCCTGGGCCGCGCAGCAGATGTGGGCGCCGGATGCGGCGCACCGCGACGGCCGTTACTACCTGTATTTCCCGGCCAAGGACGCGCAGGGCATGTTCCGCATCGGCGTCGCGGTGGCAGATCACCCCGAGGGCCCGTTCACTGCGGAGCCCGAGCCGATGGAGGGCACGTACTCGATCGACCCGGCCGTGTACGAGGACGAGGACGGCACGCATTACCTCTACTTCGGCGGCATCTGGGGCGGCCAACTGCAGAAGTACCGGGACAATCGCTTTGATGTGGCGCATGAGGAGCCCACCGGCGACGCGCCGGCACTCGGCCCGCGAGTCGGCCGGTTGGACGCTGGCATGACACGGCTGGCGGAGCCTACGCGGGAGATCGTCATCCTGGATGAGCACGGACAGCCGCTGCGGGCAGATGACCATGCGCGCCGGTTCTTCGAAGGGCCGTGGCTGCACAAGTACCAGGGGCGGTACTACCTCTCGTATTCGACCGGCGATACGCACCTGCTGTGCTACGCCATCAGTGACAGCCCGTACGGACCGTTCACCTACGGGGGCGTGATCCTGAAGCCCGTTGTGGGCTGGACCACGCATCACTCCATCTGCGCGTTCAAGGGGCAGTGGTATCTCTTCTACCACGACGCCTTGCTATCCGGCGGCGTGACCCATCTGCGCTCGGTCAAGTGCACGCCGCTGCACATGGAGCCGGACGGCAGCATCCGGACGATCGATCCGTATGGCGCTTGAAGCGGCGTCACCCAAAGATGATGCGCAGGCACCGGTGCATGGTGGGCGCCTGTACTGGTTGCGCGCGGGCAGGCTGGAGGTCGCGCTTGCACCGGACGCCGGTGGCCGTATCGCTCAGATGCGGTACGACGGGGTGGACTGGCTGGTGGGCGAGGACGAGGGTGGGGCGGCCGCCATTGGATGGGGGTGCTATCCGATGGTGCCTTGGGCGGGCCGGATTCGGCAGGGGCGCTTTGTGTTTGATGGCAAGGCGTTTGAGCTCCCGCCGAACCTTGGGGCGCATGCCATCCATGGCGTAGGGTTCTCGCGGCCGTGGCGGATTGAAAATCTTGGCGCGGATACCGCGACGCTGTCACTGGCGCTTCCTGAGGATGGCTATTGGCCTTTCGGGGGGCGTGCGACCCAGGCGATCCATGTGCTGCCCGACCGTCTGAAGCTGAGGCTGGCCGTGCAAGCCGGCGACAAGGCGATGCCGGCGGTGCTTGGCTGGCACCCGTGGTTTCGAAAGCCCGATCAGCTGCTGTTCTCGCCAAGTGCGATGTATCCACGGGACGGGGAGGGCATCGCTACATTGCCCCGTGTTACTCCCCCGACCGCGACCGGGCCCTGGGATGACTGCTTCATCAACCAGGCTGAGGTGGTGCTGGTGTCTGGGGCGCAGCGGCTGGAGTTGCGGGCGGATACGGATCACTGGGTAGTGTATGACGGTGCTGCGCACGCGACGTGTGTGGAGCCGCAGACTGGGCCGCCTGATGGGTTTACCCTGGCGCCGAAGCGGCTGGATTCAGGGCAGATGCTTGAGCTGAGGTTCGAGCTGCTGTGGTGCAACGCCACTGCTCCACGACCGGAATGACACGTGACAGCACAGCGCGGGATAGCGGGCGAAACGCGACATTGCGTGTGCCAGCCAGTGCCCCCCCCAAGAACCTGGACATAGCGCGTGGACGCGCCGCCGCGCTGCCAGATTGCCCGTAACCGGTGCGGGACGCGTGCAATCTCGGCTCTAGCGCCTGATGCCGATAAGGCGGTAAGTTTCCATAACACGCCACTGGACGGCGTTGAACAGGGACGTAACGCAATGCACTCAGATCACCGCAACTATTTCAAGTTCACGTCGAAGGCCCGGCTGGACAAATCCGTCAACGCGCTCATCGGCATCGTGGAAGGTATCGTGATCGACGGCGAGATCAACGCCCTCGAGCTCGACTACCTCAACCTGTGGCTGGCCGAGCACGACACCGTGCGTGACCAGCACCCCTTCAACGAGCTCGTGCCGGTTGTCACTGCCGCGGTAGCCGACGGCGTCCTGACCGAGGAAGAGCACGCAGACATCGTGTGGCTGTGTGAACGTCTGCGCTCGACTGAATTCTACGACGACGTGACTGCCGACCTGCAGCGGTTGCATGCCATCTTGGGGGGCATCGTTGCGGACACGCATATCTCCGTGGAAGAGCTGCGCGCCCTGTCAGATTGGATGGCAGATCACGAGCACCTGAAAACATGCTGGCCCTTCGACGAGGTGGGTAGCCTGATCACAGGGGTGCTCGCCGACAAGCAGATAGACGCGAAGGAACACGCGATGCTCCAAGCTTTCTTCGCAGAGTTCACGCCCTTGCTTGACGACCGCACAATCACCAGTCCGCGCGTGTTGGAAGGGCGGCAGATCGTTGGCTTATGCGCGGTGGATCCAGAGATCAGCTTCATGGAAAGGGGCTTCTGCTTTACAGGCGCATCGTCACGCTTCACCCGCGCCGAATTCGAAGGCGTCGTTAAGAGGCTTGGGGGATCGGCCCATTCGTCTCCGTCGAAGAAGGTCAACTACCTGGTTATCGGTGCGGAAGGCAACCCATGCTGGGCGTTTGCGTGCTACGGACGCAAGGTCGAGAAGGCAATCAAGCTGCGCAAGGCAGGATCACGGGTTGTCATCGTCCACGAGCTCGATTTTCACGATGCGTTGGCCGATCACGGCGGGTAGTGGTCATGCGTTCCCGATAGGTCTAGCGCCCGCGACACCGCCAGCGTCACAGGCGTCAAGAGCAGTGCGTGCATCGCCATCGCTTCGAAAGCTAGACGCACGCCCTTGATTGCTTTAATTCTTCTCTAAATCAATAATCTCAAAGGAATGCGCGCGACATCCATGCGCGCAAGTGTCAGGAGTCTTCATGAAGAGCATGTTGGAGAGAGCAGCCCAGGTCGCAATCCAGGGCAGCGCATCAGGCAGCGTAGTAGATCTGCTGACGTCATTGCAGGCTATGCCAAAGCAAGCGTTCGGCGATCCCCAAGCCGCAGCCACGATGGGAAAGCAGGTGTCGCGCTCTACCGGCTCTTCTCAGAAAGCAGAGGCTAGAACTGCTTCTGAGATTGCCGGCAATGCGCAGCGAACCTACCGAAAGCTTGCCCAGCTGGCATCCACAGAGGAAGAGCGGGGAAGGGTGCTTGAGGCGGCGGTACGTTCTGAGGAGCGAAGTATCGAGAGTCTGAATCGAAGGGTTGATTCGATCGAGCGCACAGCTGAAGGTGGATATGGCGTAGTCAAAACCATCGCTCTCGGTGCCGCTGGGCTCGCGGTCTTGGGCACCCTGTACGTCGCTACTCAATCCAGAAAGTAGGCCCTTTCCTGTTTGGAGTTCCCGGGATTTCCTGGACAGAGCCAGGCTCTGTCAGGAATAGCCTTGGGAGACGGCCATGTCTACAGACAACATCTCCAGCGAAACCCGGCGAGCTTACAAGTTCATCGATGCCTCGCTTCTCATCTGGGATCGCAGCTTCACTAGAGACGGTTGGTGGTCTGCGATGAGCTGCCTGACGTTACTGCTCATCACTAATGCTGCGATCAGCAGCCACCTTGGATAGCCTGGTGTAGGTGCAGCAATGTTGGGGTCAGCGTGTCAGGTTGATCTCGCTGCGAAAGCGATTCCGTGCGAATCGGCGCGGCGTCGGTATAGACCAGGCATAGTCCGTCGGTCCACTCAAATGACGCAACCGCGTGCATGCCCAGGCGTTCGTGAGCACTGCGCGAGACACCGTTGGAGTCGGCAATGAACAACACGGCCGCACGTCCTGGGAGATGCAGCCGGGCATTGTCGTAGAGTTTGCGCAGCAACCCTTGGCCCCGCGCTTCCTCGGCGATGCAGACCGGGCCATACAGGTAATCACTCGCGTTGCCTGGCCAAGCCTGGCGCATCGCGGCAAGCACCGGCACGCCAGCCGCTGCCGTCGCCTCTGCCGTGAACAGCACGCCCAGCAATCGGTCGCCCTCCCACGCGCTGATGACCGGCGACGGCTGATCCAGCATTCCTCCCACCTTTTCGTCTGGAAATTTTCCGGTGAGTGCGCCCGTCCCTGATTCGTTGGCCTGCAACAGAGCAGCAACGGCGGTGACATTCTGCGGCGTTGGCGGCGTGAGAAGAAACACGGGCTCTGTACGGGTCGAAGCAGTCGTCATCGGTTTGCCTGTTGGTCATAAGGTGGAATCGACGGGGCATTCGCTTGACCATGCAAATGCGTCGCGGACTATACCGACACCGCTTGCTCGAAGTGCATGCCTTCGCGAACTATCGTCACACATCCATCGCCGTTCATCTAGCTTAATCTAGCACTGGCTGCAATCGAGAATCGTGCGTGTTCGAACAAACTCCGCATGTTGCAACTTACGGTCACGGATAGCGCTGTTACCGGCAACAGCATGACGGGCAGCGGCGCCGTAGTGGCTACCGTCAACAATGCCTCGCTGATCATCGCGAACTCTAGCATCACCGACGCGGCCACCAGTGGCGGCGCGCGGAATTCCGCCTTGGGCGTGTTTGGCCGAGCGCTTTCACTGACCGGTGGCAGCGTCGCGACAGGCGATGTGCTGGGTGCCTGGATCTACAACGACAGTCCGCTGACCCCGACCGATCGGCTTTCCTTGACCGTCAGCGATTCGACGCTGATGGGCACCAAGGGGGCCGCCATTCTGGTCGGCGGCCTTGCGCCGCGCGAGCAGCTCGAGGTCGATACGCCTCAGAACCGCTACGAGGTCCAGGCAGGCGCCCAGCTGAGGCTCGGTACCAACTGGGCGGCCTGGGGCCAGATGAACCTCCAGCGGGGTGACTCCGGCTATCGCAACGTCATCGGACAGCTTGGCCTGCGCCGTAGCTGGTGATCATCCACGGGGCACCTTCGGGTGCCCCGTCTCCACAACACATGCACATACCGGCACCAGCGCCACGCCACACTTTCGTACGATTTCTATATTCACCGGGCCAGCTGGGCACTAGAGTGCCGGCACCTCAGTGGCGGGGCGTTGGGCGGAGACCTTGGCGGCGGCCGCTGGAGGTCCTCATCTTTTCCTGGATCCTTGACGCCCATGAACATCGCCATGCCCTCCATCCGCATCGCCGTGCTGGACGATCCGCCTGCCGCGCTGCCGGCACTGAACGTTTCGCGCAGGCGTTGGGCCGACACGCTGTACGTGGTGTTCCGGAAGGTGTTGCTATAGCCGGCGTTGAAGGTGGTGGTATTGCCGCCTCGGTTCCAGAAGGTGGTGGTGTTGCCGGTCATCCACACCGAGCCATTGCCATCGCCCAGACTTTGGCTGAGGTTTGCATCTAGACGGCTGCGCTGGCGACCAATGCGGTCGGGCCCTTCTCCAGCGCGCAGATCGGCACGCAGATCGGCACGCAGGCGTGCAGTATCGGCCAGGTTCAGGTAGGCGCTGGTGGAGTAACGATACGCCGCCAGGGCGAAGTTGGTGCCGGTGGACGGCAGCAGCTTGCTGTAGGTCAGGCGTGCGGACTGCCCGCTCATGGTGCCACTGGGGTACACCTCATCGTCCAGGCGGGCCACGGCGGCGGTGAGGTCGGCGGAGAATGCACCGATCGGGGTGTTGACCGCGCTGCCGACCAGCACTGCACCGTACGCATTGGCCAGGGTCGCGCCGGCGTAAGCTGTGAAGTGATTGGTGAGGCCGCGTCGCAGCGTGCCCTCGGCGAAATACGGCTCGTCACCCAGGCTGGTCGCCGGCGCTCAAAGGCCTCAGGTCCTACGACTGCGCCACCAGCAATGGCTACTCAACTGCCCGAAATCTGTGTAATCCTTGGAGCGTAGCAAGGAAGCGCCTGAGGGGGCGGCGATGAAGGGAATCAAAATGCTCGGCACTGAGCCGGTCGATGGTCGGCCGCTGTACCGTTACAAGGCAGGTCTCTGGGCACTTTCCGCCCTCGAAGCCTCAATCAATAATCCGCTGGTCTCCAGGAAAGCACAGGTGCAAGCGGTTGCACCTGTTGCGGCCGCACGTTTTGCTTCCAACTATGACGGGGGCTCACCCTCCTGGAATCATTGCGGCGAGGAAATCCTGAGGCTTTATAACCGGAATGGCGCGCGCTTCCGCGAGCTGATGGATGAGAGCTTCAGCTTCTATCGCATACCTGTCGTCAGCCGCCCCGGAGCCGATCTTCTGCTTGAGACCGTGATCGGCCAAGCTGGACTGCCGAGTGGCATGATCCGGCAAGGGAAGCCCATCCGGAAGATCCTGGACAGCCTCATGCAGCACGAAGTTGCCGGAGGAGTGGATGCCCAAGCGACTGCACAGGCACTCATCGGTGCAGCGGACGCAAGAAGTGACCTTCGCAAAGCACATGAACACACGGAGCACCTGCCAGGCCTGTGTGTTGACCTTGTTCGCGCAGTCCTCAAGCTCACCACGGATGCGCAGTGGGAAGGTGGGGCGCTGGACAGGATCTGGAGCATGTCGGGTTGGATGCAGGCCCTGCCATTCCGTGTTGAGGAAGATGCGGCAAAGGAGATCGTTGGGCATCTGCTCAACGTGGCGCTGGCTGCGACCGAAGGCGCTGCTTGTGCCATCGAGCGAATCATATCGAGGCGACATGGCGCATGGACGCTTAACACCCGCGCGATGATCGACGGCACGGGCTTCGAAGCAGCCGGAGAGGTGCCAGGCCTTGTTGCTGTCCACTATGCGATTGCGGGAGAGCCTGTCGGCGAGGCCTTCAAGGCAAGGCGAAAAGACGGAGGCAGGTTCTTTCAGGCGAGTGCGGTCCAGGACCTTTCCGAGAACGTTTCCGACCGCGCGGTTTCGCTTGTCATCAGTGACGCCGGCACGTATCGCCGCCTCGACTGTATCGGTGGCGAACCGCTCGACGAACGTTGCGTATGGGTCTTCGAGCCTGGAGATGGCGATCCCGTTTACCGCTCTCCGGCACCGGTCAGGCTCCGCACGCGCACACTGCTGGCTGCGGCACCCGAGGGCACTATCGTCACCGGAGAGGCGACAGCCCTGGGCGAGAAACTGATGGTGAATGGCTCGGCGCGACCACTCTGGAGCGTCTCCGGCAAGGCCGTCTTTACGGCTGCGGACGGAGACTTCGCCGTTGTTGAATCAGGCTATGCAGGCCCGCAAGGCTATCTCGACTTCTCCGGACGCCCTCCACACTTCCGCGTGAAGGGCTATTCAACAGTCTTTGTTGGAGACGCAAACCCCCGAAAGCTCGGCGGACTCTCAGGCCGTATTGAATGGCGCAGGGCAGGAGACAGTGCGTGGCTAGGCCAATCGGCCAGAGGCGCCAGTGGCGATATGCAATTCCGTCTGGTTGATGACACCAGTGCAGTGATTGCCGAGCGCCGACGCGTTCTCGTGCTTCCTCAAGGCTTCGATCACCGCACTACCAGTCGGCACCTGTCGCTGTCCTTGCCAGCCGGCGTTACGATTGCTGGCCACGCTACGGCGGCCGACGGAACCTGCACGATCAAATTCGCAGGCTCCAGCCTGCTCACCGTCACACTGCTGTTTGCAGGCACCAGGGCGGATCTGCTATTCGAATGCCCAAAGCCCGCTTCATTCATTGACCTGGCAAGTGGCGAGGAAACTGCGACTGGAATGCGCCGCGTGAGTTCGATCGCCGCGGGCAGGATCGTGGCCCAGGCCGGCACGGCATTGCACAACCGTCTCGAGGTGAGGCGGGCCAGCGCGTCCTGGAATGCCGTCCACAGCCTCTCCTTGCGTGCCAACCGCCTGCCACTTTCTGAAGTGAGCGGCTTCCTTGAGGCACTCTCATTCGATCCGCGCGCGAGAACCCATGCACTCAAGGTCCAGTTCCCCAATGGGCCCGGAATCGAGATCGAACCTTATCGGATCAGGCGTATCGGCGCTGAAGTGACGGTGGAAGGCGCATCCGATGACGTGCGGGTGCAGCTGAGGGAACTTACGCACGTGACTGGCGATGAGCCAATCGAACTGCAGCGAAAGGACAGCCAGGCCTGGCTGCTGTCTGACGCCAAGCTCTTCCCTGGCGTCTACCTGGCGATTGATCCATCGCGCCAGGCCGCACCCTGCCTCGTGGTCCTGGGTGAAGACCAGGCCGACACTGCTTCGGAGTTTCTCCAGGCGGTGGGCATTAGCGAGTCGCACGCTCGATCTGCAGCCCTGATTGGGCTCTACCGGCGCATCACCGATGACCCGCACAGCGGAAAGTCGTCAGCGGAGCTGGATGTATTGCTGGGCTGGCTTGGCTCATTCCAGTTCTATCTGCGCTGGCTTGATCCGTTCCTTGTACTGGCAAAAGAACCGCTTCTGGCACTTCGGTTGCTCGCGCTGGCTCGCCTTCGCGGGTACACGGAGGCAGAGCAGGGGTTGCGCTGGGGCCTGGATGGGTTGCCTTTCTTCTGGCACGCGGCGCTCGCGCAGGCATCTGCAGAGCTGCTCGAATGGAGTAGAAGGCAATTTGGCGAATCCCAGACCACCGATGTGTCCTGCCTTCTCGCCAGCCTTCCGCTGGCGGGACGTGTTGGAGAGCTCGTCAAGCTGAGAGCGGCGTTTGGCCCTTGGAGTGATGCATGGCAGACCTCGGTGGGCGAGTGGTCTGACCGGCGGCAGCAGGAGCTGGAGTTTCGCGATCCTCCCGTGAGGGACGCGGCCGCGGAACTGTGGGAAAGGCTTTCCGTTCCAGGCTTGGTCGACACGCTGCGGACCCGCTCAAGAAGCATCACGCCAAGCGTGGATCTTGACCGGACATTCCTTCTTGCCCCGTATGAACTTGCCGTTGCCACCTGGTACCGGCACGACATGGATCAATCGCTACGGGACAACCTGCTCTTTGCGCGCTACATGATCGACCCGATGCTCTTTGACGACGCTTACTGCTCGGCCATCGCAATGTTGGAGAATGCAGCTTGAACACCTACGAGAATCTGAAGGCCCACCCTCTGCTGGAGCGCATTCCAAAGCGCCTTTCGGATGCCGTGATGAGCATGTACCGTCCGGCGGATCCGGGACTTCGCGCCTGGCTGCAGTCATGGCTCGGCAGCTACGCGAACGAGGATGGCGCCGTGCTCGGGGTCCCACTCATCGAGTGCATGTATCGCTGGCAGAGTGGCGAAGCAACCCTGGACGACCTGCAACTGCAGGGCCTGCTGCATCCGCGTTTCATTGATGCATTGGACCAGGCGTCCGGCGATTACCACTTCCCGCGTAGCCGCAGGCCGTTTGTGCACCAGCGCGCCGCGCTTGATTCAGTGGCGGCTGGCAAGTCTGTGCTGGTCTCAGCGGGTACCGGCGCGGGCAAGACCGAGTCGTTCCTGTTCCCGATCCTCAGCAGCCTGTGGGAGCAGACTGAAGAGCGGAAGGCCCCGTTGACAGGAGTGCAGGCGCTTTTCATCTACCCGCTCAATGCGCTGATCCGCAGCCAGAAGGAGCGCCTCGAGGCATGGATGGAGCCGAGTGCAGGACAGCACCGGTTTGCGCTGTACAACGGTGACATGAAGCAAAGCTTGAAGGCCCATGAGCACGCAGCCTTTTCTTCCTGCGAGGTGCCTGACAGGAAGACGCTGCGACTGAGTCCACCGCCACTGCTGATCACCAACACAACGATGCTCGAACTGATGCTGATCAGGCCGGAGGATCGTCCGATCCTTGAAGCATCCTCAGGAAAGCTCCGCTGGATCGTGATTGATGAGGCGCACTCCTACACCGGAAGCGCCGCTGCCGAGCTGACGCTTCTGCTGCGCCGCACGCTTCAAGCCTTCAACGTAAAGCCGTCAGATGTCCGATTCATCGCTACCTCAGCAACGATTGGTGACGCGGGCGATGAATCTACGCGCGCGCTCCGGAAGTTTCTGGCCGACCTCGCTGGGTGCCCGGAGGATTCTGTTGAGGTGGTGCGCGGCCATCGCGAGATCCCGCAGATCACATCGGCAAGCGGCAAGGCACCAGCACTGGATGAACTGGAGCTGCTTTGCCAGGACGCAGACACCAGCGCGGCAGACCTGCATATGGCGCTCCGCAGATCACCTGTTGCCATGTCGATCCGAGACCTCCTCACCAGAAAGTCAGCTGCCAACCTTAGGGAGATTGCGGATCATGCAGACCTGCCCACCCTCCAGGATGCAGCGCGCTGGATCGATGTAGCCTCTTCCGGAAAGGTGGCGGACGAAGACCACTCAGACGGCCGCTTCCTGCCAATCAGAATCCATCTGTTCCAACGGACGATTTCTTCCGTCTGGTCATGCATCAACTCAGCCTGTTCCGGTCGCATGGACGCCGCGTTGGATGAATGGCGATACGGGGCACTGTTCATGCAGTCGCACAAGGCCTGTCCGCATTGCAGAAGCATGGTTCTCGAGGTGTCGCTGTGCAATGACTGTGGTACCGCTGCGCTGCAGGGCGTGTTGTCTGCCGACAGACGCTTTGTCCGTGCGGAAGCAGAGCGGGAGGACGAGTATCTTGCTGACGTGGAAGCGAATGACGATGACCAGTTAGAAGAAAGACTCTACAGCCGCGTCCTTGTCTGCAGCCTCGAGGACAACAGGGCAGGTGTACCGACCGGGGAGGCCTTCTTCAACCCACTGACAGGCGAGATCGCCTCGCTGGATGGCGAGATGCAGTTCGCAGGCATGGTCTGGAACCCCTACAGCAGAAAGTCCTCCATGGCGATGCACGATGTCGAGGCAGAGCGGCCATGCCGCTGCACCGGTTGTGGCAACGCATTTACCGACATCGACAAAAGCCGAAGGGCGATCCGGCTTACCGCGCCGTTCTCGCTCAACAACATCATCCCGGAACTGCTGGCTGCTGCACCGCCGGATCCGGCGGCAGTGGGTGATTCCGTCTTGATGGAAGGACGGAGACTGTTGACCTTCACTGACAGCCGACAGGGGACCGCGCGCGGAGCGGCCAGGATGTACGATTCTGCACTCAGGGATTACATCCGCCACGTGGTCCCGCAGCTGTTGCCAAGGCCATTGACCCTCGGGGAAATTGAGTTCAGCAGAGGCAAGGTTCTACAGATCCAAGCCGAGCTGGCACATGCTACCGCACCGCTGGAGCGTGAAGACCTTGCTTCGCAGTTGGAGAAGCACGAGGCCCGACTCAAGGGCAGCCACCCGCAGACGTGGCCGGAGATCCAGAGCAGGCTGGCGGACCAGCCTGAGATCGATTCGACCATTGCGCCCTATTTTTCCGAGCTCATGGGGCCGACGTCTGCAGGCATTGTCTCCCGCTTACTGCTGCTGCGCGAGCTGTATCGCAGGCCCAAGCGGACAAACTCCCTGGAGACGCTTGGCCTGGTCTCGATCTGCTATCCCGGGATCGAGAAGATCACAGCGGGCCAGCTTCCGTTGGCATGGGTGGAGATTGGTGGCGATGTTGGTGAGTGGAAGAGCTTCCTGAAGATCTACATGGATTTTGTGATCCGTGAGAACGCCTGTGTCGAGCTTTCCGAGGATGAGAAGAACTGGATCGGAACGCGCTTCAGTCGCAAGTATCTGGTTGACCGGATAGAAAAGGGCGAAAAGAAGGGCAACAGGTTCCAGTGGCCTAGGCTTGACAGCGAGACCGGCAGCGGCGGTCGCGCGCGTCTACCGCGCCTGCTGCGCGCTGCATTCCCCGGCATGCGCCCACAGCTTGTCAGCGAGGTGCTCGACGCTGCCAAGCGCAGCCTGATTTCCAGCGAGCACCTGCTGAACGTCGAAGGCAGAGGTCATTGCCTGCGCTGGTCAACCGTATCGCTGTCGCGGCCGACTCAGCTCTGGCTCTGTCCGGTCACCCGGCGCCTGCTGGACACGGTGCTGCGGGGGGTATCTCCCTATCACCAGGCTGACGGAGTGCCAATTGCCTGTGAACCGGTCTCCCTGCCGGTCCCGCAATACACGTTCTGGCAGCGCGCCGGCGTTTCCGTGCCAGTGCCGGAGCGTGAGCAGTGGTTGGAGGAAAGTCGACGCGACCACCCGCTGGTCAGGCTCGGGCTCTGGCCTGAAGCGCTTGACCGTGCGCTTGTTGGCACACGATTCTACGCGGCACGCGAACATTCCGCCCAGATTGATCAGCGCCAGCTCGACCGGCTGACCGCAGAGTTCCAGGCCGGGAATCTCAATGTGCTCAGCTGTTCCACTACCATGGAAATGGGTGTGGATATCGGAAGCCTCGCGGTTGTGGCCATGGCAAATCCCCCACCAACGGTCGCCAACTACCTGCAGCGTGCGGGCCGCGCTGGCCGCCGCGGTGAAACGCGTGCGTTGGCCTATACGGTATGCCGCGACGAGCCACGCTCGCTGGGCATTTTCAAGGACCCGGCCGGTTTCCTGGCGACCAGTATCAGGCCGCCAGTGGTGCAGCTTGGAAGCCCGGTCATCGTCCAGCGCCACCTCAACGCCTGGCTGCTGCGCGAGTTCATCTCCGCCCAGGGAAATGGCGGGGAAATCATGAAGATGACAGCCGGCGGCTTCTTCGGATTGGAAGCCCCAGTGAAAGAGCAAGCAGGATCCGATACACGCGACCAAGCGCCGTTCCAGATGCTGATGGCTTTCCTTCAGGAAACGAGCAACTTCAAACCCGCCGCGCATGATGCCATCAGAGTCATGCTGGAGCGCTCAAGTCTTGCGGGTGTAGCCTTGCAGCCACTGCTCGAAGCGGCGAGGCAGGCATTCGAGTCTGCAGCGACGTCGTGGTATGCCGAGTGGGATTCAGCGAAGACCCATTGGGATGCAGTGCCGGCCACGCAGAAAGAGGCAAGAAATGCACTCTCCTACCGCCTTGTGCGGATGGGTAAGGCCTACCTCCTGCAGTTTCTGACCATTCGCGGCGTCCTGCCGGCGCGCGGTTTCCCGGTGGATGTACGCGAGCTGCTGATCGTCAAGTCGGATGTTGGCCGGGCCGAGATGTCCGAGCGGGAGAGCCTGAGCAACCGTTCGCTCAGCCGCGAGCTTGCGGTCGCGCTGCGCGAGTATCAGCCAGGCGCCAACGTGGTAGTTGGAGGCGCGGTCTACAGGGTAGGGGGCCTCACCATGAACTGGCAGCGTCCTGCCGGGGCGATGGCGCCAGGAGAGATCCAGGATCTGCGCTGGCGCCTGATCTGCCAGTCCTGCAGTGAAGTAACCGACAGACCCGAGCGCCCGGACGCCTGCTCGGTCTGCGGCCAGGTGGTGGACGAACACACCCCGGGGATATTCGAGTACATCGTACCGGCTGGCTTTGTCGTCCCGCTTGGCGCCAAACCCAATGATGACGTCTCCAGACCAACTTATATACCGGGTGAAATGCCTCGTTTCAGTGTCAGGAACGCAGACGGCAGCCATGTTATCCGTCGAGCGCTGGCCAGCCAGGCGGGCTGGTCTCGTGTTGGGCGCTCTGCGGAGGTTTATCACCACACGTTCGGGCAGGAGCATTCCGGCTTCTCGCTCTGCCTGGCATGTGGCTGGTGCGAGCCAGGTTCGGCCAGTCCGGAGAAGGGTGGCGGCTATCGGCACCGCCAACCTTTCACAGACCGCTGGTGCGAGCCAGCCCAGGAAAGCGGCTGGCTGGTAAAGCGGCTCGGTGCGCTGGGTGCAACCACACGGACAGACGTGCTTGAGTACTTGCTGGTGCCGTCGGTGGACGGTGCGCCACTGTCAGATCAGGCAGTGGCCGCAACGCTGGCGGTCCTGTTGCGCAATGTTGCCGCCAGACGCCTTGGCATCGACCTTGGCGAACTGGGCTTTGCCGTGCAGAGGGTTCTGATGCAGGGCAACGCCGGGCTTGCAGTGATTATCTTTGACAGAGCCTCTGGCGGCGCGGGATACGTTTCAAGACTCGAGAACAATGTCGAGGAGCTTCTTTCGGCAGCCATTGTCGAGGCTGCCGCGTGCCCGGCCAGCTGTGCCTCGGCGTGCCCGGAATGCCTGCTGTCACATGAGACCCGCGACGTGGCAGATGTACTGGATCGCCACGCGGTCCAGAAGCTCCTGGGCGGCCAGTTCCGAGGCACGCTGCTCGTGCCTGACGATGCCATTGCGCTGCTTGGCGAAGACGCTGGATGGGAAGCACGCAGCCTGACCGATGCTGTCAACTCAACGCTTTTGCTGTGCGGGGCTCCGGTGCTGACCCTTTACATTGGAGAGGAAGAGGACCCGGGTGAAAACAGCCTGATGCTGAAACTTGCCCGACGCACCCAGGACAGCCAGCCCGCATCGGTGCGCAATCTGGTGGTGCCGCGCGGCCGGTTTGACGGCGAGGCAACGTTCCGCCGGCGCTGCGCGATTCTCGTGGAAGCAGGCGCGATTTCCTCTGTTGGCCTATGGAGTGAGCCAGAGGGCGGGTTTGTTCCGCGTGTTCTACTGGAGGGGTCCAAAGGACGAAGCGGCTGGGCACAGGAGACCAACACCGGCGCCTACATCCAGGGCCATTCCCCGGCGTTCCCGCAGGTCGAGTGGGTGCCAGCGGAAGGCCTGGCCGGCAACCTGCACGCGCATGTCAGCGCCTCTGTATTTGATATCGTTCCGCACAAGCCACTGCAGCCGCGCCAGTTCTTCAATGAGCTGATTCTTCCTGCGCTGAATGAGCTTTGTGCGGACTTGCCCGCCATGCTGAAAGACAGTGTTGAGCGCATCGAGTACAGCGATCGCTACTTCCGCAGCTGCAGTAGCGCCGGGGTGTTTGCAGCGCTCGTCAAGGGGCTGACAGGCTACACGCACGGAGCTGACCGTGAAGTGGAGATCACCACCATGTCGGTCATGAGCAGGCCTTCTGGGCAGCGACCTGCATACAGTGACTGGCAGAACGATGTTTCGCGTGAACGCGACCTGCAGAAGCTGCTGTCTGACTTCAAGGTCTCTACGATCGAGAAGTCAAGACAAGCGGTACCTCACCAGAGAACACTGCGAGTGCATTTCGACGACGGCCGGGTGCTCACCCTCATGCTGGATCCCGGCGTCGACTACTGGGAAACGACCAGAGCGAATTCGATCGCACCAAAGTACTCCAATGTCCAGAATGGCGAAAGGCAGATTCTCATCGCTCGCATGGAGAGAGCGGCGGATCTGGCGCCAGCCTGACCCGAGTTCGCACACGTTGGAGCCCCAAGAACAGGGGCTCCATCCTCTACGCGTCAGCAGCCGGGAAGCCCGGCCTCAGCCAGCGCAGATCCGATACTGCTGGCAGTGCTCAATTGGATGCTTCAGATCCACTCTTCTGAAGTGACGCATTGCCTCGGAATCCACCGGTAGCGCTGGATGCTCCTGGAGCCAACGCAGCATCTGCATGAACTGCCCATGGCAGAAAACCACGACCTCTCCACGGTCGCGCCATGTTGCATCTGCCAGCAAGCACCTGGCCCGATCAACAAACTCCCGGAAGGTTTCTGCGCCAGGACCGTCGCGGTGGTCAGGGTCACTGAGATCCCAATACGCCAGTACCCACGAACGCCTGGAGGCAGCCGTCGTACCCACACACTTCCGCGGAGAAAGGTAGGTGAACTCCTGTACGGAAGCCGTGCCTATCGGCATGCCAAACCGCCGGGCGAGTGGCTCCGCCGTTTGCCTGGCACGCACAAAAGGGGAGCTCAAGATCGCCGCTGGCCGGCCGGTCCAGTTTCCTGCAAGGTCCTCCGCCTGCCGAATCCCCAGGTCTGTCAGGGCAATGCCATCCGGGCTATTGGTGGGCGTCGGCCGCCAACGTGGAACTGCTTGAGCGCCGGCAGTTTGAAGATTTCAACACCAACGTCATTGCAGCCCTGGCTGGCGTCAGTACCGGGTCTCTTTACCAGTACTACCCCGACAAGGAAGCTGTGCTCCGCGCCCTGGTTGTGAGAGAGGTGCAGGGCAGGGCGGCGAGAGCAGTAGACGCCATCATGAAACATCCCGGCCCTGGGGCGGTCGCCGCCGCAGTAGGCGCAGCACTTGCACACGCCCAGGAACGGCCTGCGCTGACAACGCAACTCGCATTTGCCGAGCCCTTGGTCCTTGTTGCTGCTCGTGATAGTTCGCTCGTCGGGGAACTTATCCCAGCCATGGAACGAGCGATTCAGAAGGACTACGGGGTATCTGCGGGGGACGCGAGCAGCCTGGCCCACGACTTGCTGGGAATCTGCAAGGGAATGCTTCTTTCGGCTGCGGCCCGGAATGCGGTTGGCGCCACCGACTTGAGCCGGAAGATCACTCTGGCGGTAGATTCCTATCTAGCCGCTTCTACCACATAGATATAGAGCACCCCCATGCTATCGAAACTACTCGCCGTGACGGCACTCTGTCAGGCGACAGCGAGCCCCGTCGCGCTTTCCGACATCCAAGTGCAGACCATCGATCGCTTCCATCGCCGTCATGCCTCTAGCTCATCCTTGCCCGGTGACCGGGCAGGGAAGCACGAGTCGATCCAGAGGCGGATCCAGCGCCAGGGAGAGCCTGCGAACCTCGCCAGAGCGGCCCCGATCCGATTTCGCAATCTTGGTATAAACACCCATTTGTTGCGTCGCTAAACCACCGTATTCAATGAACTTTCGGCGGCCTCGGGATCTTTTGCCGTTGCGACGCACTTGATCGCCGTAGTGTTGCGCAGTCGGTGGTTTAGCGCGCAACACCTGAACGCAACAGTGCCTAGGGGGTGTTGCACGAATTGCGGTGATAAAAGCCCCCTGCACAGGGGCGACACTACGCGGTTCAGAGATCAGATAGTATCGCTCTGAACAACGAGCCGCCCACTTCGACGTGCGGGTTCGTCGCCGAACATCTGGCCGCAAAGGACTGTGCATGCCGATTGAACGTATCGTCATCGACAACTTCAAGTCGTTTCGCCATCTGGACCTGCCCCTCAACGCCCACATGAACTTGGTGGTGGGGGACAACGAGGTCGGTAAGTCCACCCTGCTGGAGGCCATCCACGCGGTGGTCACCGGGCAACTGCATGGGCGCAATCTCGCCTACGAGCTCACGCCCTACCTGTTCCACCAGCCCACGGTGCAGGAATATTTGGCGACCCTTGCTGCAGGCACGCCGGCCTCGCCGCCACGGATCTCCATCGAAGCCTACCTGGGCGCAGACGCCGCGCTGGCGTCGTTGCGCGGCACCAACAACTCCCTGCGCCTGGATACCGCCGGCATCCGGCTGCTGGTCGAGCTCAACGACGACTACCGCGAGGAGTTCAACGCCTACCTGCAGCAGCACCAGGGTGCGGTCAGCCTGCCGGTGGAGTACTACACGGTGCGCTGGTATTCCTTCGCCAACAATGGCGTCACCGCCCGCAGTATTCCGTTCGACTCGACCATCATCGACACGCACGGCATCAAGACGCTGTCCGGTGCCGATCGCTATATCGCCGGCATCATCGAACAGGCACTGACGCCTGCACAGCGCGTCTCGCTGTCGTTGAGCTTCCGCCGCATGCGACAGAGTTTTTCCGAAGAAGCGGACGTGGCGGCCATCAATGCGTACCTGACCGAGCACACCGGGGACATCAGCCACCGGGCGCTGACGGTTGGTGTGGACACATCGCCGCGCTCAACGTGGGAAACCAGCTTGTCACCGTACTTGGATGAGCTCCCCTTCACCCAGGCCGGCAAGGGCGAGCAAAGCGCGGTGAAGATGAAACTGGCGATGCACGCGGCCGGCGCGGCCCACGTACTGCTGATCGAGGAGCCGGAGAACCATCTGTCCTATTCCAGCATGACCCAGCTGATCGACAAGATTGCGGCCCTCTCCACCGCCCAGCAGGTGATCATCGCCACCCACAGCAGCTTCGTGTTGAACAAGCTGGGCGTGGACAATGTAATCCTGTTCAGCGCGCAGGGCCAGATGAAGCTGGACCAGCTGCCGAGCGATACCCACGACTATTTCATGAAGCTGCCGGGCCACGACACGCTGCGGTTGATCCTGGCCAAGCAGGCGATCCTGGTGGAAGGCCCTTCCGACGAACTGGTTGTGCAGCGCGCCTACAGCGACCACCATGGCGTGGCGCCGATGGCTCGCGGCGTAGACATCATTTCGGTCAAGTCGCTGGCATTCAAGCGCTTCTTGCAGATTGCAGATCGGCTGAGAATCCAGGCCAAGGTGATCACCGACAACGACGGTGATATCGCAGTTGTGCAAGAGCGCTATGCCGAGCACATCAACGCGATCTATTACGATTCCGACGAGAGCGCCCCATCGCTGGAAGAGCAGCTGATCAAAGCCAACTCGCTGGCCGAACTCAATACCGTGCTGGGCAAGACGTTTGCCGATGAGGTGGCGCTGCTCAAGTACATGAAGGGCCATAAGACCGATACGGCCTTGGCGATTTTCAATAGCCCGCACTCGATCAGGTTCCCGGACTATGTCCAGCGTGCCATCACCTAACCGGGTACTGCTCTCGGCGGCCGGCTCGGGCAAGACCACGTTGCTGGTCCGGCAGGCCCTGGAGCGGCCTGGGCGACGCATCGCGATTGTCACCTACACGCTGGAAAATCTAGAAGAGATCCGGAGTTCGTTTGAGGTCCACGCGGGCGCGGTCCCCGCGCATGTCACCTTGCACAGCTGGTATGGCTTCCTGCTGCGCCAGTGCATTCGCCCGTACCAGGCGGCACTGTGTCCTGAGCCTCGCATCGAGACCATTCTGTTCGTAGAAGGTGTCACCAACAACCGCGCCCCACGTACTCAGGTGGCGCGCCACTACCTGGCAGGCAACCGGATGTATTCAGACCGGGCGGCCGACTTTGCTGTGCGATGCGATGAGCTGACCCAAGGTCAGGTCCTGGCACGCCTGGAGGCCATGTACGACGAGCTCTACATCGACGAGGTCCAGGACTTGGCCGGCTTTGATCTGGATCTGGTCGAACGGCTGTTGAAGAGCGAGATTGCCATCATGTTGGTAGGTGACACGCGCCAAGCCACGTACGCGACCAACTACGCGCCAAGGCACAGCCAATATCGTGGGCCGAACATGGCAGCGCTGTTTCGGATTTGGGAGGCGGACGGCCTATGTCAGCTCGATCACCGCCTCGTCAGTCTGCGCTGCGTCCAGGCCCTGTGCGATATGGCTGACACGCTCTATCCGCAGATGCCCCGGACCCAATCAGGCAATGGCGAGGTCACCGGGCACGATGGCATCTATCTCGTCGCTCCAGGGGATGTGGCGGCGTACATGCAGGAGTTTGGTCCCACCGTGCTCCGCCATGACCGGCGGCAGGCGTGCGACGGACTACCCGCCGTGAACTTCGGGCAGTGCAAGGGCCGCACTTATAGCCGGGTCCTGATCTTCCCCAACGGGCCGTTGACGCAGTACCTGCGCACGGCCGATGCAGCGCGTATCACCGCGCCACCGAAATACTACGTAGCCTTCACCAGGGCGCGGCAAAGCGTGGCCTTTGTGTATGCCGGCGCATGCGCGTTGCCGGGTCATCAGCTCTATGCGCCTGCCAACGCAGACGCATAGAGGCACCGGCGGCGATCACATCTTCTTTAAGGGTGCGGCGGTGGGCGGCGGCGGCACCGGCCCGGGGTCGTTGAAGGACAGCATGACCTGATCGATACCGAACTGATCGGCCAGCACGCGGGCGGTCACCGCGTGCACCAGGTCCAGGTCGACCGAGGGCGCAGCGACCGTGATAGTGGCCGCGATCGCACGGCCATGTTCATTACCGGACACCAGGCGTAGATCGTCCACCGCCTTCACACCAGGGTCGGTAAACATCGCCGCGCGGACCTGTTCCAGGTTGATCTCGTTCATGGTGTCGAAGACTCCAAAGCAGTGCTACCGGCGCGGGGAGCTCGGTCGCGATGTAGCCAACGATAGAGCACCGGCAGCACCAACAAGGTCAATGCGGTGGATGAGACGATCCCCCCGATGACGACAGTGGCCAGCGGGCGCTGCACCTCCGAGCCGGCGCCGACATTCAAGGCCATGGGCAGGAAGCCCAGCGAGGCTACCAGGGCGGTCATCAGCACCGGCCGCAGGCGTCCAAGGGCGCCGTCGCGCACAGCGTCGTCCAGCGGGTCACCCTGTTCGCGCAAGCGGCGAATGAACGCGATCATGACCAGGCCGTTGAGTACGGCCACGCCCGACAGTGCGATGAAGCCCACGCCGGCCGAGATCGACAGCGGAATCCCGCGTAGAGCCAGTGCCAGCACACCGCCGGTCAGCGCCAGTGGCACACCACTGAACACGATGGTCGCATCCTTGGCCGAACCGAAGGCCATGAACAGCAGGGCGAAGATCAACGCCAGTGTTACCGGAACAACCACCCCCAGGCGTTGGGCGGCCGAGATCAGCTGCTCGAAGGTGCCGCCGTAGTCGATCCAGTAGCCCTCAGGAAGCGTGACATCCTGGCCGATGCGCGTGCGCAGCTCGCCGACGAACCCACCCAGATCGCGCTCGCGCACGTTGGCGGTAATCACCACGCGCCGCTTACCGTTTTCGCGATTGATCTGATTGGGCCCGCGTTCCACCTGGATCTTCGCCACTTCCCGCAGTGGCACCGTACGAGGCCCGCCATTGGCGTCGGCGGCTAGACGGCTGGACTCATCGACACTGGTGCTTGCCGGCAGCGGAATGGGCAGATCTGCCAGCACGGCCGGGTCTTGCCGCTGCGATTCGGGCAGGCGCACGACCAAGTCGAAGCGTCGGTCGCCCTCGATCAACTGGCCGGCGACACTGCCCCCAATGGCGGTGGCCACCGTTTCCTGCACATCGCCCGGGTTCAGGCCATACCGTGCCAATGCCGCCGGATCTGGCGTGATGGTCAACAGCGGCAGGCCCGAGACCTGCTCGGCCTTGACGTCTTCGGCGCCGGGGACGCTGCGCATGACCCGCTCGACCCGGCTGGCCAGGCGCGTCAGCTGGTCCAGGTTGTCGCCGTAGACCTTGACCGCCACGTCCGAACGGACGCCGGAGATCAATTCGTTGGTGCGCATCTGGATGGGCTGGGTAAACTCGTAGTTGCTGCCCGGAATTTCCTTGGCCGCCGCCTCCAGCTCTTCCACCAGCTCGGCCTTGGGCTTGCGCGGATCGGGCCACTGGTCGCGGGGCTTGAGCATCAGAAAGGTGTCGGCCATCGACGGCGGCATCGGGTCGGTGGCCACCTCGGCGGTGCCGATCTTGGAGAAGATGTTGGCCACCTCCGGGAACTGGGCCAGGCGCTTCTCCAGCGTTTCCTGCATAGCCACCGACTGTTCCAGGCTGGTGCCGGGAATACGCATGGGCTGCAAGGTGATATCGCCCTCATCCAGGCTCGGCACGAACTCCGAACCCAAGCGGGTGGCCAGCACGCCACAGCCCACCACCAGCACGGCCGCGCCTGTCAGCACCACGACCCTCCGACGCAGCGCCCAATCCAGTAGCGGCGTGTAGCGGGCGCGCGACCAGCGCATGAGGCGGTTGTCGTGCTCGGCCCCGCGGCCGCGCAGGAAGGTGGCAATCGCCGCCGGCACGAAGGTCAGCGACAACACCATGGCACCGGTCAGGGCCAGCACTACCGTGATCGCCATCGGGTGGAACATTTTTCCCTCCACCCCGGATAGCGCGAAGATCGGCAGGTAGACCGCGGCGATGATGCCCAGGCCAAACAGGCTGGGACGGATCACCTCGGCGGTGGCCGAGGCGGTCAGGTCATAGCGCTCTTCATCGTTGAGCTGGCGGCCCAGCGCGTGCTGCGCCTCCCCGAACCGGCGCAGACAGTTCTCAATGATGATCACCGCCCCGTCCACGATCAGGCCGAAGTCCAGCGCACCCAGACTCATCAGGTTGCCCGATACGCCGCCACGCACCATGCCGATGATGGTGAACAGCATCGCCAGCGGAATCACCGCCGCAGTGATCAACGAGGCGCGCACATTGCCCAGCAGCAGGAACAGCACCACCACCACCAGCAGCGCGCCCTCGATCAGGTTCTTGGATACCGTGCCAATGGTGCGGTCCACCAGCGCGGTGCGGTCATAGACGGCCTTGGCATGCACGCCCGGGGGCAAGCTGGCGTTGGCGGCGTCCAGCTTGGCCGCTGCGGCTTGGGATACCTCTCGACTGTTGGCGCCGAATAGCATGAAGGCGGTACCGACTACGACCTCATGGCCGTTCTGGGTGGCCGCGCCGGTGCGAAGCTCCTTACCTTCGCCGACGCCGGCGACGTCGCGCACCCGGATGGGCACGCCATCGCGGCGGTCCAGCACGATGTTGCCGATCGCCTCCACATTGGCCAGCTGGCCGGGAACGCGCACGAGGAACTGCTGTCCATTGCGCTCGATGTAGCCGGCGCCAATGTTCTGGTTGTTGCGCATGACCGCCGCGACCACGTCGTTCAACGTGAAGCCCAGCGCCACCAGCTGGGCCGGATCGGGGGTGATGTGGATCTGCCGCTCGAAGCCGCCGATGGTGTTGACCTCGGTGACGCCGGGTGTGGTGCGCAGCTGCGGCCGGATCACCCAGTCCTGCAGGGTGCGCAGGTCCGTGGCCGTGTAGGGTGTGCCGTCAGGCTTGCGAGCGTCGGGCTCGGCCTCCACGGTGTACATGAAGATCTCGCCCAGCCCGGTGGAGATGGGGCCCATCTCCGGATCCAATCCTTCGGGCAGCTGGGAGGCGATCTGCTGTAGCCGTTCGGCGACCTGCTGGCGGGCAAAGTACAGGTCGGTGCCGTCCTTGAACACGACGGTGACCTGGGAGAGCCCGTAGCGCGACAGCGAGCGGCTATAGTCCAACTTGGGCAGGCCGGCCATGGCCGTTTCGATGGCGAAGGTCACCCGTTGCTCGGCCTCCAACGGCGAGTAGCCCGGGGCCTGGGTGTTGATCTGGACCTGGACGTTGGTGATGTCCGGCGTGGCGTCGATTGAGAGGTGACGGTAGCTCCACACGCCCAGCGCAACCAACGCAGCGGTGAGCACCAGCGTCAGCCAGCGATGGCGGATGGACAGCCCAATGAGGCGTTCGAGCATGGCGGGCCTCAATGGTCTTCTTCGACGGTGGATTTTTCGATGTCGGCCTTGATCAGGAAGCTCTGGGCCACCACCACCTGTTCACCGGCCTTGAGCCCTTCCAGCACTTCGGCGCGCTCAGCGTCGCGGCGCCCCAGCTTGACCGACCGGGTGTGGTAGGTCTCTCCCTGCTGCACGTAGACCACGTCCTGATCTTCTGCGGACTGCAACGCGGTGATCGGCACGACCAACGCCGCCGATTGACGATCCACGGTGACCCGCGCCTTGACCGCCGAACCCGGACGCCACAGGCCATCGGTGTTGGCCAAGGTGGCGCGCGCAATGGTGCTTTGGCTGGCGGTGGCGGTGCCTGGCAGGACGCGCTCCAAGGTGGTCTGCGCCGTGACGCCATCGCTCAAGCGGGTGACTGTCACCGGCACGCCGGCACCGATGTGCTGGACGTCGGCCCCGAAGATGTGCAGGTCCACCCACAGGGTGGACAGATCGGCGACCTCGAACAGTGGCGCGCCCTCAGCCGCCGCCATGCCCACGGCGGCCGTACGCGCCATCACCACGCCGCTGATTGGCGCGGTGACGGTATAGGTGGTCAGGCTCAGGTTGCTCTCCACGGTGGCCAGGGCCTGGCCGG
Organism: Stenotrophomonas sp. AGC87; assembly: GCF_057333975.1. NCBI lineage: Bacteria > Pseudomonadati > Pseudomonadota > Gammaproteobacteria > Lysobacterales > Lysobacteraceae > Stenotrophomonas > Stenotrophomonas sp. AGC87. Next base: position 337,185 of record NZ_JBHFHW010000004.1, read on the forward strand.
CACGCACCTGATCACCCACGCCGGCTCGCACAGAGCGGACCGGTCCGGGGAAGCGTGCAGTGACCTGCGCGATGCGCCCATCGATCGGGGTGAGCAGCCCTTGTACCTCATGCTCGTCAGCAATCTCACCTGGACCCGCCGGCGCGACCTGGATACCCGCCGCCTGCGCAGCTTTGGCGGCAATCTTGGTTTCCAGCGGCGCTTCCTCGTGCTCGCCGTGCTCTTCGCCCTCAGCGGCGGCGCCGCCCTCGGAGGCTTCGTTGGGGGTCGACGCGTTGCAGGCGGCCAGCATCAGGGCCATGCCCAGTGCGGTCCAGAAAAAGCGATTCATGGGGTCTCTCCGGTGGAAGCGGCCGCCGGCGGCGTGACAAGCGCCTGGCCGGTCAGTCGTTGAATTTCGATCAGGGCGCGCTGCGCATCGAGCGCCACGTCCAGCTGCTGCTGGGCCATGGCCGTGCGTTCGGACTGCAGCTGTGCCCATTCCAGATAGCTGATCGCGCCGGCGCGATAGGCGCGCTCGGCAGCCTGCTCGGCCCGGGCCAGCTTCGGCAGTACGTCTCCTTGCAGCCGCGCCACTTCGGCCTGCGCCACGGTGTAACGGCCATGGGCCTCGACCAGCGTGGAGTACAGCGACAGGCCCTTGGCCTCGCGCTCGATCGTCAGCACCTCCAGCTCGGCTTCGCCGGCGCGAATCTCCGGCTGTGCGCGGCCGCGGCTGCCCAGTGGCATGGACACGCTGGCCACCAGCGCGGTGTCGTCGGACTCCTGCAGGCGGCGCACACCGAGCTGCCAGGACAGGTCTGGCGAGGCCGCCGAACGCGCCAGTTGCAGTCGCGCCTGCGCGATCCGACGGGCGTCGGCAAACTGCGCCAGCTCCGGAGTCCGCTCCAGTTCCTCGGCCAGCGTCTGCATGGACGCGATCGCCGGCAAGGCCATGGGATCGGCCGCAGCCACCTCGAAGTTGGGAGCACGTTCGCCCCACAGTGCGGCCAGATGCTGACGGGCGGCGATTCGCTGCTGATCGGCCCGATCACGGGTCAGCTCGGCCCGCGCCAGCGCTGCCTGCGCGGTGAGTACCACCGATTCGGGCGAAGCACCGGCCTGCAGGCGCTGCCGGGCGGCCGCCACGGTCCGCTGGCGCTGGCCGACATCCACGTCCGCCAGCCGTCGTTGACGGTCGGCGCCAACGACGGCCAGATAGCGCTGCGCCGTCTCGGCGAGCAGGTCCAGCCGACCGGTCTCCCGCTGCACGGCCAGCGCATCAATCCGGCTTTGGGCAAGGGTTCGGCGCGCATCGAGCTTGCCGCCGCGCTCCAGGACTGAGCTCAGGCTCAAGGTCAGCTCGGCGCTGTCCAGACCACGGGCCACGCCCGTGCCCAATGCATTTTCGACCTCGGCACCGACCGTCCACGGTGGGCGCTGCATGGCCTGATCGCGCTCGGCAGCGAGCACGGTGGCCCGCGCATCCACCAGGCGCAGCTCGGGGTGGGTTTGGGCCACACGCGCGAACGCGTCGTCCAAAGTCATCAATTCGGCCGCCGCCGCCGGCGTCGTCACCGCGCCGCCCAACAGCAGCCATGCGGCTATAGCCGCCAATCGCACATGCATGGAAGTACTCCGAAGGTTCTCGATATCGACAGGGCGCCGGCGCATGCCGGCCGACCTCACCCTGCGATCGGCGGTCGGAATGGCGCGATCAGGTGCGCGGGCGGATACCGGGGCGTATCGGCGTCCACCTCGTGCAAGTACCGACCGATGTCCGCCACGGCCAGCAGCATCTCAGGGGCCGGCACGGCTTGGCCGCAACACAGCACCAGCTGCTGAAGCCGGTGCAGGGCGACGTCTACGCCACGCTCGGCAGCTGGCGGCGACACTGCCGGGCCGCGGTCGGCAGTGGCCAGATGGGTTTGAACATGTAGCTCGCCGACCAGTGCCAGCACCGGCTGCGCCACCAGACCCACGGCCAAGTGCGCCAGCAAGAGCCAGCGCAGGCCAGAACCCAGCCGGCCAAGCCTGGTCATGCAGCCGTCTTGCTCGCGTCGGCACGTGCCCGGCGGGCATCACCCAAGATCTCGAAGGACTCCTTGATCACATACAGGCCGATCAGGGCGCCGATCACGAAATCTGGGTACGGGCTGGCCAGCCACCACACCAGCAGGCCGGCCAGAATCACGCCAACATTGGCGACCACATCGGCGCGGGTGAACAGCCAGGTCGCCCGCAGGTGCACTTCACCGGATTTGAGCGGCGCCAGCATGCGCAGGACGGTCATATTGACCACCAGCGACAGCAGGGCGGTGCCGATCATCCAGCCACTAACCGGCTCGGCGCCGTACATCACGCGACGGCCGACCTCCAGCAGCACACCCACGCCCAGCACCAGCAGCACGCTGCCGCTGACCCAGGCTGCGTTCGCCTTGAAGCGGGCCGTGCGCCCGATGGCGACCAGGCCGATGGCATAAGCGGTGGCGTCGGACAGCATGTCCAGGGCGTCGGCCAGCAGACCGGTGGAATGAGCAACCCAGCCGGCGATGCCGCCGATCACGGCCATCGCCGCGTTCAACGCTAGGGCGATCCAGAGGACGCGCCGCTCCTGCGCATTCTTGGCCTCGTGGTGGCAGCCGCAATCACTCATCGGAACATCTCCATTCGCAGGGAAGCCGGGCCCGGGCGGGCCGCTGGCATGACACAGCCGGTGAGGGTAAAGTCCGTAGCTACTACGGAGTCAAGCGTACTACGAATGAAAATCAGTGAAGCTGCCGACGCCAGCGGGTGCCATCTGGAGACCATCCGCTACTACGAGCGGATCGGCTTGCTGCCGCGCCCGGGGCGCTCGGGCAATGGCTACCGGGTCTATGGACCGGCCGACATCGAGCGGCTGCGCTTCATTGCGCGTGGCCGGGATCTGGGCTTCAGCCTGGAAGAGGTCCGCAGCCTGCTGCAGTTGGCCGGCGATGAGGAGCTTTCGTGCGGGGACGTGGATCGGCTGGCCCGCAGCCATCTGGCCGACGTGCGCGCCCGCATGGCCGATCTGCAGCGCATGGCCAGCGAGTTGGAACGGGTGATTGCTAGTTGCCATGGTGGTCAGCGGGCGGAGTGCACGATCCTGTCGACTCTGCGCCAGCCGACCTCGGTGGAGGCCACCACGCGCCAGTGACCGAACTGGACCGCTCAACTAGTGTGGTACGACTAGCGCGTAAGACCTCCTTCCCAACAGCTTGGTGCGTCTGCTGCGCGTGTTGCTGAGCAGTGCCGGGTTGCCGCCGCTCGGTTCCCAGCAGCCACTCGCTGCGTCGCGTCTTTGCCTGCTGGTCCAATTCCAAAGCTGCGACCGGAAGGCGATGATGGAGTACGTGGACTGGTGTGATGGAATATAACGACTTCGTGAAATAGGTCTGGGGGGATCTGCAACCGAGACGGCACACTCATCCTTGCGTTTCGGACGCTTAGGCAGGTTTGACCCTTAACGTAATGAGTCCTTGCCGACGGTACGGGCGTCGCTCCTTCATGGCCATCGCAAAACGGTAGCAGCGAGAGTGGGTGAAGCCGGGTGCACGCTGAGCCCCTCGCAGTGGCGGATCGGTGTCCGCAGGTCTAAAGCGCGAAAACCTCGCATTCCAGTTTTCGAAACAGGGGCGCCCTTGTACACATGCAGCCAAAAGATCATCTGCAGGAACTGACCGTGACTGAAGGCGAGGGTATGCCCGGCACTCCTTCCGGCTTCAAGCAGACAAAGAGCGTCACGCGTACGCCTGACGAGCATTGAGAATGACTCCGCACCGGGCCCATCTATGTAGTTCGGATCGCTGCGGCTCCAGTAGTCTTCGACCCACTGCATCCGCTCGCCTGCAGTCGTCCCCGCACAGCGAGCCGGGCAAAGATAGGTGAACTCTTGGATGGGGAGCTCCTGGACAGTCAGCCCGTACCGCTCTGCAGTAGGGGTCGCCGTTTGGACTGCCCGCAAGTAAGGTGAGCTCCAGACTGCCCCTACTGGAGAGGGGAACGCTGATCGCGCCAATTGTTTCGCGTGCAAATGCCCCGCCGGCGTCAGAGGAATGGTCGCAGGATCATGCGTTGCAAAGCCAGCATTTGCGGTGCTTTGCGCGTGTCTAATCAGCGTGAGCATTGAGTCTCATTTGAGTTCGTTTCTCCTCTGGACGAGAGTGCGTGCGATACCAATTTTATGCGGATTTCGGGGGTTTAAGGCGACCGCGCGTACGCTTCGAACCTAGGATCAGATTTGCGTTAGCGTCCAAAAAAGCGCCCATGTCGCTGCGGCGCTGGAGAACCTTGGCCGGTATCTCCAGGTTTAACTTCCTCGCAAGCGACACGGCATAGCTTACTTGTGCGGAAGTGGGTGGCTTCAGGTCCCAGTCGAGGCAGTCTGATAGAACTGGCAAAAGGCGAGCCGCAATCCGAGCTGCAAACTCTTCACGTTCCGGGTCATGGGCCAGCCGCAGCCACTGCTCTTGTACGGACTCAAGCACACCAACTGGGGCGCCTAGGTCAAGCAGGAGGTCGTAATCGGGATCAATTAGAAGCAGCGCCATGGCTTTGTCAGCTGATACCTATAAGTAGTCTACCTTTAGGGTGGTAGCTATAGAAGTAGCTCAACGCCAATCCTGTGCCCATGCAGGAAGAGAATCTAGCGCTCCAACTTGGGGCAGCCATTCGAACAAGCCGCCTAGCCACCGGCTCGAGCCAAGAGCGCTTCGCCGACGCAATTTCAATGCATCGCGCCTACTACAGTGCAATTGAGCGAGGCGAGAAGAACATCACTATAGGGACCCTGGTCCGGCTCGCAAATGGGCTAGGGATCAAGCCGTCCGAGCTCTTGGCTGCTGCCGGGCTTTAGGTTGGCAGGGCCATAGCGGGGACTGCGGTCGCGTTTGCTGGGACCTGCATTCGGCCGTAGGCTAGCCACAACTCGTGCGAGCGGGCCCAGATGTCAGATCTCTTAGAGCCAACGGCAGAGCCTGAAGAGCCAGGTTCCGGTTCTGCAGGAAGCTGGGTGTCTCGACACGTTTCATTACGGCGGCGTGACGCCGAATGGATGGATCCATTGAGAGCAGCCATCTCCGAGCGATTGAAACCCCGACCAGATGAGGAATTTGCGAACGAACTGCTCGAAAGGGCAATCGGCGCTTATTCGGCACGGCGTGCGGGCCGTGAGTAGGGGAAGGCCTGTGCCCCATTGCAAGTATGGACGCGCCGCTTCCTGCACTTGCAGGATCAACATAGAGCAGGGCCAGCCCATCGCAGAACCTGGATCGTCATTGAACAGACACATCTCTGGGAAATAATTCGACTATTCCAGATAAATGGTTTTGATGGCATGCGCAAGCTCAATGTTCTGTTCCTCTGCACAGGTAACTCAGCGCGCAGCATTCTTGCCGAGGCTCTTGCTAACCATCTTGGCCGCGAGCGCCTACGTGCTTTTAGCGCCGGAAGTCATCCCAAAGGCGAAGTCCACCCCATAGCCCTGCAGGTGCTGGAGGAGATTGGATTTGAGACTGCCAATCTTTCCAGTAAGCCTTGGGAGGTCTTTGCAGGCGCCGATGCACCACACATGGATTTGATCGTGACAGTTTGCGATCGCGCAGCGGGCGAAGCATGTCCTGTGTGGCCTGGCCACCCCGTCACGGCCCACTGGGGCATCCCTGACCCGGCAGCGATGCACGGTAGCGAGGAACAGGTCCACAAGGCTTTCCTGACTGCACTCCATCAGCTTCAACATCGCCTGGCATTGTTGCTTGCACTTAAACCTGAAGCTTTAGACCGCATGACCTTGCAGTCACAAGTGCGGGGGCTGGCCGACGGCGGCGCGGCTCAGTCACCGGGTGTGGACGAAGCTGAGGATCGGAGGTAGTCGCTGATCTGCCTAACAGCTTCGCGCGCGTAGCGGGTGACGCCGATCAGCGTGGCTGATGCGGTACCGTTCCAGTCGCCGTAGCCCAACAGCCAGACCAATGGCTCTGCGACAGAGCGAACCTTGGAGTCGTCCACGTTGATCTGACCATGCGCGTTGACCAAGCCCAGCCCTTCCAAGTATGACAACGCCGGCCGGAAGCCGGTGCACCAGATCACGGCATCAATGGGGCGCTCGCTGCCATCTGGCCGTTGCATACCTGTGGGGGTGAAACGGGCCGGCGGCCTTATGGAGGCAAGCACGCCGCGTTGACGCGCGTCCACCACCGGCGGCACCATGACGATGTCGCCGAAACCGCCCTGCGGCAAATTCGGCTCGCGGCCTTCCTGCTGCGCTCTCCATTTCTCTGTGGCGCGTTCGAACAGCACGCGCCCATCGACATCGTCACCCAGGAACGCCGGCTCCTGCTGGGTGATCCAAATGGCTTGGGCGACCTTGGATACCTCGGCCAGAATCTGCGCGCCGGAGTTGCCGCCTCCGATGATGGCCACGCGCAGTCCGGCAAAGGGTTCGGGGGTGCGATAGTAGGCCGAGTGCAGCTGCATACCAGCAAATGTGTTCAACCCGTCGAACGCAGGTCTGTAAGGATGACGCCAGGTACCGGTGGCGCTGATTACCGCACGCGCTTGCCACTGCCGGCCGTCATCTGCCTCTACCAGCAATTGATCGCCTGAGCGGCTGATGCGCTGCACCCACACGGGGCGCAACACCGGCAGCGCGTACTTGTCTTCGTAGCGGGCCAGGTAGTTGATCACTTCCGTCTTGGCGGGGTAGGGCGCGCGGCTGACCGGCATCGGCCAGCCGGGAATCGAGCTCCAGCCTGCGGGCGAGAACAAGTGCAACGACTCCCACGCATGCTGCCAGGCACCGCCGGGAGCTGCCTCCGCATCAAGAATCACATAGGACAGCCCGCTCCGGCGCAGGAAGTAGCCGGCTGCCAAGCCGGACTGGCCACCCCCGATCACCACCACATCGATGCTGTCCATCTACGCTCCCTTCTGCCTGCGCAACAGTCAGGCGGCGCTTCTATGCTGCTGTTGATCAGAGATATTGAGCGCATCCAGGTAACGCTCGGCATCCAGCGCGGCCATGCAGCCGAAACCGGCCGAGGTGATCGCCTGGCGGTAGTGCTGGTCGGCCACGTCGCCGGCGGCGAACACGCCTTCCACCGAGGTCTGGGTGGCGTTGCCGCCCAGGCCCGAACGGATGTCCAGGTAGCCGTTGTTCATGGTCAGCTGGCCGTCGAACAGGCTGGTGTTGGGGTGGTGGCCGATGGCCACGAAGAAGCCGTGCGCCTCGATGTCGCGGGTGCTGCCGTCAAGGGTGGACTTCACCCGCACGCCGGTGACGCCGGCGTCATTGCCCAGCACTTCGTCCACCTGGTGGTGCCAGACGGTCTCGATCTTGCCGGCGGCGACCTTGGCAAACAGCTTGTCCTGCATGATCTTTTCCGCCTTCAGCGTGTCACGGCGGTGGACCAGGTAGACCTTGCGGGCGATGTTGGACAGGTACAGCGCCTCTTCCACGGCGGTGTTGCCGCCGCCGACCACGACCACGTCCTGGTCACGGTAGAAGAAGCCGTCGCAGGTGGCACAGGCCGACACGCCGCGGCCCTTGAAGGTTTCCTCGGACGCAATGCCCAGGTACTTGGCGGTAGCGCCGGTGGCGATGATCAGCGCGTCGCAGGTGTACTCGGCGCTGTCGCCGATCAGCCGGAACGGGCGCTGGGACAGGTCGGCGGCGTGGATGTGGTCGAAGATCACCTCGGTCTCGAAGCGTTCGGCGTGGGCCTGCATGCGGCTCATCAGGTCCGGGCCCATCAGCCCATGCGCGTCGCCGGGCCAGTTGTCCACCTCGGTGGTGGTCATCAGCTGGCCGCCCTGCTGCAGACCGGTGATCACCACCGGCTTGAGGTTGGCGCGGGCGGCGTAGACCGCCGCGGTCCAGCCAGCCGGGCCAGAGCCGAGGATTAACAGCGAAAGGTGTCGTGTGCTGCTCATTGATCAGTGGCTCCTGGCATCGGCAGGAAAGTAGCGCTTGCCCAGCCGCAGGGCGACGTGCACCAGCAGGATCAGCACCGGCACTTCCACCAGCGGGCCGATGACCGCCGCGAAGGCGACCGGCGAGGCCAGGCCGAACGCCGCGATCGCCACGGCGATGGCGAGTTCGAAGTTGTTGCCCGCCGCAGTGAAGGCGATTGCGGTGGTACGCGGGTAATCCTTGGCGATGAGTTTGCCCATGAAGAAGCTGAGGATGAACTGGATGATGAAGTACAGCGTCAGCGGGATCGCGATGCGCACCGCGTCCATGGGGATGCGCAGCACGTCGCCGCCTTTCAGGCTGAACATCGCCATGATGGTGAACAGCAGCGCGGCCAGGGTGATCGGGCTGATCGCCGGCAGGAATTTCTCTTCATACCAGCGCACGCCCTTGCGCGCCTTCAGCCAGCGGCTGGTAAGGAAGCCGGCCAGGAACGGAATGCCCAGGTAGATCAGCACGGCTTCGGCGATGGTCCAGAAGCTGACATCGATCACGCTGCCCTGCAGGCCGAATACCGGCGGCAGCCAGGACAGGAAGAACCACGCGTAGACGCTGAACAGCGCGATCTGGAAGATCGAATTGAACGCCACCAGGCCGGCCACGTACTGGCTGTCACCGCGTGCCAGCTGGTTCCATACCAACACCATCGCGATGCAGCGGGCCAGGCCGATCAGGATCAGGCCGGTCATGTATTCGGGGTAGTCGCGCAGGAACAGCATGGCCAAGCCGAACATCAGGAACGGACCGACGATCCAGTTCTGCAGCAGCGAGAGCATGAGCACGCGCTTGTCGGCGAAGACCTTGGGCAGTTCTTCGTATTTCACCTTGGCCAGCGGCGGATACATCATCAGGATCAAGCCGATCGCGATCGGGATGTTGGTCGACCCGACCGACAGGCTGTTGAGCGCGGCAGGGACACCTTCGAACATCGCGCCCAGACCGACGCCGAGCGCCATGGCCGCAAAGATCCACAGGGTTAGATACCGGTCCAGGAAGGAAAGGCGGGAAGTATCAGTGGTCATGGTGTTTTCCGGAGAGGCGGTCAGTCGATCTGCGCGATAGGGTCGAGCTGGGCCTTGAGGGCCGCACGGTCGTTCCAGGCACTGTCGGGGATGTCGAGGAAGGCCTGCAGGCGCGCTTTGATGATCTGGTGCGCGCGGTCGAACGCTGCAGCTTTTTGCTCGTCAGTCCCTTCCAGTCCGGCGGGATCGAACAGCCCCCAATGCACGCGCACGAAATCACCAAACACCACCGGACACGCCTCGGCGGCCGCGCTGTCACACACGGTGACGATCAGGTCCATGGCAGCGGCATCGGCCTCGGCAAATTCGTCCCAGGACTTGCTACGCATGCCCTCGACCGGGAAGCCTTCGCGCTCCAGCTGGGCAATGGCAAAGGGATTGACGCGACCGGCCGGCTGGCTGCCCGCACTGAAGGAGAGATAGCGGCCTTCGCCCCATTTTTTAAGGGTCGATTCGGCAAGCACGCTGCGGGCGGAGTTGCCAGTACACAAGAACAGAACACGACGGGTCATTTGAGCGGTCTCTATGACGGGGGAAGGTCAGCAGCCAGCAGGACGTTCGCAGGCTTGTTCGTCGGCGCAGCAGTTTTCGGTCAGGTAGGCCACCAGCGCGCTCATCGCCTCGAACTCGGCCCGGTAGCAGATGGTGCGACCGCGCTGCTCGGCGGTGATCAGGCCAGCGGCCAGCAACTCCTTCAGATGGAAAGAGAGGGTGGCACCGGGAAGGGAGAGGGACTGGGCGATGTCGCCGGCCAGCTTGCCGCCACTTCCGGCCTGGACCAGCAGGCGGAAGATGGAAAGCCGGGTGGCGTGACCCAGGGCGGCCAGGGCGTGAGTTGCGTTTTTATGTTCCATGCTTCTAGAATAGTCGAATCGAATAGGCAGGACAACCCCCATGCAACACCTTCCCAATGTCGTCCCGGGCGCCTTGAACCCTCCGGTGGCCGAAAAGCTGAGCGAGCCGAATGCCGCGCCGCACCGGCCCCGCATCCTGATCTTGTACGGTTCCCTGCGCCCGCAGTCGTTCAGCCGCAAGCTGGCTTTGGAGGCGCAGCGGTTACTGGAACATCTGGGCGCAGAGACCCGAGTGTTTGATCCGCATGAACTGCCGATGCTCGATTCGGTGCCCGCCTCCCACCCCAAGGTGCAGGAGCTGCGCCAAGCCTCGTTGTGGTCCGAAGGGCACGTGTGGGTCAGCCCGGAACGGCACGGGACGCTGACTGCCGTGTTCAAGAACCAGATTGACTGGCTACCGCTGGAAGAGGGCAGCGTACGCCCGACCCAAGGTCGCACGCTGGCAGTGATGCAGGTCTGCGGTGGCTCCCAGTCCTTCAACGTGGTCAACGCGTTGCGCGTTCTCGGCCGCTGGATGCGGATGGTCACGATTCCGAACCAGTCCTCGGTGGCCAAGGCCTGGCAGGAGTTCGATGACGAGGGGCGCATGAAGCCTTCCGCCTACTACGATCGCGTCGTGGATGTGATGGAAGAGCTGGTCAAGTTCACCCTCCTGGTGCGTGGACGCAGTGACTACCTGGTTGATCGCTACAGCGAACGAAAGGGGGCTGTCGAAGCGGCCGCGCTGACTGCCGCGGCCGGTGTCGTCGAGACCGCATTGAATGAAAAGGAGAACGCATGAACGCTGTCATCTATCACACCCCCAAGTGCGGCACCTCGCGAAACACCTTGGCTTTGATTCGCCACGCCGGCATTGAGCCTGAAGTCATTGAGTACCTGGCCAACCCACCCAGCCGAACGCGGCTTGTCGAGCTGATTGCCGCCGCCGGATTGGATGTTCGCGGTGCAATCCGCCAGAAAGGCACACCCTATCTGGAACTGGGGCTGGACGATCCCGCGTTGAGCGAGGACGCACTGCTGGATGCCATGCTGGCCAATCCTATTCTCATCAATCGCCCCTTCGTCCAGACCACCATGGGCACGCGCCTGTGCCGGCCTTCTGAGGTGGTTCTGGACATCCTGCCAGCAGTGCACGAGCCCTTTACCAAGGAAGATGGCGAAGTGGTGATCGATCAGGACGGCAAGCGCGTCCGCTGAGTTGCTAAGCGGCAGGGAGAGTTCGAGAGCATGCAAAGCGCGCCCAAGCAGCCGCAAAAGCTGCCCCGGCTGATCGTTGCGCTGGGAGTGGGCCAGATCATTGCGTGGGCCAGCAGCTATTACCTGTTGGCCATTCTGGCGCTTCCTATGTCCAGAAGCACTGGCTGGTCGCTGGGGCTGTTGGTCGGAGGCCTCTCCGCTGGGCTGGTCACAGCCGGACTACTCGCTCCTCTGGCCGGTCGGACCATCGACAGGCGGGGAGGGCGGACCGTACTGGCGGTCAGCTCCGTAGTGTTTGCCATGGGCCTCGCGGCGCTGGCCACGTCACACTCCCCAACTACCTATTACCTTGGCTGGGTGGTACTGGGCGTTGCCATGTCTGCGGGCCTGTATGACGCTGCGTTCACGACACTGGGACAACTGCTCGGGGCAAACGCGAAGCAATCCATTGCCGGCCTGACCTTGGTGGCCGGCTTTGCAAGCACGCTCGGCTGGCCAGCGCTGACCTACCTTGACGAGGCCATAGGATGGCGCGGCGCGTTGTGGGTGGCTGCCGCATTCAACCTGCTGGTCGCATTGCCCATCCATTTGCTCGCCATTCCGAAGCATCAGCCCCGTACGGGCGCAAGTCCGCATCCCTCAGCGGCCGCTGCCGTCCACACCAGCACTGCAGCACCCGTTTCTGCTGCAGCACCGCCTGCACACTGGCTTGTGCTCATTGGCCTGTTGCTGACCTGCCAGGCAGCGATCATGGCGACCTTATCGGTGCATCTGATTGCGCTGCTCGGTGCCATCGGGCTGGCGCCATCGGTTGCGCTGCTCGCTGGCATGGTGATCGGCCCCGCGCAGGTCATCGCTCGTTTGCTGGAGATGTACTTCGGGCGAGGCGTGCATCCGACCTGGTCCGCACGCGTGGGGATTGCAGCGACATTGGCAGCCCTACTGCTGCTACTCACTGGATACTCGTGGGCAGCGATCATTGCATTCGTCATTTACGGTGCCGGCAACGGGATACTCACGGTGGCCCGCGGCACCCTCCCGTTGGCGTTGATCGGATCGGCGGACTACGGCAAGACCATGGGCCAACTTGCCCGTCCCATGCTACTGGCACAGGCGGCAGCACCGCCGCTTGCAGCCATTGCGCTCGAGCGAACCGAGCCTGTTTGGCTGATCTGCCTATTGGCGCTGCTTGCCACTGTTTCCTTGGTTGGAAGCTGTTGGTTGCCTGCAAAGACGCAGGGCGCGAGCCCTTGAATATGCATGCATGTGCATATATGCTTTATGCATGAGCAAGGGCACCCCCAAGGCAGACGCCATTGAGCAAGCAGTAAGCGTGCTGGCAGACCCCATTTTTCGGGCGCTGGCTGAGCCGTCGCGCTTGGCCGTGCTCAAGCGTGTGCTTCAGGTGGAACGGGCAGATATCGCGGAGATTGCCGCCGGCCTTCCACAGGAGCGATCCGTGGTCTCACGTCACCTGCAGGGACTCCACGATGCTGGGATCCTACGCGCAGAGCGGGTGAGCCGGCAGGTGTACTACCAGGTCGATGGCCCCGCGATGGTCGCACGCTTGGAGCAGATCCTGCTGCAGGTCAGGGCGCTGGCACCTTACTGCTGCCCCGGTGATTTGAAGTAATACCGCAGGCAATTCTTGATCCATCAACGCAACTCACATATATGCATATAGGCGCATACACGCATGAATAAGTTGAATGTCGACGTCGTCGTGATCGGGGCAGGGCAGGCAGGCTTGGCGATGTCCTATCGGCTCAAGAACGCAGGCGTGTCGCACCTGATTCTCGAACGACAACCGGCCGCTGGTGGCAGTTGGCCGTGGTACTACGACAGCCTGACCCTGTTCTCCCCGGCAGGATATTCCTCGCTGCCTGGCCTCGAGTTCCCCGGCGGAGCCAAGCGCTATCCCAAGCGGGACGAGGTCACCGCGTATCTGCGCCAGTATGCGTCCGCCTTCGACCTGCCAGTGCGCGCCAACAGCGAGGTTGTGGAGGTCATCTCCGAAGCAAGCCAACATCGCGTCAAACTTGCCGATGGAGCGGTCATTACCGCCCAGGCAGTAGTGGTGGCAACCGGTGGCTTCAACACACCTCACCTGCCGGAGATCCCTGGAAGGCAGCTATACCAAGGGACGATTCTGCACAGTTCGGCCTACCGAACACCCACCGGCTTCGAGGGCAAACGCGTCGTCGTCGTCGGTGCGGCCAACTCAGCGGTACAGATCGCGCACGAACTGCACTCCACTGCCACCGTGGTGCTGGCAACCCGCGAGCCAGTGAAGTTCATGCCACAACGGTTCCTCGGCTTCGATTTTCATGACTGGCTCAAGTGGACCGGCCTGGGCAATTCCCGTTGGCTGAGCGATCAGAGCACGCCCGTTCTGGATGATGGACATTATCGACACGCGCTCCGTACGGGTGCCATCTCCCGTCGAGAGATGTTCACTGCGTTTACCAGTGATGGGGTGGTGTGGCCGAATGCAGAAATACAGGGAGTCGACGCTGTGATCTTCGCAACAGGCTTCCGGCATAACACCTCATTCCTGCCACGGGAAGCCATGGGCCAGGACGGGCGAGCGCTACACAGCAAAGGCGTTTCCACCACGATCAAAGGGCTCTACTACCTCGGGCTGCCGTTACAGCGCAATTTTGCCTCTGCCACGCTTCGCGGGGTGGGCAGTGATTCAGTGGGCATCGTCGCCGCGATCATGACCCACTTGCGGTCCGCATAGATCCCCGCTGAGATGTTCCAATACCGATGCCCGGCTGGCATCATCCGGCACTCAAATTAACAATGAGAACAATGACTTGTGATAGTCCAGCAGTCGTTGGCAAGGGGCCCTTTCGCCTGGCGGATGAGGTCGTGCCGAGACCATCCGGGACGGCACGGTTCAACCGATACTGCGTAGGCCCTCAGGCTGTGGCACGCTATCGGCGGGGAAGCACCTTTAGAGCGTGCCAGAAGGAATAAGGATGATCCATCTACCACCCTTGATTGTGGAGCGTCGGCACGCAGTCGGTACTGTGCGCCACCAACTGCGTCCGGCTGCTGACGTCGTCGTACACGCCGTTACCTCTGTGAAGATCTCACCTCGAGTCGAGCAACCGCTCTGGGAGCTGGATACTGGAGAGCGGATAGTTGTTACCAGCCGCAGCGGCGTGGCGATTCCGGAGGGCGCAGACGGTGTCTTGCGCGAACGCGACGGAGCCTTTTCATGGTCGTCGCATCGCCTCATCGAGCAATTTGTCCAGGAAGCCGGGCGAATCGGCTGGCATGAGCAGGCCCGGCGTACCGCGGCCACATGGAATGGCCGACTCGCGTTCCGTGCCGAGGTTCGCCAGCCCGATGGCAGTGTGGATCCGGGGGAAGCAGGGTTGCGCCCTCCGCAGCTAGGTGCTCTACACGCGATCGGCGCGCACTGGAGTCTGGACCTGCGGCCAGCCACAGTGGTCATGCCCACCGGCACCGGCAAGACCGAGACCATGCTCGCAGCACTGGCGGCCTACGGGCGGAATCCGATCCTGGTTGTTGTTCCGTGGGACCTACTGCGGAAGCAGACGGCCAACAAGTTCCTAGCATTCGGCCTGCTGAGAGCGCTGGGAGTGCTGCCTCATGATGTGCCCAATCCGATCGTAGGCATCATGACAAAGCGGCCAACCAGTGTGGTCGATCTGGATCTGTTCAACGAGTGCAACGTGATTGTTGCCACCATCCATACGGTAGGAGTGGGGATTGACACGCAATTGCTCGCGACGATCGCGCAACGGTGCAAGGCGCTGATCTTGGACGAGGCGCATCACGTTGCAGCCACCAACTGGAACAGACTGAAAACCGCGTTTCAGTCCATTCCCATTTTGCAGTTCACTGCGACCCCGTTCCGTCGTGATGGCCAGCTTGTCGACGGCCGCGTCATATTCAACTACTCCCTGGCGTCCGCACAGCGTGATGGCTACTTCAAGCGCATACGATTCGAACCAATCCATGAGGTCGGCGGAACCACCCGCTCTGACCAGGCCTTGGCCGCCGCCGCCGTTCAACAACTTAGGCAGGACCTGGCCGCAGGATTTGATCATTTGATGATGGCGCGTTGTGCCAGCATTGGCCGCGCCGCGACCGTTTACCAGATCTATCGCGACCTTGCACCTGATTTGCGTCCCGTGCTGATCCACTCGGACGAGTCCGACGCCGCAGCCCGCTTGGCGGCACTGCGAGCGGGGCAGGCACGAATCGTAGTGTGCGTGGACATGCTCGGCGAAGGCTTTGATCTGCCCCAGCTTAAGGTCGCTGCTATCCATGACATGCACCGCAGCTTAGCCATTTTATTACAGTTCGTTGGCCGATTTACCCGAGTGGCGGGCGCTCGTATCGGTGAAGCAACTGCTTTGGCCAACCTCGCAGATCCCGGGGCGGCTCACGCGTTGGAGCGACTCTATAGTGAGGATGCAGACTGGAACCAGGTGCTCAGCGAACTGAGTTCAGAGGCCGCACGAGACCACGCCGAGCTAGTCGAGTTCCTGCAGACGTCCCAACGGCTTGATGAGGTGGACGATTTCAACGTAGCCATTTCCCAACAACTGCTACGTCCGGTTTTCAGCACCGCGGTGTATCGCGTTCCCAGATTCGTACCGGAACGCTTCCATGGAGGTCTTGCCGAGGCGCGCCACGTGCACGCGGTTTGGTTACACCACGCCTCCCAAACGCTGTACTTCGTAACGCGAACCGAGCCGCGTGTACGTTGGACCCAGTCCAAGGGCGTGCGCGATCGGGAGTGGGCTCTTTTCGTCCTCCACTATGATCCTGTCATGGGACTACTTTTCCTATCGTCCACCGACCATAGCTCCTTGTTTGGCGAGTTGGCCGAAGCAGTCAGTGGCGAGTCAGAGCTTATTTCGGGCGAGAACATGTTTCGGGTGCTAGGGCATATCAATCGCCTGGTGTTTCAGAGCATGGGTGTCAAGAAACATGGTCGGCGCAACCTTAGCTACGCCATGTACACCGGCGGCGACGTCGCCCAAGCCCTGGGAATGACTGAGCGCCAAGGCTCAGTCAAGAACAACGTTAGCGGCATTGGCTGGGAAGCAGGACAAAAGGTGTCGGTTGGCTGCTCCTACAAGGGCAGGGTGTGGTCGCGAGAGCAAGGAACCGTGCCTGCATTGGTCAATTGGTGCAAAGCCATGGGTACGAAGCTACTGGATGACCGCATCGACGTCGCCACGATAATCGCTAACGTTCTTATTCCAGAAGAGGTGACCAGCCTGCCGGCAGATAAGGCCATCCTCTCTTTGGAGTGGCCTGCAGAGCTTTTGGCGCTGGCCGAAGAGCGGGTGGTATTGGCAACGAATGCGGAGGCGGCTGAAGGCTGGCCGCTGTACTTAGTGGACATCAACTACGACGGCAGGCAAGGCAACGACGTCTACTTTTCCATTAGGACGGATGATCAGGACCCACTGGCCCAGTTAGTGCTGTCAGTCGGCGGCGAAGCTGGATATAGCGTGGCACAGACAGGCGGCGCGCAGGTCCAGATCAGCGTCGGCCGGCGGACACTCGCCCTAGATGCGTATCTATGCGAGTGCCCGCCACTGCTTCGATTCGTCGACTTGTGCGAGCTGGACGGCAACCTTTTGATCCGCCCCCAAGACCCACGACATCTGGTGATCGACGACTCGCGGTTCGAGTCTTGGGATTGGACTGACGTTGATATCACGAAGGAGTCGATGTGGAAGCACGGGGCACTGCGACACGATTCCGTGCAATGGAAGGCAGCACGACACTTTATTGATGGTGGCTTCGAAGTCGTTTTCGACGATGACGCTGCCGGTGAGGCGGCAGATCTGGTTTGCTTGAAGGAGGAGGAGGCCTCGATCCGCTTGGCGTTGGTGCACTGCAAGTTCTCGGGTAACTCTGAAGCGGGTGAGCGCATTAAGGATGTCGTAGAAGTGTGTTCGCAGGCCATCCGTTCTGCAAAGTGGAAATGGCGATTCGTTGATCTCGGCAAACACCTCCTGCGTCGCGAGGATCGGCTCAGGGCTTGGAATCGGCCAACCCGGTTCTTGGAAGGCAGTGCCGTTGACCTAAATCGCATTGTGCGTGCAAGCCGATTTAAGCCAGTTGAGGCAGAGGTCTTGATCATCCAGCCTGGCATTTCAGCGGCAGCACGAAGTGATGACCAGAACATGGTCCTGGGCGCCGCTGTAGCGTATTTGAAAGAGACCATCGGCTGCGACCTTGATATCGTGTGTAGCATGTAGAACTCAAGCCACCGCAACTAAGTACCAAACGAGCGCGACCGTTTATCCGGGCCGACGGGATAAATTTGGATCCCACCGCGTCACTTCTTGGGCCTCCGCGGTGGCAACGTTCGAATCGCTGCTTCAGGTAGCGCCCCGAGTTTTGCCAACCGATCTCTGCAATCGCGATATGAATCATAGAACTGTGCCCACTTGCTGAATCCTCCCAACTCGCCCACTGCGCGGAGCAGGGCAACATGCGAGGCCGTCAGCAGGGCAACTTGCGATTCGAGTGTAGATATGTACAGGTCTCGATCTGCGAGCGCACCCGCAGCAGCACCGCTCAACTTTCCGGGCCTGCCACGCCAACGACGAAACTCACGTTGCCGCTCCTGATACAGCGCTAGCAGATGGCTTCGTTCGTTGCTACGGGTAATCGACGAGGCGGCACTGATCGTTGGGTGCAAGCGCGCCACCGCGCGGGCGGTGATGTTCTCATCGCGGGACAGAAGGTCGTCAAGGACCTTTAGCATTTCCGGATCGGTGTCAACATGAATCTTTTCCGCGAATTCAATATTCATCCATCACTCCCTTACGGTCAGGAAGCGAGAAGTCCGGACCGTCTGGGAATGGCCTTTCGCCTTCGGTGGTCCCCAAGAGAGCCCGAACGCCATCAAGCCTGACCCTCGCGTGATCAATCTGATTGGTACGTCCGATGCTCGTCGACGGACGTGCCTCTGCAATCTCAATGGCATCGAGCAGCTTCAACTCGAGAGTCCGAAGATGAGCGCGATTCTCGGGCAAATTGGTTGCGGAAAGGTGGCGGCAACCCGCAAAGCACTCCAAGTGCTTTGGACAGGGATCAACAGTAAAACTGTTCAGGCAATGACCATATGGTGTCGCATGAAACCCGTCTGCCTCAATCTTCAAGAACTCGAACGCTGCTGCATCGCCTTCGTTTTTCTGGACGAGCTTGAAGGAATCAACGATTGGCCCGCTTGCCTTGCCCGATTGAATCATTTTCGCCACTGTGCTCGCTCGCTGGCCCAACGCAGCTTCAACGTCAATCGGAAGTTCCAGTTGATCTAGCTCTTCTGCAAGGCTGCGATGATCGTACTCATAGCTCTGAGCTGTACTTCTACGATTAAAGCGCTTTGAGATGATGGTATCCGCAACACCTAGACGAAATAGCTCCGTGTTCTGAAGATGGCGGAGCGCATGTGACGTTAGGGTCGCACTCCGATCCTCGTCGGACTGACCATAGCGCATGAACAGGGTCTCACCAGTCTTTTGTTCACCAAGGGACATGTTGATCATGGTCGCATCTGGTCGGCCAACTGCGACATACCGGCCTATGTCACAGATTCCGCTATTCCTTTCCTCGCTCAGGGATCGCTTTGGGTGGAGGAACAGGAATTCCCATGATGCAAAGCGACGATCTGCCAAATCGAAATACTCTGTATCTGAAATCTTGGATGCAGTTGCCGCGCGCACATATCTTTCGGCGTCCTCGACCCTGATGAAGAAAGATTGGAGATCCCGCCTACTACCTAGCGCCACCGCCTCGCCACTGGAGTTCCTGAGGGCCAGGGCCCCGTGCTCCCTGCTATCAATCGCAGCGATTCGTCGGAAGAACATGCGAAAAGCTGCCGTCGCTTCCGCCTGCAATTGGGTGCTCATGTGCATCTGCGTGTTCTGCAGTTCATCAAAGCACTCGATTGAGTAATTTTCACGGCATCGCTTTATCCACTCTCGCTTTCGATCCTCGGCCATATCAACCCAGAATGCGTTTCCCGTAAGATTCGTATAGATCTGAGTTATCGGAACCAAGTCTCCTGGCTGATGGTGAGGAAACACTCGGCCCGTTTCAGTCTGCTTCTGCAGGGTTCTCCGCAACGGTGCCGTGATAGCCTCAGCCCTATTTAAGGTGCCCGAAACAATCTCCTCAAACATCTCCGGGACGTAGTGAGTCCTATCAATCAGAATCGAGCTCCCACCACCTTTGGCTTGCTGCTTTTCCGCAAAATGACGGATCATCAACGCCTTCGAGAAGCCTCCAGACTGCCCCGCAGGCTGCTTCGTTGAGTCGCAATAGTGACGATCTGTGCGCCACTCTGCAGGCAGCAGAGTGGCCTCACCTATTCTGAATCCGGTCAGGATCATGATGCGGATGGCTGCGAAGCGCAGCTCATCCATGAAGCTCAGAGGCTGTTCGGTCATGATGATCCTCACCAGCTCCCAGAAAGCACGGCGTTCAGGCAGCAGTTCCGCGCGCTTTCGATCTTCCAAACTCTCCCTAATTTCTGTTTGCGATTTTAGGTAGCCCGCGCGTCGATCTAGGCGCGGCTGTAGTCGTTTGGTAGACAGGGTAGGGTAGAGCGGCCCCGAGTCGGCCAAGTGGTTTCCATCGAATACAACCCTGATCAGCCCGGCGATGAGATCCCCTAGCTTGCCCGATGCTTGAAGCATGTTTCCCACGTTCACGGCGAGAGCGATGTCGTCAGTCGAAATGCGCCACGGTTCGGACTCAGAAGCAATGGTCGCAAGAACTCGTAATGGGCGCACTACATTGTTGGCGACGTGACCAGAAGAATTTCTGCGTACAAAGACCTGCTCCATCACGGTCGCTTTGATAAGATCCTGCCACGCATGGGAGAATGCGCCGGGCGTCCGGGCAGGCAGGCCGCTTGAGAGACGAGTTGAGTTGATCGCGTCAAGCACCGATGGCTCTGATCCAAGGTGACGCAGACGGTGCTTGGGAGCAACACCTCCAGAAAGCGCAGTAATGTCCCACTCATGCCCTTTAAGCGCCGACCCATTTATATCCAGCGGAATCTCCCAGACTATCGAGTTAGCTGTAGCCAGTTCTTTTCCGAGCTGAACAAATGCTTTGAAATGTGTGTTCACGATGCCGTACCTTTCAGTTCCACGACAACTGCTTGCACTTCAGCAATTGTTCGCTCCAGCTGTAGATATGCGGGCGACACCGAGTCGCTGCGCGACGAACTGTGGAAGAACCTCACAATGCCGCGCAGGTCGGCTAGGACCTTTGAATGCATACCAATGTCCTGAACAGGCATGAACTTTCTGCATCCATAGCAAGACATGATTGGATTGAAGGGGCAGGCCGGCTGCCCAGATGCGCAGCCACCAATTCCGGCGATGACAACTCCGTGTGGAACTCCTGCAATCTGCTGATCCCCCTTCAGTTGCGCGAGATCCTCTGGCGCAATGAATCTGCTGTGCGCTATTCGAGCTACACGCTGATAAATGTCCGATATCCCCAGCGCTCGGTTGACCCGCTCAGCCTGATTTGATGACGTCTCGTAATAGACCAGGGCAGTGGTCGAGTCAGTATGCCCAAGGAACTCGGCGAGCTCCTCATGACTTGCGCCGGCGTCAACCAGCCTCTGCGCAGCGGTATGACGCAGTGCATAAGCAGTCTCCGAGCCGCCGATTAGCCTACGCAGGACGAGCGCAATACGACGCCCCGCCTCGTGCGAAGACTGCACTCCGAACACCCTTTGCCCGGGGTCGATTCCTCGAGAATGCGCCTGGTCCCTTAGTGAAGCGAAGATCGGGACCCACTCAAGCTTCACGCGGCGCAGCAGCGACCTTACTGCTGATTTCCCTCTCTGCTTGACCATTCGGAACGTTAGGTGAACTGAGCCGGGTCGTTCAGTTCGATCAAGCCTTATCCGCACATCTCGAAAAGTGAGCATGGCAATCTGCACCGGTCGCATTCCGAACTGGTACGCGCAAAGAAGCATGGCGGCATCCTGCAACACCTCCTCAGCGAGCGGCCTTGAACTACACTCATCTGCCACCTCATCCAAGAAGCGGACGATCGCGGCCTCTGCGTCAACGGAAAGGAAGGCATCTCCCGACCTTACAACTGCATACTTGTCATAGAACGGCAAGGGCAGGGCAGCCAGAACATCCTCGTATATCTCTGACCATCCGTTGACTCGATACTTCGCGAGGAGATGCAAAGTTGCCTTAGCGCAGTTGTACGTGTGCCGCGGATGATTCAAGGCAAGGAAGGGAACCCAAACGGAGGAAATGCCGAGGGGGCCTGCCGCTAGTAGCCTGGAGACCATTTCCGCGTCGATTTTTTTCCCTGAGGACAAGTAGTCCAGGGCGGTACCGGGCCCAAGATCTTTCCCAAGCATAAGCACGAGGACATGCTTCATCAGGGTTGCGAAGTCTTCAGAGCTGTGCTCGAAGGATAGGGAAATGGCGCGTCCGTTGTAATGAATATCGACCTTGCTGCACTCCGCAAGATTCCTTATCGATCGCTGGGTGTCGTCAAAGTCGTCGTGGTACCGGACCAGCGACGGAAGTGCAGGGAGCTTCGCAACGACATCACGAATTATTTTTGAATCGGAAGATGGAAGCTGCTCACGAAAAAGATCCATTCGATCATCCCCTCTATCCTTAGATGTTAAGTGCCCTCAGAACCTCAACTCTTTCATCGAACGCCGCGTTCCAGACAGACGACAAGCGATCCTCGAAAACGGCTCGAGCGTAGTGAATCGGCATTTGCGACTCCCGAGACCACCCGAAGAACGATCGCAGCTTCTGCAGTGCTTCATCCATAGGATCACCTTGGACCAACAGCTGATTAAGCCGCATGACAGCACACGTGTGCCTCAGATCATGCGGGGTGACGCTACTTCTGCCATTTCGATCTCTAAGCTCCTGAATGACAGAAGACGGAAGCTTTGCGGATACCTTCGCAAACATCTTTGTCAGTGATTCGGTGGACAACGGGCTTCCCAGCTGCGTACTTAGTAGAAAGGCGTGATTGGGTCTACCTCGGTAGTTCTCTACGTAAACCTGGACCAACGATGAGATGGTATCGCTCACGGGAAGCTGACGTATTGAACTGGCTGACTTGATACTTGGCGCTGAGTAACGCGGATCATCGTCGTTGGAGTACTTGCTTTCCTGGACGTTCAACCAGCTACGAAAACGGCCCTGTCTCTCATCAAAGCTGCCTTTGATTGCGTCTGCAGTGAGCAGGAGGATTTCTCCTCGGCGCAGTCCTTGATGAAGCATCAGCAGGAAAGCCAAGAAGGCAAGCCACCGCGTCCGCTGGCGAGGAAATGGATTAGAAGTTGATGACGGCTCAAGGATCACGTAAAGGGCCTCAACTACGCTCGCCGGAAGTGATCGCACATGAGCCGCGCGTCGGCCCCTCCGAACGTGCAGCTGCCCGTAGAGATGAGACAATCGGTGCAGTCTCGCATCCATCTGATGCAGACGATCCAACGGAAGGGCAACCTTTGATAGTCTTGTGACAATCGATTCTACAAAGGAAAGCCCAGTTCTCCATCGCGCTTCGTCGGATGGCCCCACGATGGGTTGGTTCTTGATTGAAACAAACCAAGATTCGAGAATTTCCGAGAGCAGAGCATCGTCCACCGAACCCAATGCGTCGTCCAGGGAGCTGGATCCGAACAGCCTATCGGCGTGAGCATAAAGGCTCTCGATGTACCGGAGCTTCTTGATTAGGCTGGACTTGGCGAGGTGGGATCCATCCATGAGTGTCCAAACGGCGACCCAGTACCTAGGAAGTCCATGCTTGCCGTCGACGAGCAGCGGCCCCTGGAGTAGCCCGGGCACATGATTGTCGGCAAGCTGCTGAAGCATGGCGAGTTCCTCGCTGCATGAACCGTGGCTTTTGTACCATTGATCAGCTCGGTGTTGCGGTAACAAGGTCTAGCCAAGGACCTTGCGCGCAACACCAGTAAAAGTACCAGCTTTTCGCATAATGTATATTATGTTAAATGTCGGCCGGTACTACGCAGGCCTGATCCGCCTTCTGCTGGCATCGCTCTTGCCTCTCCGTGGTTCCAAGGACAAAGCGAGCATTGATGCATGTGCCAGTACCTAACCGGCCCCTTCGCGGGCTGGAGCGTCAGAGGCAATTACCTAGTCAGCCCTGACGGAGACCGCATGACACCCGAACGGATTGCCGGACTGGCATGGCGCGATCAGATGGAACTCAGAGTGGCCGGGTTCGCCTCCCGGCGCAAGGCCGAGGCCGGACAGCGAAAAGCCGGTCAGCGCCAGATGGTCAAGGTCGTCGTTGTAGACCTGGGCGACTTCCGGGACCGGCACTTCGGGCGGTCTGCGGGCTGAGGGCGTCTCCGTAGGGGCGCCGCCGCCCCTACACCCCGGCTAGAATGCCCGCAGGATGCAATCTAGGGGGATTCATGGACAGAGAGCGGCAAGAGCCGACATTCAGCACACCGGACGTGACGGATCTTCAGTTCCGCAGCGACCGGGTTCGTCAGACCAACCGGCAGACCAGCGGCCCGCCTTGGGGATCCATCGCCGGGGGCGTCGTGGCCGCCATTCTGATCGTCATGGGCTTGATTGAATGGAATGCCCGCAGGCAGGCAGCAGCAATTACGGCGGAGCTGACCCGGCCCATGACGAAGGCCGAACAGGCGAAATTTGACGCGGACGTAGCGAAGCTCACTCGGGAAGCGGAGGCGGAAGCTAGGGCGTTCCGTCGATCGATGGAGAAAGCGTTCGACACGACGCCCGTGTACGTGGCACCAAATCCGCTACGCCCAGGCGAACGATGCATTGGCGGCAAAAGGCTTCAGCGCATCGAGGGTGGTTGGCGGGACGTACCCAACGACCCATGCTAGCTGCCGCCGTAACGATTCTGCGGTGACTCGGGGAACGTGCCCATGGATCGCTGCGGTGCGGGTACGGTGGAACCGGAAATGCCCGGCGATGGCAGTGGCACGGGATCGGCGACGTACTCAGGCGGCTTTGGCACAGCTGAAAACTCGCGCTGAGTCTTGTATGGGTTGTACACCGGTCCATTGCGGGCAAGGGTGCGGCACTCAGGCTGCGAAAGCTCGTAGCGCGTGCCCTGCTCTGTCATGCACGTACAGGACGCTTCGGCGCGCTTACCGTGGCCGTCAAGACCTTCCATGCTGGACATGCAGATCAGCTGCGGATCGGTGGTGATCGCACGCTGATCGTAGATCGGCGCTGTCCAGGGCATTGTGCCAATGCGAGGCAAATGAGCTTTGGCGTACTCAGCGGTGGACGCGTAGGTCACTGGCCCGCCCGCGCCCGCCCCCGCTTCGCTGGCGGCAGTCACGGGCAGTCCAGCGCCCATCGGTTGCTGAGCGGCAGGGAGGCCCGAATAGTCCTCGATCTTCTTCTGTAGCTGCCATTTGATGCCTAGTACGAGAGCTGAAACTACGACGATGGCAACCAACAGCCACCGCATCCACATCGGCATGCTTCGCTTTGTAGTGACGAGCGTGGTGCTGGTGTAGTAGTCAAAGACGTACTTAGGTCGCACCCAATCAATCACATCGGTGCACTTGACCTGGACGTTAGTTTGATACTGGTTCCAGCGCTTGAGCTTTGTCTTGCTGCGCATGATCGAGGTCTGTCGGACATGCACATGCTCTTCGTATAGGCCGCGCAGAAATGGATCAAGCTGCAACCCCTGTTGCGCGATCATGATGAAGTCAAAGCCGCGATGCCTGTGCGTAGCCATAGCCTGCACATGCGCAGGCACAGCAGCGCCCGGATTGCGGTTCGGGAAAACCGTGTAGCACTCATCGAGCAAGACGACAGCGCCGTCAGGTAGCTGCTCCCACTTCTTCGGGTCTTCGACGTACGTCCACCCTGCCTTGGCATAGTCGAGGTCTTTTACGCCGTGAGCGAAGATCGCCCTCCCCTCCTTTTGGAACTTGAATGCCTTGTCCAGCGCATATGCAGTCTTGCCGTGTCCTGGCTGGCCGGTAACGAGATAGAGCGCCATTACTTGCTCCCCAGCTTGCTTAACACGGCCTTCTGCGCGCGCCCAGCAATCCATGCAGAAAGGATCATGGTCACGGCCACGCCAATGCCAGTGGCACCCCAATAGGCCTGCAGGACAGGTGGAAGCGCGCCGAACTTCGACTCAACCAATGATTTGAGCGACGGCATGGCAATCTCATGGGTAACGAAACCGATTCCGAGGGCGAGAAGGATTCGGCCAGCGATGCCGGGCAGATACTGCCGTGCGGCCGAGACAAGAAGGGCTACGAGGGCCGCAATGATCTGAGGCATTAGTTACCACCTCGCGCGAGGATGACAGCCGCGGCGACCGCAGCAATGGTGATGATCAGTGCCTTGATCTGCGCGATGTACTGGCAGAAGAACGGAGGGGGCGTGGAGATGGCCGACATGAACCCGGAGGTGATGCCATTGCTGCCGCCGGAGGCAAAACCCATACATGAACCTCCACCGCCGATGCCGGACTGATCGAGGTCAGAGACGCTGAGGGTCTTTGTGGTCAGAACCTTCAGATCATCAGGTGATGATCCTGCGCCGGGATCGGTAGACATGCCGCCGACCTTGGTCCATTCCGGCTGAGCGCCTGCGTTTCCATTGTTGCCTTGGGCAAGCTTTTCAGTAGCGCAGGCAGTGCGCCACTGCATGAGCAAGCCGGTATATTCAAGCGCGTCACATCTCTCGCCTGTGCAGACCGGTGGCGTGCTGCATGTCCCACCCGCGATGTTGCGGTTCCTGCGCGTGTTGCAGTCAATACGCCATTGAATACGCGCCTGCCCGCACATGATCGGCGACCCGCTGCAGGTCGGCGGTGTTTTGCAGTCATCTCCGCCTGAGAACTCATCCTTCTTCTTCCCATCAGACCCCTCGCCTCCTTCTTCTCCCTCATCAGGTTTGCCGTCCCCGTCGCTGTCCTTCTTGCAAGTGCCGTCCTTGCCCCGCACTTCGCCCTGGGCACACTGCCCGTCGCCGGGCAAGCATTTGCCATCAGGTGACTTGATCTGGCCAGCAGGGCATTCGTTGTTCTTGTTCTTGCAGGTGCCATCCGCTTGAAGCGTCATACCTTCAGGGCAAGGCTCCGGCGCACACTGACCAAGCGAATTCTGGGGGCGACCTCCGCACTTCCCCTCCGGGGGTTCGCATACGTTGAGAACGGGGTTCCAGTAAAAGCCGTCGCCGTAGTTATCGCACGTGCCTTTCTCGTTCTCCGGGCAAAGGCCACCCGTGCCCTGCCACGTCATAGAACTATCTGCGTTGCGGGACCACACACCATCACAACCGTCCTTACAGCCGATACTGCCATTACGCGCAGCACCGCCAGAACTCCACGGTCCGACGCCTGTATACGCAGAGCGCGTTGCGCAACTCTTGCCCGTAGGAAACCTGTGGTTGCTATCGCGAGTAGGGCTGAATGCTAGGCCGCAGCCACGAGGTCCGGTAGATCCAGAGCCGATGAATTTCTGCGCGCAGTTGTACGTTGTCGTGCTAAGCGTACAAGCGCCTTTGGCGTAGCTCTTATCAGTCGGCGCTTCACCCGCCTGCGCTAAACAACCAGCCCAGGCAGCGCCTTGATCGGGGTAGTCAAGCGCGTGGGCTCGATGAATGCCAAACGTTGATAGGAAAAGCACGAACAAGATGCATGAAAACGATGTCAACCGTCGAGTGCAAGCCATAGTCCCCCCAGAAACCCAATCATCACGAAATAACCGGCGTAAGCCATGACGTATCCCCTGAACAAAAAAAGGGGCGGGTCTCCCCGCCCCTACTGTTGACCTGGCCTTAGCCGCCGGAGGCCTTTCGACCGGCGCGGATCAGGGCAACGACGCCGCACATGGCGAGAACGGCAGCGCCGATCAGGCTGAGTTCGGCGATATCCATGCCGCCGGTAGCGGCCTCCGCCAGCGGGCCGGCAAACACCGGCGCGGAAACCAGTGCAGTGGTGACGACCGCTGCGGCCTTGATGCTGACGTTGCGGACCTTGGAACCCAGGTTGATGCTCTTGTTCATGATTTTCTCTCTCTCTCTCTCTCGATGGTGGTTAACCGCCTGAGACCCGGCGGGCTTGCCGGATCATGTATCCGACGCCCCACATGCCAGCGATTGCGGCTGACAGTGCGAGGCCTTCGGCAACGTCGATGGGCGGAAGAAGCATCGGCGCTGGTCCATAGAAGGGATGCGCACACTGCCCGGTCGAGGCATCGAAATCCGCCTGTTTGCAGTACAGCGTGAGAACGGTCTCTTCCATGGGAACTCCTGAAAATTACGGCTTGACCGGCGCCGGGCCGGGCGTGGGCGACGGCGTCAGCAGTCGAATGCGGCGACCGAACTCCAGACCGCCGAATTTGTTGTTCTGCAAGGAGGTCGGGCACAGGTCATAAGTCCCGATCTTGTAGGGCTGCTGGTCTTCATCCAGACCAACGGTGAACGGCAGCGGGAAATCGCCCGGGCGGACGATGGCTGCTTTCTGCTCGCGGAAGACCGTTGCGGCCTTGCCTTCGCGTGCGGGGAACGAACGAACGGCGATGTTCTCGCTGATGATTTCAACTTTCATAGTGGGATTACCTTCCAAGCGATAGTCCGGCCGAATGCGAATGTCACTCGCCACGGGGACGACCAGAACTCCCCGGTGAGCTTGTCGAAATAACCGCCCTGGCACTTGCGGATGTCGGCTTCTACGCCGAGCGCTTCGCGTGCAGAGATGGGCGCTTTCCACCACCGCAGTTCGCGGCGGGATTCTTCATTGAGTCCGCCGCAACCGTGCGTGCGGAACCCCTTAGGAAATGCAGCAGCCATCACGCTGCTGAACTTCGATGCGTACTTTGCGAGATACCCGACAGCGTTGCGGGCTTCTTCGAACTTGCTGGATCCGTGCGGCCACCACTGCCTGTGATCGACGCGGCCAAACCACATGCCCTGCGGAACCCAAATCAGAAGGTGGTAGTGGGGCCATCCGCGCTGGGTGAGTTCGCCCACCCACAGGTAACGGAACACTTGACCCGTGAGCCGTCGGAGCCGAGCGACAGTTCGATTGAAGTGGCCGCGCATGCGTTTAAGTAGCTCGCTAACGTCACGAG
This sequence comes from Stenotrophomonas sp. AGC87, assembly GCF_057333975.1. Taxonomy (NCBI): domain Bacteria; kingdom Pseudomonadati; phylum Pseudomonadota; class Gammaproteobacteria; order Lysobacterales; family Lysobacteraceae; genus Stenotrophomonas; species Stenotrophomonas sp. AGC87. Next base: position 365,358 of record NZ_JBHFHW010000004.1, read on the forward strand.
GGCCGCTACGGCTTCCGTCTCGGTAGGTGAGCGTGAGCATGTACCACTTGCCCCGCCTCGATCCTTTCTTCGCTTCTTGGTCATGGAGTCGTGCACTCGTGATAACGGACTTGCGCAGCCGTTGCGCCCGCGCTTGCAGCGGGTCGATTTCGATGGAGAGACGACCGGTCTTCGACGCGGTGTCACTTGTTTTGTAATGGACAAGCCCAAGGGCCAGCGCTTCGCGCTGGCCCTCCGGGGTCAACGCGATCGGAGCCGCTGCGAGGTACGATTTGAGCGAAGCACCCGATGCGCGCTTGTTGCGCTGCATGGCCTCTGAGGCCATCTCGGTGCGGCGTGCAGAGGCGTGCATCACGCCGATGGCGTCATCGAATGCGGCAAGCTCAGGACGCGGCGCAGGCGTCAACCCTTCCAGCTTGATGCGGGCGTTCTTGCCGGTGCAGGCAGCACAAAGACCGCCTGCGAAGAAGTAGACGGTTGGCTCACCGCAGAAGTTGCAATGGCCGCTCATTTCTTGCGCCTTTGCAGCAAGAAGCCGACGAAGAAGATCGCTACGAGGCCGACGAAGAACGGCAGCATCTCTGCGGGGGACATGATCATTCCAGCGGCTCCTGAATCAGACAGATGCAGGTGCGTCGGCAGAAGCAGTGGCCGGGCTTGCACTCTGGTAGCCGCCAGATCCAGCGATAGGCGCGATCCAAAGGCAAGGCGAGCCACGAGCTAAGGACGCCCCACAGCCCGCCAATGAGGACAGAGGCCATGAGAAGCGAGAACACGATGACAACGCCGTCGCCATGCGCCAAAAGGCCGGGTGAGATGCACGAAAGCGAGTCAGACATTGCGCACCTCGGCGCGTGCCTGGGCGACGAATGCTGCGTCACGGATTGCCTTGGTGCCCTGCTCTTCTCGGCGGTTGATGAGCCATGAGCCAATGCGCACTAGGCCACGGGCGAGGCACATGGAAGCGGCGATCAGGGAGACGATGCAGGCAACGGCGCTCATTGCGAGACGCCGGAGAAAGTGTCAGGTGCCGAATTCTGAGAATGCGTAAGGAATTCGGGGAGCACGCATATCGACCAGCGCGTGTACAGGCCGGCAAACCAAGCCGCTGCATGAGCAGCCACCTGACCGCGATAGCGTACCACTTGGGTCATTCCGTGAGGCCACAGGCCAGCCCTGTCCGGAAGCGGTGCGGTGAAGCCGCGCGGTAGATCAGCGATTACGACCCAGTGGGGCCGCCCTGCCCTGTCATGGCGTTTCTCGGCGGCGAGCTTGGGGTAGACGCCACGGTCAAGGCAGTAAAGGCCCAATGCCCTCATGAAGTCGCGCGCGTGGATATCGTCCGCAATGCAGCCTGTGCGGTACGTCAACGTGAACTCTACGGTCATGCCCCTACCCCTGCCCCCAGCCCCTAGAACCCCGCCAGCGGCCTAGGGGAGCCGACTGGCGGGTGCACTACATGGTCCATGTAGTGCGGGGGTGATTAAATACCCCTTGTACTGCCAATACAAGGGGCTAATAGTCTAATGGACATAAATGTTTTGCTTGACAAGGCGAAAGAAGAGTGCGGGGTCCAGATGGAAAAGGACCTCGCGAAGCGCCTTGGCGTGAGCCCTCAGGCGGTGTCGAACTACCGAAAAGGCCGAGCGCTACCGGACCCGGTGGTGGCGGCGACCCTCGCTGGACTGACGGGCGTTCCGCTGGCGCGGGTGCTAGGAATCGTCGGTGAGGCGCGAGCAATAAGCCGCGAAGAGAAGGCCGTTTGGAGGAAGCTGGCTGCAAGCGCCATGCTACTGGCCATCAGCATCGGAATCAGCGCAACGCCTACTGCCGCAACGGCTTCGACGGGCTCGGCTAAGACCGGAATGTATATTATGTAAGAACGCAGTCAGGCTGGCAGGCTACTACGGCGGCCTGCTGAAGCTGCTGCTGGCATCGCTCTTGCCTCTGCGTGGTTCCAAGGACAAAGCGAGCATTGATGCATGTGCCAGTACCTAAGCGGCCCGTTCTCGGGCTGGAGCATCCGCGGCAACTACCTAGTCAGAGGGTCGGCAGGGAATCGTTACGTACAGGGCCAAAAGCTGCCTAAGCAATTGAAACGAAATGATAATTGCCTTATCCCGATAGCGGATCTCCCCGTCTATGGGGCCTGTTCAAGGACTTTCGCTGTATAGCTCAGCGGCGCCACTTCCCTATCAAGGTCGAGATGGTAGTCGCCGAAGCGATTGATGTGGCTGGTCCGATACGGCGACAGGCCGGCCAGGATCTCGGGGGTCAGTTCAATCCCCTCCTTCCGCATCTCAGCCAAGGTCCGGCTCATGCCTTCTACGTTGTGGAGGATGATCATGTTGGCGACCAGCTGGCTGTACTTGATGATCTTGCGCTGCTCGTGTTGGACGTTCTCAGCAATGATCCCCTGGCTGCCAAAGAACACCCATTTTACGAAGCCGTTGTACTCCTCGCTCTTGTTGGTCGCAGCATGGATCGTTTTCCGAATCTCGTTGTCGTCGATGTAGCGCAGCAAGAACAGCGTTCGGACGGCCTTGCCAACTTCCCGGAAGGCGAAGTACAGCTTGTTCTTCCGGCTGTAGGTGCCCAGCCGGCGCAGGATCGAGGACGCGGTGATCTTCCCCAATCGGATTGAGATCACCACCCGCAGCATGTCGTGGAGATGGGTCGCGATCAGTTGCCAGTCGATGCTGTCTCCGAACAGTGCCTGGATGTTCTTATAGGTCCTACCAGGTTCGGGCCGGAAGAATGTCAGATCCTTGATGTTTCGTATCCTGGGCATCAGCTGGATGCCCAGCATGTGGGCCAAACCGAAGACCGGATAGCTTTGGGCCTGCGTGTCGCCATGGACGATCTCGGGCTGGATGTCGGACGTGTTGGCCAGCAGGCCATCGAGGATGTAGATGCCCTCGTGCACGCCACAGGGAATGAAGTGGCTGAACAGCGCCACGTATTTGTCGGACACATGGTAGTAGCCGATGCCGCCGTAGCCGCCGTAGCGGATGTGGTACTCCGACAGCAGGTTGTCCTCGTACACGCTCCACTTGGTGCCATCTGCTGACGCGCTCTTGCCGCTGCCCCAATAGCCCGGCAGGTCAAATTTGTTGTAGGTATTGATGACCTCCACGATGGCCTTCTCAAGGACATCTTCGGTCACGTATTTGAGGTTGAGCCAAGCGACCTGGCGACGGCTGAAGCCCTTGATCGACCGCGCCGTCTGCGTCGGACCCAAGTTGCAGCCATAGCAAAACAGCGTGGTGATCACCCGTCGAGGGAGATCTTCAACCTGGCTCTCGGTGCCGGCGATCGGACGGAAGAATCGGTGCAGATCCAGCCATTGGCTGGCGTCGATCAGGACATCGACGATGCTGGACTCCGGGAGCCGTTCGGCGATGAGGCGGTCCACGGTGGCAATGGCGCTTGAGACCTCGGCGCGTTGCCCCTTCCGCAGTACCAGGCGTCCTTCCAGAATGTCCGCATGAACATTCTCGGGGAAACGCTCGTCAACTTCGTCGGCCAAGTCGGTCAGTTGTGCGCGCAACCCGGCCACGAAAGTCGCAGCGTCGGTGGGCAAGCCTGACACCTGGCCATAGGCTTCCAGTTCCTGGGCCAAGGTGGCTTCATCGACCAGCTGCTCGCGGTAGTCGTCAAATCGTTCGCTGCTCGGGATGAAGAGATCTCCCGACTTCAGTTCGTCCTTGACCTGCACCAGCACGGCCAGCTCGAAGTACTTACGGTGCATCCAGCCGGCGCCTGCCGCGCTGGCCCGCTTGCCAAACACGTGCTGACGCCAGAGCTTGGACATCCAATCGAAGTCCTTTTCCGGGTCCAGGCCGAGGGATGCGACCTCGATCAGCTCACGGCGTTGGTTGCGCAGCGACAGCACCGCTGCAATCAACGGCTCCATGCCGGCATCGTGGCTGGTTGCCCGCAAGTTCATCAGCTCCAGCCCATTGAACAGCAGCGGCCTGACCGCGCCGTAGGGTTGCAGCATGAAAGGCAGATAGTTCTTTCCTGCGTATGCCATATGTTCTTCGCATTCGGCCAACAAGGTCGACACTTCCGCTTCCAGACTGTTATCGATGGCATCCACGCGCTGACTATCGCTGCCGTCGAGCTGATAGGCCTGCAGGATTTCCTTGAGCTGGCCGATCAGGAAGTCGGCCCGCTTGGCATGTTCGAGCTGGTAGGCCAGCAGCTTTTGCTGGGCCGTGTTCTCCAGCCCGCGCACCTGCTTGATGAACAGCTCGGCTGCGTCATCCAGCGTCTTGGCATGCTGGGCGCGAATGAAGATGGTGGCCAACGCATAGCGCTTGTCCGGAGCCAGTTCGGCTAACTCGCTGGCGTCATAGGCGCGAGCCATTGCACGGAATTGCTTGAGCTTGGGCACCGGCACATCGATGGGAGGCAGCTGCTCGGCCAACTGCTGCAGCATGCGGATGTGCTGCAGATAGAACCGGACCTCCTTGTTGGTCGGTCGGCCAGGCTCGCGCTTGAGCGATTGCCAGCCAGTAAATCTGGAGCCTTCCGGTGCGCGCAGCAATTCGTCAATGAGCGTGCGCGTGGCAGGCGTCAGCGCGTGACTGATGCTGCGGTAGTAGCCCAGATTGACCCGCTCACGTGCGCCGATGGCGGCCAGCTCCAGGGTGCGGAAGCCTGGCAGTTCGTAGCGGTGGTGCACCAGCTCTTCGAGCAGGACGTTCACGATGTCCGGGATGGTGTGCTTGGTCTGGGCTGCTCCGGTGGCCACCGTGTCCAGCCAGGCCAAGCCTGATTTGTCCAGGGGATGTACCCCGATGAACTGCCGAAGCTGCGGCATATGGCGGCGCTGGCTACCGGAAGCGTCGTAACGTTCGAGCTGGTCGGTGTCCAATACGCGCCCGAGTCGGGCGGCCTTGGCGATGTGCTTCCGGATCCGCTCGGGCACTTCGGCTAACACCGTGAAGTAACCCAGGCGCTGGAAGAGCTTGAGATGAATCAGTACCGCCAGCTGCGGTCCCGGCTGGGTGGTCGGCTGCTTGGCGAATGCAATCTCAGCGGCGGTGGGGGTATAGATCTCCTCCAGTTCCTTGGCGGTGGGATCAGGCTTCAGTCGCGGGTAGGCGGTCTCGTGAAGGGTAGCCATTGGATCCGGAGGTTATGAGGGGATCAATCCCAGTGCCGGCCGTCGTCTGTATTGAGAGACGCTTCCAGGAAACACTGGTGCGTATCGGCCATGCGGTGCATGTCATCGAGCAACGTGGCCAGGATTTCATCCAGATCCCGGTCGGGATCGGTGGGAACAGTCAACTGGTACTCGCTGCTGGCAGTGTTCAGGCGCACAGCCTGGAACGGGGCCAAGCAGATCTCTTCGATCCGGCCTCGGGCCTTGGCCGCGCCGCGGCCCGTGCGGGCAAACGGGGTCAGCACCATGCGCAGGCGCAGCTGCAAGGCCGGTTTGCCCTCGGGCGCCGGCAGTGCCATCGCCGGTACCGGCGCGGTTGGACTGGGCAGGCTTGCTTCAATGCGGTCACGGGCAAAGGGGTCACGCCCGTCGAGATAGCGCATGGCCGACTGCACATCGCGCCAGCCCACGTACTCCATCAGCGCCTTCATGTCCCAGCCTTGGTCGTTGGCCCAGCTGGCAAAGCCGCGGCGCAACGAATGGCTGCTGTGGAGCCCCGCATCGGCAAAGCCGGCACTGGTCAGCAACTCGCGTAGCAGGCGCACCAAGCTGTTGGGATGCAGGCCCTCGGCGTTCACCTGGCCCCATTGGTTAACCGCCCGAAACACCGGCCCTTCGTGCAGGTCGGCCGCCTGCAGCCACACCTGGGTCGCCTCCACCGGGCACAACCGCGACAACGCCGGCACCTTGTAGGTGACGCCGGCGGCCTGGCGGTCGCCCTTGCTGCGCGGCAGGAAACAGGTCATCCCCTGTCCCGGCACCAGCGTGAGATGGGCCACGTCCAGACGCAGCAGTTCATCGCCACGGAAGCCCCGCCAGAATCCGAGCAGCACCAACGCTCGGTCGCGTTGATGGCGCAGCGCCGCCGCTCCGTCGCCCCGGGCATGCGCCGCCGCGATCGCGGCAGCCAACCAGTCATCGAGCTCGACCAGCCGCCGAATCTGCAGCGGCGCGGCTTGCTTGACCTGGCCCGGGTGCAGGGTCTGGATGCCTTTGAGCACCTTGCGCACCAGCGGCGACCGGGTCGGGTCGACAAAGCCGTGGTCGCGGTGCCAAGAGGCAATGGCGGCCAGCCGGTGGCGAAGCGTGCTGGCGGCTAGGGTCTGCGCATACGCGGCCAGGTACCGCGCCACGCTGTCCGGTGTCGCTGGGAGGTGGCCTTGCCATTCAACCTCGAAGTGCCGCAGCGCCGACGCATAGCTGCGCACCGTGTTCTGGCGCGTGGCTGCATCGAGGTAGCGGTCCAGTTCGGTCACTGGCGCGTGGCCTCCACAGCGACCGGCTGCCGCAGGGTCGACAGGATGGTGCATTCAGCCCGCTGCCCACCGTGGCAACTGGCAATCACCCGTTCCAACTCGGTGGCCATGCGCTCCAGGTCGGCCATGCGCGCCCGCACGTCGGTCAGATGGCTGCGTGCCAGCCGGTCCACGTCCCCGCACGAAAGCTCCTCATCGCCGGCCAGCTGCAGCAGGCTGCGGACCTCCTCCAGGCTGAAGCCTAGGTCCCGGCCGCGCGCAATGAAGCGCAGCCGCTCGATGTCGGCCGGGCCATAGACCCGGTAGCCATTGCCCGAGCGCCCCGGGCGCGGCAACAGGCCGATCCGCTCGTAATAGCGGATCGTCTCCAGGTGGCATCCACTGGCGTCGGCAGCCTCACTGATTTTCATTCGTAGTACGCTTGACTCCGTAGTAGCTACGGACTTTACACTCACCTGCTGTGTCATGCCAGCGACCCGCCCGGGCCCGGCTTCCCTGCGACTGGAGATGTTCCGATGAGTGATTGCGGCTGCCACCACGAGGCCAAGAATGCGCAGGAGCGGCGCGTCCTCTGGATCGCCCTAGCGTTGAACGCGGCGATGGCCGTGATCGGCGGCATCGCCGGCTGGATTGCCCATTCCACTGGCCTGCTGGCCGACGCTCTGGACATGCTGTCCGATGCCACCGCCTATGCCATTGGCCTGGTCGCTATCGGGCGCACGGCGCGCTTCAAGGCCAATGCCGCTTGGGTCAGCGGCAGCGTGCTGCTTGTGCTGGGTGTGGGCGTGTTGGTTGAGGTGGGCCGCCGGGTGATGTACGGCGCCGAGCCGGTCAGCGGCTGGATGATTGGCACCGCCCTGCTGTCGCTGGCGGTCAATATGGCGGTGCTGCGCATGCTGGCACCGCTAAAGTCCGGCGAAGTGCATCTGCGAGCGACGTGGCTGTTCACGCGGGCCGATGTGGTCGCCAATGTTGGGGTGATCCTGGCCGGTCTGTTGGTGTGGTGGCTGGCCAGCCCGTACCCGGATTTCGTGATCGGCGCCCTGATCGGCCTGTATGTGATCAAGGAAGCCTTCGAGATTTTAGGTGATGCCCGCCGGGCAGGTGCCGACGCGCGCAAGACGGCTGCATGACCAGGCTTGGCCGACTGAGCTCGGACTCTGGCGGCTGCGCTTGAACCCGGCACTGTCACGTGGCGCAGCTGGCCCCCGACCTAATCCGTCGCAGCTCAATCTGCGTGACCGTGCGGAAGCTCAGGCAAAACGTTAACTTTCTGTTCTTCGGATGCCGGATTCCGTCAATTTCCCGCGCCAGCTTTTGCCTGGCCACCTGACTCGCAGAGGCCACTCGAGCCCGCGAGATTGATGAATAAGCGTCAGCTTGCTGATGAGCGGTACCCAAGGTATCTTTCCGGCCTCAAATGTATCAGTCCTAGCCACACGTGCCTTCCATTGTCATCCATGCCAAGCGCTACGCTCTGGCACTGCTGCTCGCAGTGATGATCATCGTGCCTGTCGTTGATGCTTCGGTCTGCTTCTCTGAGGAGCAGTCACACCAGGAAGTGGCAGGGCCAGGCGATGGCCACCCCGATAAGGCGCATGCCGCTTGTGGTCACGGTCACTGCCACCACAGCAGCACTTTTGTGGCGTCCAACGGTTTCACCAGTGCCGAAGCCGCAAGAAATGAAGGCGGGCACACGTTCTACGAACAGCCCATGACGTCCCACATCCCGGACACGCTGATTAGACCTCCCAGGCTTTGATCGCATAAAAGGCGCAACGCGCCTGTCAGTCCTTCTGCGATCACCTTTGTGTAGGTCTTTCCATGAACACATCTTGTTGCTGGGCGCTCCGTGCGCTCGGCCGACGCGTGGCTGCACGTGCAGTCGCCGGCCAGTACTGCGCCGCCTTGAAGAAGGCGACCTGAATGCCCTTCTCAACATCTACCAATCTCCGAACTGCACGCGATCGAGCGGCACTACTGATGGCAACCTCCGTGCTTGCCATCGGCGCATCTCTTGGTGTGCGCGATTTTGGGCCTGTCGACGAACCGAGATTTGCCTTGGTTGCCACCCAAATGGTGGCAACCGGAAGCTCGCTGTTCCCGCGTCGGGGAGCGGAGCTGCACCCAGACAAGCGTCTCTTCATGTGGATCTCGGCTGCACTGCTGTCACTGACCCAAAACCTGCGGACCGCGGTCCTGGCCCCTTCGCTGGTGTCAGGCGTTGCATATGTGTGGATGGCTTTCCATCTAGGAACGCGCAATGGCGGCCGTGTGCGCTAGGGGCGCGCGCGGTGGTCAATAAAAAGGAATCACCAATGCATTACGTGAAAACAGAATTCAACCGAGGCAGTTCGCGCGGGGGCCTAGGCTCAGATCCACTGGGCCGTCTTGGCAAGCCCATCTGCGGCCCGCAGCTGGGCGTCAACACGTTGATTATCATCGTGGCGATGTACTTCACGTTCTTTCTCAACAGCGCGTTCTTCGCAGAAGTAATTGCGAAGAGTGGTGCGGACGGAGCAGCTCGTGCGCTACTTGTTATCTCTACGGGAGCGATCCTCACTGCCTTGAATGTGCTCATTCTCGGATTGCTATGCGTTCGATGGACGGTGAAGCCGGTTCTTGCATTGCTTCTCGTCGTGTCCGCTACTGCTGCCTACTATTCAGACAATTACAGCGTCTACTTCGACGCCAGCATGGTACGAAATGTGCTGAAGACCGACGGCGCTGAAGCCGGAGAGTTGCTGACCTGGGGCTTCTTTCTTGCGGTACTAATTAAAGGCGTCGTGCCAGCTATCGCGGTATGCATGGTAAGGCTCCAACGTTCTTCCAATGTGACGCGGGCGATACTTGCAAGAGTGCTTCTACTTGGCATGGCGGTTGTTGTAATCGTTGGCGCGGCAATTGCGTCATTCGACGACCTCTCATCACTCATACGCAATCACAAGCAAGTCAGATACCTTGCAAACCCTGGAAACTACATCGCTTCCATTGCGAAGGTTGTGCGAGAAGACACCCGTGCGGAGCGCGGTCCGATCCAAGTGGTTGGCCCCGATGCCATGATGACGCCTCATCCGCCAGGCGCGAAGCCCCACTTCTTGGTCATCGTTGTAGGTGAGACGGTTCGTGCGCAGAACTGGGGTTTGAATGGATACGGCAGACAGACAACGCCACAGTTGGCAGCGTTGGACGTCGTCAACTTCTCGGACGTGACTGCCTGCGGGTCAAATACTGAAGTTTCCGTGCCTTGTATGTTCTCGGTGTATGGAAGGCGAGACTACGATCGAGACAAGATCAGGGGCTCAGAGTCGCTGCTCCATGTGCTTGAGCGAGCTGGCATCAAGACGTTATGGCGGGACAACCAGACAGGTTGCAAGGGGGTTTGCGCGGACCTGGCGTTTGAGTCCTTCCGCGTGCCTACCAAGGATGGGTTGTGCGATGACCAAGCGTGTCGCGATGAGATCATGTTGCGGGGATTGCATGACGCTATCGATGACAATCCGGGTGATGTTGTGGTCGTTCTGCATCAGCTGGGGAACCACGGGCCGAGCTACTACAAGCGATATCCCGAGGATCTGAGGAAGTTCACGCCTGACTGCCGCAATGCAGATCTGGGCAAGTGCACGCGCCAGCAGATCGTCAATGCGTATGACAACGCAGTCCTTGCGACAGATGACTTCCTTGGAAAGACCATCCGGATGCTTGAGCAGGATCAGAGCCATGACACTGGATTGATCTACGTTTCCGACCACGGTGAGTCACTGGGAGAGGCGAACGTCTATCTCCACGGTCTCCCCTATGCCATTGCTCCCGACACTCAGATCAAAGTGCCCATGGTCATGTGGATGTCCGAGGGCATGAAGAGCAGCAACAACCTGGACCTTCAATGTGTCCGGGACCGATCAAACCGCCCGGCCAGCCACGACAACCTCTTCCATTCTGTACTCGGCCTCATGAACGTCCGGACGAAGTCGTTGGACGAAAGCCTGAATCTTTTCTCCGGTTGTTCCATCAACGCCGGGTCCACTTCATAACGGGCGACAACGAGCACGCTGCTGGAAGCGCCCAGCAGCGGCTCTTGGGGTCCTAAATTAAGGAAGCAACACAGTGGCAGATATGTACGGTCATCGTCCGCGGAGCATTGCCCGCGTTTTCAAGGCGCTCCGCTGGTCCCTCCAAGGACTACGATCAGCTTGGCTGCATGAATCCTCGTTTCGACTCGAGGTTGTCGCGGCCGTGGTGGCACTACCGGCAGCGATTCTGCTGGGCCACTCAGCGGTTGAGCGAGCACTTCTAATGGGGAGCGTGCTGGCTGTTCTGGCCTTGGAGCTGCTGAACTCCGCCATCGAAGCGGTTATCGAACGGTATGGCCCAGAGATCCATGAGCTGGCGGGTCGCGCTAAAGATATGGGTTCGGCCGCTGTGTTCGTGGCTCTTTGCAATGTCGCCCTCACATGGGCCGTTATCCTTGTGGGTTGATTCCCTGGGTCCCGACCTGAACGGGGCTAGGGTGCGTTCAAGCACAGCCACCGTAGTGTTTTTATGTAATTGTATCCGTCCAAAAGAGGTTGCTAACCTTTCCCAATGCGTCGCTCTCTGCCTGCTATTCGTATATACCTGATGCTGCTGCTTTTGGCGGCGTTCGTGGTCGTGCCTGTGGCCGAGGCATTGGCGTGCGCGCAAGAAGCGACGGTCAGCGTGGGCGATGTGCACGCCTTGCAAAGTGATTCAGACTCCGAGTCGAGCAAGAGCAAGGATTCGTCCAGTGCCGATGCCTGTGGCCATGGGCATTGCCACCATTCAACGGCAAGCCTCCCAGCTGCCGGTCACGACGATCTGTTCGCCGATGGCCGGATCTCGCTGCACAGTACCGAGCACGTGGACGTCTACGCGCTACGACTCGACGGTCCCATGCGCCCCCCCCGTATCTGATCTGGCTCTGCCTCGCACTTGCGGGTCGTTCGCTCAGATAATTTACGGGAGTTTTTATGTCGATTTTGCCAGGCCGGTCGCTTTCAGCGACCGGGTTGACTGTCGCTATTCTGTTGGCGTTGGTGCCAATCGGACATGTAGCTGCTCAAACTGCACCATCTTACGAATCGTTGCTTTCTCGCTTGAACCAGATGCCTGCGACGGTCCAAGGCGTCGCGCTGGCTGAGGCAGCCGAGGCGCGGGTACAACAGGCTCGGGCACTGCCCAATCCGACGGTCTCCATCGAAGCGGAGAACGCCTACGGCACTGGTCCCTACAAAGGTTTCTCAAACGCTGACAGCATTGTCACCCTCTCCCAGCCGCTGGAGATTTGGGGTCAACGAGGGGCCCGAGTGCGCGCCGCGCGTGCGGAGGCTGGGGCTGCAGGCTTGCGGGGTGATCTGATGCGCAGTGACGCAGCGGGTCGCCTGGCGGCGACATACGCCGAAGCAGAGGCTGCGCTGCGCCGATATGAGTTGGCCAGCGAGGCATTGGCCTTGATTGAACAGGACGCCAAGGCGGTAGCTGCGATGGTCAGCGAGGGACGTGAGCCCAACCTGCGCGGTGTGCAGGCACGGAGCGAGGTCGCCAATGCAAAGGCAAGCCTGGATGAGGCCGAGGCCTACCGGGATGCGGCGCTTGCTCGCCTGGCCGGCGTGTCCTTGGTGGACAGCCCCCTGACCGACATCGGTGAAAGCCTGCTTGACCGCGTGCCCTCTCACCCAGTCGCTATTGAGGTCGCCCCGCTTGCCGTTCGCATTGCCCAAGCTGAAGCGGAAGCCTCCGGCCGCCTTATCGATGTCGAGCGCAAGCGTGCGTTGCCACAACTGAGTGCATCCGTGGCTCAGACGCGCTTCCGCCAAGCGGGCGACCAAGCTTACAACGTGGGCATCAGCCTTTCGATCCCCCTATTCGATCGTAACCGCGGTGCGATCCAGGCGGCCTATGCGGAACAACGTGCTGCCGAAGCGGTTCTGGAGGCTCAGAGGCGTGACAGTGAGGCGGCCCGTTTGGGAGCGGTAGCGAGTCTCAAGGCATCCAACAGCCGCGTACGAGCAGCGGATGAAAGCGTACAGGCCGCAGATGAAGCCTATCGGCTGGCCCGCATCGGATTCGAGGCAGGTCGTATATCGCAATTGGAGCTGCGCAGCACGCGATCAACCCTGATCGCTGCGCGTGGCAGTGCTGTGGATGCCCGTCTTAGCCGGGTGGCAGCAGAAATCGACCTCGCCCGCCTTGAAGGGCGCGCACCGTTTGTGGAGGCAAAATGAACAAGTACGGAAACAAGACGCTCATCGGAGCGACGCTGCTGGCTACCTTGATGATGACCGGCGCGCTGACCTCATGCAGTGGCGGGGCGCAGGAGGATGCCAAATCCACCGGTACGGAGGCAGAAAAGCCGGCTGGAAAGGATGATGGTCACGACGATCACGCAGCTGACGCAAAGCCGGGCTCCGCCGAGGCGCACAGTGAAGGTGATGGTGATGGCGAACATGGCGAAGAGGAGTCCGAGGAAGGTGTAGTCAAGCTGACGCCTGACCAGATCAAGGCATCTGGCATCGGCGTGGTGGCTGTCGGCCGCGGCGGTGGCGCATCGACCCGCCTTGCAGGTCGCGTCGAGCCGGCCATCGGGGGGCGTGCTGCCATCGCCTCAACGGTCACCGGCCGCGTTGAGCGCGTGCTTGTTGCGCCGGGTACAGCCGTCAAGAGCAACCAGCCCCTGGTGATCATTGTCAGTGGAGAAGCTGCGACCTTCAAAGCCGCCGCCACTGCCGCTGCGGCGGAGGCCGAAGCCATCCGCCTGGCCTACGGCCGCGACAAGTCTCTTGTCGAGCAGGGCGTAGTGGCTCGCCAGGAGCTGGAGGCCTCGCGCGCGCGCTCTTTGGCCGCTGATGCCGCCGCTAGTGCTGCACGTGCACAGGTAGCGGCCAGTGGATCTCCGGACAGTTCCGGCCGGGTGACAATCTCCAGTCCTGTCGCTGGCGTGGTTGGCAACGTCCAAGTGACGCCCGGTGGTGTCGTCTCAGCTGGAACGCTTGTTGCGGAGGTTTCCAATCCGGACATGAATGAACTCGTATTCACTGCACCGCCAGCACTGGCCACTCTCGCGGTGCCCGGAATGAAGCTGGAAGTGACTGGCCCGGGCGGAAGCTTCGAAGCTGAGGTGATTGCCGCCGCTGCGAATGTGATGCAGCAGGGAGGCACCGCGACCATTCGCGCCAAACCAATTTCGGAGAAGTTGCCACCGGCCGGCTCCCCCGTTTCGGCCGTCATCATCGCCGATGGCGCAGCTGAAGGCATGAGCGTCCCGGCGGATGCGGTCCAAAGCGTTGATGGCAGAAGTGTTGTGTTCGTTGCTGTCGAGGGAGGCTTTAAGGCAACGCCGGTACTCGCTGGCCGTCGTGCAGGTAATCGAATCGAAATCCTTAACGGTCTGACAGGTAGTGAGCGCCTCGTAGGCGCCAATGCCTTCCTGCTCAAGGCCGAACTGGCCAAGGGCGAAGCCGAGCACGGCCACTAAGGGAACTCATACACCATGTTCAAGATCATCATTGAAGCAGCGGTCAAGTTCCGTTGGCTCGTGGTGTTTCTGGCTGCTTCGATTGCCTGCTTTGGCTTGTTCCAACTGAGCAAGCTGCCAGTCGATGCTGTACCAGATATCACCAACCGCCAGGTTCAGATCAATACCATCGCACCTGCCCTTACTCCGGAGCAGATTGAACGCCAGGTCACCTATCCTCTGGAGACGGCCTTGGCCGGCATCCCAGGTCTGAACACCACTCGCTCCCTATCACGCAATGGCTTCTCTCAGGTCACCGCGATCTTCACTGATCAGACCGACATCTATTTCGCCCGCCAGCAGGTGGCAGAGCGGATGCGGGAGGCTGCCGGAGATCTGCCCGAGGGCGTGTCCCCCATGCTCTCCCCGGTTACAACCGGGCTGGGCGAGGTTCTCATGTGGACGGTGGACTTCAAGCCATTCGACCCCAAGAAGCTGGCCAAGCCCGGCCAGGCTGGCTGGCAAGAGGGTGAGGTCTACCTGACACCAGAGGGCGATCGTCTTGGAACCGCCCAGGAGCGCGCAACGTACCTGCGTACTGTCCAGGACTGGATCATCGCACCACAGATGCGCTCCAGCCCCGGCCTGGCCGGTGTTGATACGGTGGGTGGGTACGTCAAGGAATACGGCATCTACCCCGACAGCGCTCGACTGGCGGCATACAACTTGGGTCTGGCCGATCTGGTCCAAGCACTGGAACGCTCCAACGTCCAGGCTGGCGCCGGATTCGTCCAGCGTGCGGGCGAAGGCCTGGTCGTTCGGGCCGACGGCCTTGCCCTTACCACCGACGACTTGGCTCAGTCGCCCGTTGCCACCAAGGACGGTGTGGTCATCCGGGTGGCCGATGTTGCCGAGGTCGGTATGGGGCGCGCCCCACGGCTTGGTGCAGCTAGCCGAAATGGTCATGAGGCGGTACTGGGCACGGCGCTCATGATCGCCGGCGGCAACAGCCGCACCGTCGCTCAAGCTGCAGCTGAGCGCCTGGCACAGGTCAATGAATCTCTGCCCGCCGATATCTTCGCAGAGCCAGTGCTGGACCGTAGTGTGCTGGTTAACTCCACTGTCAAGACTGTCGCCAAGAACCTGACCGAAGGTGCCCTGCTGGTCGTAGTTGTGCTGTTCCTGCTCCTGGGCAACCTGCGTGCGGCAGCCATCACCGCATTGGTCATTCCGCTGTCGTTCCTGTTCGCTGTTATCGGCATGAACAAGTTCGGTATCAGCGGCAACCTGATGAGCTTGGGTGCGCTGGACTTCGGAATCCTTGTAGATGGCGCGGTAATTGTGATCGAGTCCACCCTGCTGATGCTTGGCAAGCGGCGTGCCGAACTTGGCCGACCCCTCAATGCCATGGAGCGACTGCGTGTAGCCGCCGACTCGGCGAGGAAGATGGCGCGTCCTGCAGCCTTCGGTCAGGTGATCATCCTGTTGGTGTTCGCACCGATCCTTACCTTGGAAGGTGTGGAAGGCAAGACGTTCCACCCGATGGCCGCCACCTTCATGCTCGCCCTCGTTGGCGCATTCATCTTCTCCTTTACCTTCGTACCGGCGATGGCTGCCCTGCTGGTCAGGGAGCCCAAGCTCCACGCGAAGAAGGAAGGACACGAGGGCGACCAGGACGAAGAACATGAGACAGCCATCATCCGCGTCCTGCGCGGCCGCATCGAACCGGTGATCCAAGCGGCGATTCGTAGGCCCAAGGCAGTGTTCGCTGGCGCCCTCGTGATGCTCGCAATGGGCGTGGTCGGCTTTACGATGCTGGGTCGAGAGTTCATGCCAACGCTTGATGAGGGAAATCTCGCTATGCAAGCGTTGCGTGTGCCATCTACGTCGCTTGAGCAATCGTTGGCTATGCAATTGGCGCTGGAGAAGGCCATTGCTGCTGAACCAGAGGTTGTGACGGTCTTCTCGCGGACCGGTACTGCAGAAGCAGCTATCGACCCCATGCCGACCAACATCTCCGACAGTGTGATCGTACTTAAACCGAGAAAGGAGTGGCCAGACTCTTCCCTGAGCAAGGAGGATCTGATTGCAAGGTTTGAGAAGATCGCCGCCTCGCAGATAGGCAACAGCTTTGAATTCAGCCAGCCCATCGAGCTGCGCTTCAATGAGCTGATCTCAGGCGTGCGTACGGACCTGGCCGTCATGATCTACGGCGACAACTTCGAGCAACTGCAAGCTGTTGCCGATCAGGTCGCGCTGAAGCTGAGGAATGTCCAGGGCTCAGCGGATGTCCGTGTTGAACAGATTTCCGGCCTGCCCACGCTCAATGTGGCAATCGATCATCTTGCAGCTGCGCAGTATGGCCTCACGGCAGCGGACGTGAGCGACGCGCTTTCAACCGGTATTGGCGGCGCTGCGGCAGGCAAGATCTTCGAGGGCGACCGCCGGTTCGATGTTGTTGTGCGCCTCGGCGACGATGCACGCAATGACCCCGATCAGCTCGCGTCACTGCCGATTGCAACT
Organism: Stenotrophomonas sp. AGC87; assembly: GCF_057333975.1. NCBI lineage: Bacteria > Pseudomonadati > Pseudomonadota > Gammaproteobacteria > Lysobacterales > Lysobacteraceae > Stenotrophomonas > Stenotrophomonas sp. AGC87. The sequence continues at coordinate 381,781 of NZ_JBHFHW010000004.1, forward strand.
CCAACTGGGGGCATCGTGCCGCTCTCCTCTGTCGCACGCATTGAGATCAGCGAGGGGCCGAACCAGATCAGTCGAAACAATGGAAGCCGTCGTGTGGTGGTGCAGGCAAATGTTCGCGGTCGTGACTTGGGCGGGTTTGTTGGAGAGGCCCAGGCGGCGGTGAAGGACGTACAGCTTCCGCCGGGCGCCCACATGACGTGGGGAGGTCAGTTCGAGAACTTGCAGCGGGCTGAAAAGCGACTCATGACAGTTGTTCCGATTGTCTTCCTATTGATCGGCAGCCTGCTGTTCATGGCATTGGGCAGCGCAAAGGAGGCGGGCCTGGTGTTCACCTGCGTCCCACTGGCCCTGGTTGGCGGAATTCTCGCGTTGCTGGTGCGTGGTATGCCGTTCTCGGTATCTGCCGCCGTCGGATTCATCGCGGTATCGGGTGTTGCGACCCTGAATGGATTGGTGCTCATGCAAGCCATCAGAGAGAGGCTTGATGCAGGTGACAGTCCATTGATCGCTGCAATGAACGGTGCCGGCAGCCGAATTCGCGCGGTGGTGACCACCGCGCTGGTGGCGATCGTTGGCTTCATTCCAATGGCTATTGCGAGTGGATCTGGTGCTGAGGTGCAGAAGCCTCTCGCCACGGTGGTCATTGGCGGCCTGTTGACCGCAACAGTACTGACACTTCTTGTGCTGCCGACATTTGCGGGGCGCTTGGCCAAGGCAGGCCCGAAAGGGCAACCGGAAACTGTCCACTGAATGATGGAGTGTTTGGGCCCGGCAGAGCATCTGCCTGCCGGACTTCCCGTTCCATTTTTATGACGTTGGAGGGAACAAATGAACCTGACCACAGAACTCGAACTGCCAGTAATACTCCCAGGTGTCTCTCGGGACGACAGCTGCGTCCAGAGGCTGGTCGCTGGTCTTCAGGACATGGAGGGAGTATCGCGCGTGCACATTCGCGAGGGTAGCGACGAAGCTCTCGGAACGCTCTGCATTCATTACGACCCCGAGATCGTCTCGCTTCAGCGAGTGCGAGAGGTGGCGGCATCCGTGGGCATTGAGTTGGGTGATCGGTATGGCCACCTTTTCTTGGAGCTTGGTTCGGCCGTTCACGCACGAAAGGCAAGGACAATTGCGGCGCAAGTGCAGGCCGTACCAGGCGTCATTGAAGCCACCACCAGCCCAGCTGGTGGCATAAGCATCGAGTACGAGAGAGCCAAGACAGGCGAGGCGGAGCTGAGAGCGAAGCTTGAGGCGCTGGGTGTAGCGCAAGAGCCACCGAGTCCGAGGGGAGATTTGAAGGATCAGCACGAAGGACACGATCATAAGGACCGACAGGACCCCGGTCATTCCCACGGGGGCACGCTAGGTGGCAATAGTGAGCTGATCTTCTCACTTGCTTGCGGCCTGCTCCTGATCGTGGGATTTGCGATTGAAAAGCTTGGGTTGACCCAAACGCCCTGGATCCCCACAGCGTTTTACGTAGCAGCCTACGTCTTTGGCGGCTGGTTCACGCTTGGCGAGGCGATCGGGAACATCAAGCTGAAGCGCTTTGAGATCGATACGCTGATGCTGGTTGCAGCGGCAGGCGCAGCCGCGCTCGGCGCATGGGCCGAAGGCGCCTTGCTTCTGTTCCTCTTCAGTCTCGGTCACGCCCTTGAACACTACGCGATGGGCCGGGCTAAACGTGCGATAGAAGCTCTCGCCAAGCTTGCCCCAGAAACTGCCAGGGTGCTGAGGAATGGGCAGGTCGTGGAAGTCCAGGTTGAATCGTTGATACCTGGAGATGTGGTGGTCGTACGTCCCAATGACCGGATGCCGGCGGACGGATTCGTTATCAAAGGGGCTAGCAGCGTTGACCAAGCCCCTGTCACCGGGGAAAGCATCCCGGTTGATAAGCTGGCAGTCAATGACGCTGCTCTAGCACGGGATCGACCTGATTCGGTGGTAATGGAGTCACGTGTTTTCGCCGGCACTATCAATGGCTCCGGCGCCCTGGAGGTTGAAGTCACGCGTCGATCAGGCGAATCGGCACTGGCCCGCGTCGTCAAGATGGTAAGTGAGGCTGAGACTAGGAAGTCGCCCACGCAGCGCTTCACGGACAAGTTCGAGAGAGTATTCGTTCCCGCGGTGTTGATTCTGGCTGTGCTCCTCCTTTTCTCCTGGGTTGTGGTTGATGAGCCATTCCGTGACAGCTTCTATCGTGCTATGGCAGTTTTGGTGGCAGCGAGCCCCTGTGCACTGGCCATAGCCACGCCAAGTGCTGTTCTGGCGGGCATCGCAAGAGCGGCACGTGGTGGTGTGCTCATCAAAGGTGGGGCGCCACTCGAAGAGCTAGGAATGATCCGCGCCATCGCGTTCGACAAGACTGGAACGCTCACTGAAGGCAAGCCGCGAATTACCGACATCAAAGTGATGCAGGGAACGACAGAGCAGGAACTGCTTCACGTTGCCGTCGCCGTCGAGGCTTTAAGTGACCACCCTTTGGCCGCAGCTATCGTTCGAGATGGTAATACTCGCCTGGGCGATGGACCGGTCATGGTAGCGACAGACCTCGCTAACTTCGCTGGAAGAGGCGTTCAGGCGAAGGTGAACGGCATTGACGTGTGGATAGGAAAGGCAGAAATGTTCGGTAACGACGGCATTGGCGCTCTATCCGCGGGTGCGGAGTCTGCCATTGAGGAGCTCCGTAACGCCGGCAGAACCACGATGGCCGTTCGCCTAGGTGATCGCGACCTAGGTGTCATCGGCCTTATGGATACGCCCCGGCCAGAGGCGCGTGAAGCCCTGGACAAGCTAAGGCGCTTGGGCATCCAACGAATGATCATGATCTCTGGCGACCACCAGACTGTAGCTCAAGCCGTGGCAACGGACGTGGGTCTAAACGAGGCATGGGGAAATCTCATGCCTGACGACAAGGTGAAGGCAATACGTCAGTTGAAGGAGACGGAGCGAGTGGCAATGGTCGGCGACGGTGTGAATGACGCACCCGCAATGGCTAGTGCCAGCGTCGGAATTGCAATGGGTGCCGCCTCTTCGGACGTAGCGCTGGAGACTGCCGACGTCGCGCTTATGTCTGAGGATTTGAGACAGGTTGCATTCTCTGTAGCGCTTAGTCGACGCACGAAACGGGTGATCCGTCAGAACGTGTATGTGAGCCTGGGCGTCGTAGCGTTGTTGGTTCCTGCGACCATCCTAGGTCTTGGCATTGGACCGGCTGTGGCAGTGCATGAAGGTTCAACCTTGTTGGTTGTATTCAATGCGCTGAGGCTCCTTGGCTTCCGTCAGTCGTGACATGCGAATTCTAGTGATTGAGCGCGATCGAGAAGTCGCTTTGAAGATTCTGGCCTACTTCGAGGCCCGAGGGCATCAGCTTGATACCATCGGGGACGGCATCGCCGGCCTTCACTTTGCGGCGTCCAATGGTTACGACGCAGTCATTCTTGATTGGATGCTTCCTCGCATGGAAGGCCCGGAGGTTCTGAGAAGGCTGCGGTTGAATCACGGTGTTTCAGTTCCTGTTGTGATGTTGGCTGCAAAGGTTGCGCTCTCGGACAAAATCATCGCTTTCCGCTCCGGTGCAGATGACTATGTGACCAAGCCTTTTGAGCTCCCGGAGCTCGAAGTTCGCCTAGAGGCGTTGGTTTCCCGTACGGAGGGACGCGTAACAAGGAGGCGGCTGCTGATCGGAGAGCTCACGTTGGACCTGAGAACGTTGGAGGCCACACGGGCTGGAAAACGACTGCATCTGTACCCAGCTTGCAGGAAGCTCCTTGAAGCGCTGATGCGGGCAAGTCCTGCCGCTGTGACCAGGCGGCAGCTTGAGCACACTCTCTGGGGTGACGACCTGCCCGACGGGGATCTTCTGCGATCACAGATGTCCAGCCTGCGGCGAAGCATTGATGGTCCGTTTGAGGAAAAGATGATCCAGACGCTGCCGCGGGTTGGGTATCGACTGATACCGCCATCAAGGCCTATGCCCCCCCCCGGGGAAGGGAGGCCCTATGACGGTGAGGCGTAGACATGGCTGCAGAGCCGTCAGTGCAGACCTTGAGCGCCTGACTATTTGGCCACGTATTCTGATCAGAGTATGACCATGTGGAAGCCAGCCGCACTCCCAATTGGCGCGTTCTTGGCCGCAGCGATTTGGGGCGCAGCGGCCATGGTGCCCTTCGCGCCGGCATCAGAAGAGATGATGTTTTGGATACCGGTGTCGATTGCGCTAACGAGTGCGGCTGCTGCATTGGTAGTTGCGATGATGCAAGACATCATTCTGGTCGCGGTAAAGAGATGGCCACTGTTCGTGAAATTCTATCCAACCCTCTGCTTGGAGCCACTCCCCTTTGCATTCCTTCCAATCGTGCTGTCACTCGCCGGAATTGCGGAGTTCGGTCCAGCGATGCTGAGTGCAGCTCTATTGCTGATCGGCTTCTCGTTTGCGGAGACTCTCTTCGCCGCCGCCCTCCACAGAGCCCGGGCGACGCCGACCGCGGTTGTGATCTCGATGCAGTGCGCTGCTCTGGTGTTTGCAGTTTACATGTACAAGAAAGGCATCCAAGCGAACGTCAGTGACATCAGTTGGCCGTGGTTCGCATCGTCTGTCACTGCCATGAGTCTATTCTCCTTCCTAGTCGGAAGGTATTGGGCCAACCTGCTTCGTGATGCTGAGGTGGGGTTCTCTCCCTTACTGAAGTGGGTTCTGGTCACCTTCATAGCTGAAGGATCTACTAGTGAATGGAGCCGGTGGAGATTGAAGCAACCTATTAAGCAACGCAGACCACCGGGGCTTCGGTCCAAGCCTCGCAGGAAATAGGATCCGATCAACCAATCCAAATCATGGAGGCTAATTCTTGACAACTGCGAGCGCGACAAATATGACGCAAGGGCGGATGGGACCACCCGTCGTCAGTCTCGCTCTGTGAGAGGTGGCGCATCGAGATCACGTTTGTGGAGGTCTTCTACCGGCCGGAAGCAATACCCCGAGGTAGGTCCGTGGTGGCGACTTCTGGTTTCAATGCGCCCGAAGCCCACCGGAGCCTCAAAGATGCGCGCTCAGGGTTGCAGCGGTCGCTGGCGACAGTCGTCATCGGCCGGAGCCTGTCCCCCGCCTACCAACCTTGCTGGCAAGGCCGGTGTTTTTTGATTGCAAGATTCAGACCTATCCCGCCTGACAATCACATTCCCTGGAGTCACCGCCAACATGAATGAAGCCGAGCTGGAACAAGTGCGTACGGCGATGTTTACCGACCCCGGCGTGAAAGCGGTGGATGACCTGCGCCTAGTCCCCGCCAAAGAGCGCGGTCGTGCGATCGCGGCCACCATCACCGTCGCTGCGCCCTCGGTCGACCTGGACCTGGTGCATGCGGTGATCGCCCGCGTGCTGGCCGATCAATTTGACATCGATCAGGTCATGCTGTGCTTCAACGACCCGGGTCCGGTGCCACCACAGCCCACCGCGGCGCCCTTGAAGAAAATGTGATCGCCCGTGGCTCTATGCGTCTGCGTTGGCGGGCGCATAGAGCTGATAACCCGGCAACGCGCACGCGCCGGCATACACAAAGGCCACGCTTTGCCGCGCCCGGGTGAAGGCCACGTAGTACTTTGGTGGGGCGGTGATACGCGCTGCATCTGCCGTGCGCAGGTACTGTGTCAGCGGGCCGTTCGGAAAGATGAGGACCCGGCTGTAGGTGCGGCCCTTGCACTGCCCAAAGTTCACGGCCGGTAGTCCGTCGCACGCTTGCCGCCGGTCATGCCGGAGCACGGTGGGCGCAAACTCCTGCATGTACGCTTCAACATCCGCTGGAGCGACGAGGTAGATGCCATCGTGCCCGGTGACCTCGCCATTGCCTGATTGGGTTCGCGGCATCTGCGGATAGAGCGTGTCCGCCATATCGCACAGGGCCTGGACGCAGCGAAGGCTGATGAGGCGGTGATCCAGCTGGCATAAGCCGTCCGCCTCCCAAATCTGAAACAGCGCTGCCAGATTGGGTCCACGATACTGGCTGTGCCTTTGAGCATAGTTGGTGGCATACGTCGCCTGCCGCGTATCACCCACCAACGTGATGGCAATGCCGCTCTTCAACAGCCGCTCGACCAGATCCAGATCAAAGCCGGCGAGGTCCTGAACTTCGTCGATGTAGAGCTCGTCGTACATGGCCGCCAGGCGTGCCATGACCTGACCTTGGGTGAGCTCATCGCAGCGCACAGCGAAATCGGCCGCCCGGTCCGAATACATCCGGTTGCCTGCCAAGTAGTGGCGCGCCACCTGGGTGCGTGGGGCCCTGTTATTGGTGACACCTTCTACGAACAGGATGGTCTCGATGCGAGGCTCAGGGCAAAGCGCTGCCTGGTACGGGCGGATGCACTGGCACAGCAGGAAGCCATACCAGCTGTGCAAAGTGACATGCACGGGGACCGCACCGGCGTGGACCTCAAACGAGCGCCGGATCTCTTCTAGATTCTCCAGCGTGTAGGTGACAATCGCGATGCGACGCCCAGGCCGCTCCAGGGCCTGCCGGACCAGCAAGGTGGTCTTGCCCGAGCCGGCCGCCGAAAGCAGGACCCGGTTAGGTGATGGCGCGCTGGACATAGTCCGGGAACCTGATCGAGTGCGGGCTGTTGAAGATCGCCAGGGCCGTATCGGTCTTATGGCCCTTCATGTACTTGAGCAGCGCCACCTCATCGGCAAACGTCTTGCCCAGCACGGTATTGAGTTCGGCCAGCGAGTTGGCTTTGATCAGCTGCTCTTCCAGCGATGGGGCGCTTTCGTCGGAATCGTAATAGATCGCGTTGATGTGTTCGGCATAGCGCTCCTGCACAACGGCGATATCGCCATCATTGTCGGTGATCACCTTGGCCTGGATTTTCAGCCGATCTGCAATCTGCAAGAAGCGCTTGAATGCCAGCGACTTGACCGAAATGATGTCTACGCCGCGAGCCATCGGCGCCACGCCATGGTGGTCGCTGTAGGCGCGCTGCACGATCAGCTCGTCGGAAGGGCCTTCCACCAGGATCGCCTGCTTGGCCAGGATCAATCGCAGCGTGTCGTGGCCCGGCAGCTTCATGAAATAGTCATGGGTATCGCTCGGCAGCTGGTCCAGCTTCATCTGGCCCTGCGCGCTGAACAGGATCACGTTGTCCACGCCCAGCTTATTCAACACGAAGCTGCTGTGGGTGGCGATGATCACCTGCTGGGCGGTGGAGAGGGCCGCAATCTTGTCGATCAGCTGGGTCATGCTGGAATAGGACAGATGGTTCTCCGGCTCCTCGATCAGCAGCACGTGGGCAGCGCCGGCCGCGTGCATCGCCAGCTTCATCTTCACCGCGCTTTGCTCACCCTTGCCGGCCTGGGTGAACGGGAGCTCATCCAGGTAAGGTGACAAGCTGGTTTCCCATGTTGAGCGCGGCGATGTGTCCACACCCACCGTCAGCGCCCGGTGGCTGATGTCCCCGGTGTGCTCGGTCAGGTACGCATTGATGGCCGCCACGTCCGCCTCTTCGGAAAAACTCTGCCGCATGCGGCGGAAGCTCAACGACAGCGAGACGCGCTGCGCAGGCGTCAGTGCCTGATCGATGATGCCGGCGATATAGCGATCGGCACCGGACAAGGTCTTGATGCCGTGAGTGTCGATGATGGTCGAATCGAACGGAATGCTGCGAGCGGTGACGCCATTGTTGGCGAAGGAATACCAGCGCACCGTGTAGTACTCCACCGGCAGGCTGACCGCACCCTGGTGCTGCTGCAGGTAGGCGTTGAACTCCTCGCGGTAGTCGTCGTTGAGCTCGACCAGCAGCCGGATGCCGGCGGTATCCAAGCGCAGGGAGTTGTTGGTGCCGCGCAACGACGCCAGCGCGACATCTGCGCCCAGATAGGCTTCGATGGAGATCCGTGGCGGCGAAGCCGGCGTGCCTGCAGCAAGGGTCGCCAGATATTCCTGCACCGCGGGCTGGTGGAACAGGTAGGGCGTGAGCTCGTAGGCGAGATTGCGCCCATGCAGTTGCCCGGTGACCACCACGTGGATGGCCTCCAGCAGGGTGGACTTACCGACCTCGTTGTCGCCCACCACCAGGTTCATGTGGGCGTTGAGGGGCAGGTCCAGATGGCGAAACGACTTGAAATTGTCGATGACGATACGTTCGATCGGCATGCACAGTCCTTTGATGGCCAACGAGTTCGGTGGCGGCGCCTGCTTGCACCCCGGCTGGCCTCCTTTCCGCTCTGGGCCATACTACCCAGGGATCGCCAGCCTTGGGCGGTTTCGTACTGTTTTGACGACTTGAAATGGCCGAAACGCTGGTTACGCGGGATAATTCAATATTATCCCGCCTTTAAATACGACCCGTACTCGGCGAGTAGTGTAACTTGATTGGTATGTAATTACGTGGTATGTAATACATTACGAAATAGTCGGAGAGTGCAATGGCACGCGGCGGCTTGTACAAGAGCGACATCCAGAAGGCCCGCGATGCGCTGCGGGCACAGGGCAAACACCCGTCGGTGGACGCGGTGCGGGTGGCGCTGGGCAACACCGGCTCCAAGACAACCATTCACCGCTACCTGAAGGAGCTGGAAGAAGATGAAGGGCAAGGCCTTGGCGCCAAGGTCGCGGTCAGCGACGCGCTACAGGACCTGGTCGGTCGGCTTGCCGGTCGCCTACACGAGGAGGCCGAGGCTGTAATCGCCGAGGCCCGGCAGCGCTTCGAAGCGCACTTGCAGGAGCGTAGCGAGGCGCTGGAACGCACCCAGCAGGAGGCGTCCACGCTGAGCGCGCAGCTTCAGCGCATTGAAACTGCCTTACGCGAAGAAAAGACGACCCACGCCGCAGCCCAGCAGGCCTTGGCCGAACGGGTCACCGAGGTCGCGCAGCTCGGCGAACGGATCGCGGGACTGACCGCGCGGCTGGCGGAGCACGAGGCGCATGCCCAGTCGCTGGAGCAGAAGCACCAGCATGCTCGCGAGGCGTTGGAGCACTACCGCACCTCGGTCAAGGACCAACGCGAACAGGAACAGCGCCGCCACGAGCACCAGGTGCAGGAACTGCAGGTCGCGCTGCGCCAGGCCAACGAGGCGCTGACCGCCAAGAACCACGAACTGGTTCAGCTCAACCGCGACAACGGGCAGTGGCTGGAACGCCACAGCCGCCTAGAGAGGGAACTGGCGCAGGTGCGGCAAGCTGCGGACGACCAGCGGAAGGAGCTGGACGCGCTGCGGCTTACGGCTGCGGAGTACCAGGCCTTGCTGGCACGCTGGACCCAGGACGCCCAAGCGTTGGAGAGCGCACGGGTCAAGCTGGCCAATGCTCACGCCGACTTGGCCAAGGAGCGAGAACGGCGTGAACAAGCCGAGGCCGAAGCGTTGCGTGCCGGTGTGCGCCAGGACACCTTGGAGCAGTTGCTGGCGCAGTTGCGGCCCGATCGCGCCGACAGTTCAGGTACCAACAAAAATCCGGCAACCAAATGATTTCACGGAAGAAATCAAATTCTGGGGGGCATTTTTGCACGTATCTCGGCTTAACCCCACATCCGCCATCCTTATGGGGTTTCCATGGGGGGGGGGGCGCGTG